>CAWKAL010000107.1:0-28263 GCA_963847575.1 uncultured Gammaproteobacteria bacterium
GGTAGATGGCACAACGATTGACACCGGCAGCGGCAACCTGGAAATCTGGATGCGCGATGGCGTTAATACCACTGCCACTGGCGATGACATCGTACTGGCGAACATAATCCACTAATGACATGCTGATCAAGGTGAACAGCCTTAGCGATGACAGTGATATCCTGCGCACAGCCACAGGCTCCATAACAGCAAACTCTGTTTTTATTGATCATGATGGGCCTCAAAATGGCACCATTGGCCTGAATGCACTCAATGCACTGGATATCACCACTGATTTCATCGGCGCGCATATCCACGGCTCCACCGGCGGTGGCGGTGAAGGTATCTTTATTAATGTCACTGATAATGGATCTGGCACAGTCACTGTCGGTAATACCTGTTACGGCAGTGCGTCACCCGGGTGTGACACGATTGCTGGCCAGCCACTGGCGCCGCATTTAATCCTGGGAATTCACACCGAACTGGGTGGCCTGATCAACCTGCTGGTGAATGCTAATTTTGATCTCAGGGAACCGATTCGCACCCTGGGTGGTGGCGATATCTTTATCGGTACAACCGCTGGTGACATCACATTAACCCTGGGCTCGGGTGACATCGACGGTTCCGGCAATGTCACGATCAATAGCGTTGGCACTTTCAACAATACCCTCGCGTCAATGTCAGCCAATGGTAATTTCAACATCAGCAGTTTCGACCTGTTTTTAAACGCAACCGGTATTACAGATATAACCGCAACGGGTGATGTGGTTCTCTCTGCCAATGGACAGATATCCAATGGTGGTGCAGGCGCTGGATTGCCTGATGTATCGGCTGCCAATTTAACCCTGATTTCTGCAGGCGGCATTGAACTCGATTTTGATGCAGCCACGCTTACAGCCACCGAATCCACCGCTGCCAGTGTCAACCTGTTTTACACCTCAGTGATTGGCACCCTGGACATACTGTCGATCCAGAACGTTGGTGGCGATATTTCGTTACAGGCAATTAATGGCGGAAGTCTACGGGTTGCAGGTGTAGTCAACGGTGGCGATACATTCCTTAACTTAATATCAAATAACGACCTGATCATTAATGATGATGTTACGGCCACCAGTACTGCAATAATTTCTCTGACAGCGGACAATGATCTCAACGGTAGCGGAAGTCTCATTATCAACAATACCAGCTCTGATTTGTTAACTATTTTCTCAATGACAGCCTTAACCTGAACGCTGCGGATATCTCAATCACCGGCGGCAGCGTTGCTGGACGGGGTATTGATATCCAGTCAGGCAGTGGTGATGTTGATATAGATGCTTCAACTGGTGACATCACTATTGCAGGTGGCACAGCAAATAACACCGGCGTAATAATTCGTGGCAATCAGACCGGCGTCACTGATGTGAGCGTGCTTGCGACTGGCGACTTCTTCCTGCGTGCAGGTACGGGTGCTAATTCATCTGCATCGATCGAATCAAGCGATGCAGATACAGAAGGCGTTTCTATAAATGCAACCAATATCACAATTGATAACACAGGGGCGGGCACTGATTCCGACGCCTTTATCAATGCCAGCAATGGAACCACAAACGCAACGCTTGTTTCCTCTGGCAATTGCAACGGTTGTGTAGCAGTCATCGATCCGGCAGGTACAACAGGTTCACAGTTTGGCATCTGGGCATTAAACTTCCCATTAGGTGGCTCACTCATCGTATGGGATGGCGAGGCGGGGTCCGATGACAACTGGACAACTGCCATCAACTGGGTAGGTGACGTAGTACCAACTGTGGGTGACAGCGTTAGTATTGGATTATTCACCCCGACCATCACTTCGACGGTCGACACTATCGTCAACCTGTCATTAGATAGCGGCACGATAATACTCGCCACAAATGGTGTGTTAAGCCTGACTGGTGATGCGAATGTCATTAACGATGGCGGCATCACACTTTCCGCTATTACCAGCACATTGAGTATTCAGGGCAATGCCACGTTCACCGGCACGGCGACTAATGTGGATCTGGATGTACAGGCGGGCTCTGTCAACGTCGCCGGCACATTCAATTCAACTGGCATTGTTAATGCAGGCGGCAGCGGCATGCTCGCAATTGCTAATACCGCCACATTCAATGAATTGAATGTCAGCAATGCGACCGCAGTGTTAAACGGCTTGAACAACACCATCAATGCTTTCACACTGTCATCAAATGCGACTTTACAAGGCAACGGCAACACAACCACCAGCGGTTTATTCACCTGGAGTGAAAGTACCTTATCGCATAACTTACTGGTCGATGGTGACATGGCCGTGCCTTCCGTAACCGGTAATGCCATCATCGATGGCGGTATCGTGACACTGAGCAATAACGCACTCGCCACGCGCACGATTTCCAACCCGCTGGATATTGTGGGCACTGGACAACTGATCAACCAGGGGCCGCTGGGCCTGGATGAATCTGCCAGCATTCGCTCATCAGACGGCACTGGCATTTTCAATAACGAGTCGACGGGTGCACTGACCTACAACAGCACCAGCGCCACATTTGACATGGGGGTCGGTACCGGGCTGACATTTATCACCTCAGGTGATATCGATGCGATGGGCGGCACATTCAATGTCACTACGACCACTCCGATGGAATGGAACGGCGGCAAATGGTTTGGCTTTGGTGGCGGCTTCGCTATCGATACCGTGCTTAACCTGAATACTGCAGCAACCAAAACGATCGACGGTATTGCGTTCACCAGCAGCCAGCCTGTCAACATACTCGGCGATGGCGACCTGGACATCATCAACAGTGGTAGCTTCACAATCGGTGCTGGTGGACAGGTGACACATTCATCGAACGGTGACATTACCAGTTCCGATACTTCAGGCGCATTTGTTAATAACGATCTGTTCGTAAACTCGGCAGGTAATACCGAGTTCGTGAATATCACCATGGCAAATAACGCACAGCTGGATGTGTCCGGTGGCAGCTTGACCTTCAGTACAGGACTCGCTAACGCTGCTGCAAGCGTTGTCAATGTAAGCGCAGGCACACTCGTATTAAATGAAGCCGGCACACCAACAGATGCGGGTGACTATCTCGTAAACGGCACAGGCCAGGTCCAGGTACTGAGCAATAGAAACTTCACCGGCAATTACGACTTCAGCGCGGGTTCTATGTTGATCAATGGTGCAGCGGTCGATTTCAGCGGTGTACCTGGCCTTGTCGATATCATGGACCTGGTTCTGAACGGCGGCGGTAGCATCAGCGGTGACCCACTTACTATTAATAACGCATTCGACTGGATAGCCGGTACTGTCAACTCGACGACGCTGGATATCCAGCCTGGCGCGGTGATGAATGTATCCGATTCGGCTGCAATTGCCGGTGACTTTACCAATGATGGCCAGACCAATATTCTAAATGGCGGTGCTCTGCGACTGATTGTCGGCAACACACATGCTGGCGCCTTTAATATCGCCACGGGCGGTGCGCTGGATATTGATACCGGTACACATACATTCAATGGTGCGCTCGGCGGTGGTGGCACGCTGATCATCAGTAACTCAACATCTGATCTTGTATTACAGGCAAACAGTACTGTCGGCAACCTGCAGATGCTTGATGGTATTTTGCGCGGCAACGGCAATCTTGACGTAACGAATTTATCAACATGGTCGGGCGGTTCCATGTCGGGCGCGGGTGCCACAAACTTTAATGGCGGTGTCAACATCCTCGGGTCGGTTACCTTAGACCGGGTTCTCAATACCAACGGCGGTAGCATTGATGGTTTCGGCTCTGTTACCGATGGCATTAGCGGCACCGCTGCATTCAATTTAACCGGTGGTGTATTCACGGTAGTGGATAGCGGCAATACCCACCTCGTGGACACCGGCATCACCATCAATCCAGGTGCCACGCTGGATGTACAGGGCACGCTCTACGTGCAGCTCGCCAGCATCGGCGTGACCAATAACGGCGGTACACTCAGCGGCAGTGGCAGCATCATCGGTGACGTGTTCAATGATGGCATCCTCAGCCCTGGAAACTCACCCGGTGTCATGCTGATCGATGGTGACCTGACCTTGCTCAGCAACTCGTTGCTCAATCTCGATGTGGAAGGTATCACCACGGCCGGGGTGGATTATGACCTGCTGGATGTCACCGGGCAGATTATTTTCGGTGGTGCCATGGCCGTGATCATACCGCCGGGTTCTCCTGCACTGAAATTGCAGGACAACTTCTCGCCGGTGACATACAGCAGCAGCACTGGCCAGTTCCAGAGCATTACAGCCTCGCCAGGGTACGCCTTCAAGCCAATCTTCGGCCCTAACGGCCTTGTTCTGGAAGCCACTTCGGTCCCGGGCCTGGCGTTACCCCGCGATCCATCGACCGACATCGTCAACCTGACCAATTCGTTTGACCTGGCCGAGTTTTTCGAGGATATGAACGATCTTCTGGTCAAGGTCGATGCGGACGATGACGACGAGGAAGAGACCGGTACACTGGTATGTTCTTAAGCTGATTTTTTGCCCCACAGGTGGATCCTGAAACTCTCAGGCGTGTTGAATATGCTGTGTATGTGTACTGAAATATAATATAAGAACTAAATCAGCAGTTGAAATTTTGCTTAGTATATTATAGAATGCTTATATTCTTGCAGTTAAGGAATCCAGCATGTTCGACATTTTATCCTGTAGTGAAATCAAAACCTTATTGTCCCAGGGCGGGCAGCTCATCGACGTGCGCAGCCACTATGAATTCAGTGCCGGCGCGCTCAACGACGCGGTCCACATGCCGCTCGACCAGATGCAATACCACGTTGATGCCATCGAGAAAGACAAGCCGGTGATCCTGTATTGCCGCAGCGGCCAGCGCTCGGCCTTCGCCAAGCAGATGCTGGAGATGATGGGCTTTCGTGATGTTTATAATATCGGCGGTTATTCGCAGTACGCCAGCTGCTGACTACATCGCCCGGTATTGTCATTCACGCCAGTCAGTAGCATCATGGTCAGCATCAGGGAGTGTTGTTATGAACTACCAGGTCAGGGTTGAAAATATCAAGTGCGGCGGCTGCGCCAGCACCATTACATCCAAATTGAAAGCGCTAGAGGGCGTGACCGCTGTCGAAGTCGATATTGCCGAGGGCATCGTATCGGCCGACGCAGAAGAGGGCCTGGGTGAATTGCTCACTGCCACGCTGCTGAATCTCGGCTATCCAGAATCGGGTACCGCTGAAGGTATTGCAGCCGCCAAAGCGAAAGCCAAATCATTTGTCAGCTGCGCGGTGGGCAGAATGAAAAGCTGAATACTTGTGTTGACCACATATTGTCGGCAGGCTTTACAGATTGAAACAGAGTCTAATATCCAGCTGCCGTTACAGGTAATATTAACTAGCTGATTAATATATAAATAATATCGAAGGCGTAAAATGGAGTCGGAATTTCTGGCTATATTTAACTAATTATTGAGCTCTTAAACCATAATCGTCAGCTTCTTTTACACAATTCAAACCAGGAGTTATAGCCAATAATGTTAACTACCTGTTTATGAAGTAAATTTTTTAGATGGCTTGGTTTTTGCATTATTATTGCTCAGATTTTTAAGTTTATAACGTTATCAAAACAATCAAGCATTCATACTTACTAAATATATATAAAACAAAGGGATAGAGGAAAAATAACATGTTAAAATCATTAAAGATGACTTTCAAAACCACAGCCGCAGCAGCTGTGTTATCTGCAGGGCTGTTTTCAGCACCTCAGGTTCTGGCCGGCAGCATTGTTCAGTGTGGCGAGGCTATATGTAGTACTACATATGATGTATCTATCGGTGATCTAACAATCAGAGATGCAGGCACTTTAGTATACGACGCCAAAACTGGTGAAATTTCGCTGGGCTCAGAAATAAATACCTTTAGCGATGGTGCTGGAAACTCACTATCGGTCAACTCACTGGGTGGTAATGCCGATCCAATCCTGCTCTTTGGCGTGGGTGCTACTACAGGGGCTAACTCCTCAAGCTTTGGCTTCACCTTTAATCTTCCGGTTCAAATCGCGGGCCAGATTAGTGCCAACTCAAGTGTGTCGTATTCATTGACAGCTGGCACTGCCGCAGGTGCTCAGATTACCCCAATCTTTACCAATGTCGTCTCAGCATTTGAATTGGACACCGATATTGGCGGCCTGGGTTCATTGAATAAGGGCGTTGATGTTGGAAATACGTTCGGCTTCGTACCAGCGGGTGTTCTTCCTGAAACTCAGAACTCACCAGTCTATACCGCAAGCAATACCTTTACCGGTAGCCTTGCCTACGACCTGATGGTAGTCAAAATCGATTTCGGACTCACTGCTAACAGCGCTGTAGGGATTTCCGGTGGCGTGCAACAGGTAATACCTGTACCTGCTGCAGTCTGGCTGTTCGGTTCTGGCCTGATTGGCCTGATCGGTGTTGCAAGACGCAAAGCCAGCTAATTGTTCTAGCTAGTGAATATAAAAAGGCCGGTTTTAACCGGCCTTTTTTTCGTCCTCAATAAAACATCGTGATACCATCGCGCGCAATGAAAACGCGCGATTTCCATTATGAGCTGCCCGCGGCGCTGATCGCCCAGGCACCTGCCGAGCAACGCTCTGCCAGTCGTTTATTGAAGCTGGATCGTGCGCGTGATGAAATCAGTCATCACCACTTCAACGAGCTGGCGGATTTTCTGCAGGCGGGTGACCTGCTGGTATTCAACGATACTCGCGTAATCCCGGCGCGCCTCTACGGCCACAAGTCCAGCGGCGGCAAGGTGGAAATTCTGATCGAACGCCTGCTCGATGAGCAACGTTGCCTGGCGCATATACGTGCCAGCAAATCGCCCAAAGCCGGCGCTCACATCACTATTGAAAACTCACCACATGCGCTCACAGTGACTGGGCGCCAGCAGGATCTGTTCGAACTATGTTGTGACCAGGGCATCAAGCTGAGCGAACTGATGCAGCAGTCAGGCCACATGCCTTTGCCGCCGTATATAACGCGCGCCGACGAAGCGCTGGACCACGAACGCTACCAGACGGTGTACGCCAGACAACCGGGCGCGGTGGCGGCCCCCACTGCGGGCCTGCATTTTGACGAGGCCTTGCTCCAACGCCTGCGCCAGCAGGGTGTTGAATTTAGCTATGTCACCCTGCACGTGGGTGCAGGCACGTTTCAGCCGGTACGCAGTGAAAACATTGTCGACCATAAAATGCACGCCGAATATATCGATGTCAGCGAGCGACACCGTACTCGCCTGTCGGCAGGCAAGGGCGCGTGGCGGGCGTATCATCGCCGTGGGCACGACCTCGGTACGCTGCCTGGAAAGTGCATCGGCCAGCGGCGAGCTGAAACCGTATCGCGGCGATACCGACATATTCATTTATCCCGGCTATCGCTTTCACAGCGTCGATGCGCTGATCACCAATTTTCATTTGCCTGAATCGACCCTGCTGATGCTGGTGAGTGCGTTTGCCAACCGTGAACAAATCTTGCACGCTTACCAGGCCGCCATCGAGCAGCATTACCGGTTTTTCAGTTATGGTGATGCGATGTTTATTGTTTGAAAGAAAACATTACCCATAGAGCCTTAACCGCTGACTAATTTGTATGGATCAAATTGAACGCGTGTTTTTTACGCGGCCCGAAGGGTGGAGGGCAGGACGCCCGGAATTGTCGCAGAGGACGCGGAGAAAAACTATTAAGGTAAAAGCAAAACCAGGAAGCTAAACCACGGGGCGCAACAGGTAGGGCGGGCATTGCCCGCCAAAAATGTCCAGACAGTCGCAAATATTTGCAGCGAAACGCTGGGGCACAGAGAAGACCGAGTTGATTATAGGCTGGTAAATGATAGCCTTTTACCTGTATGAAACAAGATATTATAAACATTAACTATATAACTTAACTTACTGATGTTATTTAACTTACTCAATAATGACGGCCTTGCAAGGCGCGCCCAGCTCACATTTGAGCGCGGCACGGTACAAACCCCGGCGTTCATGCCGGTGGGCACCTATGGCACGGTCAAGGCCATGACCCCGGAAGAGCTTACCGAGCTCGGCGCCGAGATCATCCTCGGCAATACCTTTCACCTGATGCTGCGCCCGGGCACCGAGATCATCCGCAAGCACGGCGACCTGCACGACTTTATGCACTGGCAGGGGCCGATCCTGACGGACTCCGGTGGCTTCCAGGTATTCAGCCTGGCAAAAATGCGCAAGATCAGCGAGCAGGGGGTGATCTTCCAGTCGCCGGTCGATGGCGCCAAGGTGGAACTGACACCTGAAAGCTCGATGCAGGTTCAGCGTGAACTGGGCTCGGACATCGTCATGCAGTTCGACGAATGCACACCGTATCCCGCCACGGAGCAGGAAGCCGATGAATCCATGCAGTTGTCACTGCGCTGGGCAGAGCGATGCAAGCAGGCGCACGCGGGCAATCCCAACGCGCTGTTCGGGATCGTGCAGGGCGGCATGTATGCCGATTTGCGGGCACATTCAGCAGACGGGCTCAAGCAGCTTGGCTTTGATGGCTACGCGATTGGCGGGCTCTCGGTGGGCGAACCCGAGGCCGAACGCACGCATATCCTCGATGTCACCCTGCCGCATTTACCCACCGACCGGCCGCGCTATTTAATGGGTGTGGGCAAACCGGAAGATATCGTCGAGGCGGTGCGGCAGGGCGTCGATATGTTCGATTGCGTGATTCCAACGCGCAATGCGCGCACCGGCTTTTTGTACACCCGCGAGGGCGTGGTCAAAATCCGCAACAGCCGCTATCGCGATGATACCCGGCCACTGGACGAAAACTGCGGCTGCTACACCTGCCGGCATTTCAGTCGCGCCTACCTGCGCCATCTCGACAGCTGCGGAGAGATCCTCGGCGCGCGCCTGAACACCATCCACAACCTGCATTATTACCAGGACCTGATGCGTGATATCCGCCACGCCATCGAAGCCGGGCGCTTCGACGCCTTCGCGCTGGATTTTCACCAAAAACGTGCACAATTGTCTGTCGCATAGCGCTTCATAGCGCCATCTGTGGCATAATGTCGCGCTTTCAAAACACAGTCATTCCCGAGGAAATTTATGAGCTTTTTCATCTCTGATGCCATTGCAGAAGCCGCACCGGCTGGCGCGTCTGCCGATCCACTGGCTTCTCTTATTCTCCCCATTGGCCTGGTGGTGCTGTTCTATTTTTTCCTGATACGCCCACAGAGCAAACGCGCGAAACAGCACAAGGAAATGGTCTCGGCACTGCAGAAAGGCGAGGAAGTGGTCACCACCGGCGGTATGCTGGGTAAGATCACCACCGTCAGTGAAAATTTTGTATCACTTGAAATCAGCCGTGATGTCACCATCCACGTGCAGAAGAATTCGATCCAGGCAGTGATGCCCAAAGGCACCATAAAAGAACAACAAAACGCTTAACGCGAAAGGAATCAGCCATGCTGAACCAGTATCCACTTTGGAAATATCTTGTACTGCTTGCCGCCCTTGCTATTGGCGTCATTTACGCAATACCCAATCTGTACGGTGAAGACCCCGCGCTGCAAATATCGCATCGAACCACCGCGTTAACTGAGAATGATATCGGCAGCATCGAAAACACGCTGAAGAGCAACGACATTGCATTTAAATCTGTCGAACTGCTTAATGACAAAATCCTGGTACGCTTCAACGATACAAGTACCCAGCTGGTAGCTGCAGACAAGATGCGTGTTGCGCTGGAGAGCACGTACCTGCTCGCACTCAATCTCGCGCCCGCCACACCTGACTGGTTACGCGCACTGAATGCATCGCCGATGTATCTCGGTCTTGATTTACGCGGCGGTGTGCACTTCCTGATGGAAGTAGATATGGTTGCAGCCGTCAAACGCCAGGAAGAAAGCCTGATGGCTGACATTCGCACATACCTGCGTGACGAAAAAATTCGTTATCGCGGTGTTAGCCTGACGAACCCGGGACTGGTGATACGCTTCCGCGATGTGGAGAGCATTGTTAACGCAGAAGAAATACTCAAACGCCAGTTTCGTGAAGTGCTGTTCCAGGCTAACGAAGATGCACTCGAAATCAGCGCCCAGCTCACAGAAGTGGCAATTCGTGATGAGAAGAAAGCCGCGTTGCAGCAAAATATTATTACCTTGCGCAATCGTGTCAATGAACTCGGTGTCGCCGAGCCGGTAATACAGCAGCAGGGCGACTCACGTATTGTGGTGCAGTTGCCGGGCATCCAGGACACCACGGCCGCAAAACGCATCCTGGGTGCAACCGCAACCCTGGAGTTCCGCCTGACCGAAAAGGGCAGAGCTGAATGGTTTGAAGCCGACAAGACTGGTAAGCCGCCGATTAATGCATTGCTCTACCATGAACGCAATGGCGACCCGGTATTACTGAGCCGAAACGTGATTGTCACCGGTGACCAGATTGTCGACGCAGCATCGACGATTGATCCCGAAAGAGGCGTACCCGCAGTGTCGGTACGATTGAACGGCAAGGGCGCGAAAAAAATGGGTGAAACCACGCGCGAAAATGTCGGCCGTCCGATGGCCGTGGTGTTTATCGAAAACAAGGTCGATACTCGCAAAGTCGGCGACGAGATTGTCAAGAAGCGCATCACCACCAAAGAAGTCATCAACGTTGCGACCATTCAGGACACTTTCAGTGCCCGCTTCCAGATCACCGGGCTGGAATCACAGGAAGCGCATGACCTTGCATTGCTGTTGCGCGCAGGTTCATTGCGCGCACCCGTCGAAATCGTTGAAGAACGCACCGTCGGCCCAAGCCTGGGTCGTGACAATATTGACCAGGGCTTTATGTCGGTGATGGTCGGTTTTGCACTGGTGCTGGTGTTTATGATTATTTACTACCGAACATTTGGTGTGATCGCCAACATCGCACTGACCTTTAACATGGTTCTGCTGATTGCAATCCTGTCGTTGTTACAGGCCACGCTTACCATGCCCGGTATTGCCGGTATCGTGTTAACAGTGGGTATGGCGGTGGATGCCAACGTGCTTATATATGAGCGCATACGTGAAGAAATTCGTAATGGCAACTCACCACAGGCAAGCATACACGCCGGCTACGAAAAAGCCTTCAGCACGATTACCGACGCCAACATCACCACGCTGATAACCGCCATCGTGTTGTTCAGTTTGGGTACCGGCCCGGTAAAAGGCTTTGCCATTACCCTGAGCATCGGTATTTTGACTTCCATGTTTTCAGCCATCATGGGTACGCGCGCCATCGTTAATTATCTCTATGGCACTCGCAACCTTAAAAAAGTATCCATCTAACACACCGCATATCGGACTAACACCATGCAATTTCTAGACGGAAAGACCAATTTCAATTTTATGGGTAAGCGCAAGCTCGCCTACATTTTTTCTTTCGCGATGATACTGCTCTCGGCTGGCAGCCTGGTTAGCCAGGGCCTGAATCTCGGCATCGACTTCACCGGCGGTTACCTGATTGAAGTCGGTTATGAAAAATGATGTTGATATTCAGCCGATACGCGACGTGCTTGAAAAAAATGATTTCAAAGATGCCCAGGTACAGCATTTCGGCACTGCGCGCGATATCCTGGTGCGCATCGCACCCCGTGAAGACGTCAACAAGGCCAGCCTGAGCGATAACGTGATTGCACTGTTGAAAGCCGCGTCTGACCAGGAAGTAACCCTGCGCCGGGTTGAATTTGTCGGCCCACAGGTCGGTGAAGAACTTCGCGACCAGGGTGGTATGGCAATGCTGGTCGCATTGTTCGGCATCCTGATCTACATCAGCTTTCGTTTTGAGTTCAAATCTGCCGTCGGCTCGATCCTGGCGTTAATACACGACGTGATTATCACTATCGGTATATTTTCATTGACCCAGATAGAGTTCGACCTGACGGTGCTGGCAGCAATTCTTGCGGTGGTGGGTTATTCGTTGAATGACACCGTGGTGGTACTCGACCGTATTCGCGAGACATTCCGTAGCGTCCGCAAAGGCACATCGATAGAAATTCTGAATTTATCGATCAATCAAACCCTGTCTCGTACCTTGATGACCTCGTTCACCACCATGCTGGTATTACTCTCGTTGTTTTTCCTCGGCGGTGAAATTATCCACGGCTTTGCGTTCGCCCTTACTGATCGGAATATTCATTGGCACCTACTCATCGATTTATGTTGCTGGCAGTACCTTGCTGAGCATGAATATCCAGAAGCACGATTTCCTGGTAGAAGCGAAAGAAACGGTGGTTGACGACAGACCTTGATACAGCAATGAATAATTAATAATTAATAATTAATAATTAATAATTAATAATTATTAATTGTAAAACACAGTGAGTAATCTTACACCGGGGTTTTAGTATTCATTATTCATTATTCATTATTCATTATCGATTTTGTCGCTTTCAAAATCGATCCAGGTGTGTGGGGCGGGTTGATAAACGCCGCCAGCCTGCCTTCCGGGTTGACCAGCAATAGCGCGGCGCTGTGATCGACCAGGTAGTCGTTTTCTGAACCTGCTTGCGAAGGCATTTTCATGAACAGCACGCTGGCCTGGCGTGCAAAAGCATCCAGCATTCTTTCTTCGCCGGTGACACCGATAAAATCCTTGTCAAAATAATCCACGTAGCTTGCCAGTTGCGGCAGCGCATCACGCTGGGGATCCACCGAAACGAAATACACCTGCGGAAATTCTGCAGTCGCTTGCTGCTTTGCTGCAACCAGCATGTTCATGGTTGTCGGGCAGATGTCAGGGCAATGGGTGTACCCAAAAAACATCAGGCTCCAGTGGCCTTGCAGGTCAGATGCGGTAAAAGCACTGCCATCGTGCTTGTTAAGCGCAGGTACCGCGAGTTTTCTCGGGATCTCAAGTCGTGTGCCATGAAAGCCCTGTACCTGCTCAGCAAGTGACGTCGTGTCCTGCGGTTGCTGCTGCGTAGTCGCCAGCCAGAAGCCGGCGCTCATGGCGAGCAGGGCGGCCATGCCGATAACAATTGTGTTTCCTGTTTTGCCCATGTCGATCAGTAGCTGGTGTAAATCGGGACGTAATGGTCCAGGACCATGGCAATAAATAACAGCATCAGGTAGTTAATCGAATAAACAAAGGTTTTGATCGCTGTATTGGATTGTTCTGCAAACATCAGTTTCAGCACCATGAACATGAAATAGCCCCCAAGCCCCAGTGCTGCGACGAGATAAATCAGGCCACGCTCGATAATCAGGTAGGGCAGGATCGTCACCAGTATCATCAGGATGGTATAACCAAAAATTGCATGCTTGGTAAATTGAACACCGTGCGTCACCGGCAACATTGGCAGGTTGACACGCGCATAGTCATCACGTCGATGGATCGCCAGTGCCCAGAAATGTGGCGGGGTCCAGGTATAAATAATCAGCACCAGCACCAGTGCGTGCGGATCAATACTGTTGGTCACCGATGTCCAGCCAAGCAGCGGCGGCGTGGCACCGGCAAGACCGCCGATAACAATATTCTGCGGCGTGGCTTTTTTCAGGTACATGGTATACACCACGGCGTAGCCAATCATGCTGGCAAAGGTCAATACAGCTGTGAGTGTATTGATCCAGGCGGTGAGCATAAACACCGAACCCGCCGCGAGCATGATCGCAAATATAAACGCGTTCTGTTGTTTGACCTTGCCCTTGGGTAATGGACGGTTTTCAGTACGCGCCATACGGGAATCACTTTCGCGTTCCACCAGCTGGTTGATCACTGCACCGGCTGCCGCGGCCAGGCCGATTCCTACGGTCGATACCACCAGCACGAACAAGGATATTTCACCCGGCGGGCTGGCCAGCACCACACCCACCACCGAGGTGAGCAGCAGCAATGCAACCACCTTGGGTTTGCAAAGGTCGAAATAATCTTTCCAGACTGCGGTTGATGACACTATGTGATCCTGTTGTTATTCGTGGTTAAGCTAAACGCCATGGCGACCGACGCGATGCGTGATTGTCACCATGGTCAGCAACAGCAAGGCGGCAACGCCATTGTGGGCAACAGCCACCACCAGTGGCAATGAGTACACCACGTTGCTGATACCCAGCATGATCTGCACCACTAATACCAGCATCAGCCACAGCGCGATTTTTTTGTAGCCGGCCTGCATCAGTTTGACGTGGAGGAAAACCAGGTAAAGCGTGGTAAGCAGCGCGCCCAGCCGGTGCATCCAGTGTATGGTGACGCGCGCGTCATTGCCGAGGTGGCCGCCGAGGTAACTGTCGACACCTTCAGTATGCAGCTGAAAAGCGCCGATAAAATCCAGCGGCGGCAGCATCAGGCCCTGGCAGGTCGGAAAATCAGTGCAAATAATCGCCGCATAGTTGGCGCTGGTCCAGCCCCCCAGCGTGATCTGGATGACGACAATAGTCAGGCCAATAATCGCCAGGGTACGTAACACGCTCGGCGAGGCCGCAGAATTCTGGTCGCGTATTTTCAGAAACAGCAATAACAGCAATGACAGGGTGGCAAAGCCCCCCAGCAGGTGACCCATCACCACCACCGGTAACAGACCCAGGGTGACCGTCCACATCCCAAGCGCCGCCTGGAACACCACCAGTGCCGCCAGCAGCAGCGGTAATTTAAATGGCAGGCCAGGATCATGCCGCGACTTGATCGCGACCAGCGCCAGCAGGGCAATCACCAGGCCCAGGCTACCGGCAAAGTAGCGATGCACCATCTCAGGCCAGGCTTTTTCGGATTCAACCGGTGCATGCGGATACGCTGCTTCGGCCTGCTGGATTTCTTCGTGCGAATCGGGCACTGACAGAAAACCGTAACACCCCGGCCAGTCGGGACAACCAAGCCCGGCATCCACCAGGCGGGTATAGGCGCCGAGCAATACCACAACACCTGCCAGCAGCAGGGCGAACAGGCTCAACCTGTACACCAGTGTATTTTGATTAGCCAATTTGAGATGCCTTCAATAATTTTTTAACGTCAAACTGTAGCTCCTGGATCGGTTGCTGCTGGCTAAATCGCATCATGATATAGCCCATCGGGTCCTGGATATATATTTCGTTATCCGCGAGTTTTGCATTTGCCAGCGCGGCGCTAACATCCGCAGCATCAGCAGACAGAATGATTGCATCAGGCAATTCAGAACCGATGAATTGCACAAGCGCATCATCTGCAGGTGACAGCTCAATAACCACCTGCAATATACGGTGCTGGTTCTTGCCGAATGTTTTGTGCACCTGGCGGGTTTCAATCAGGCGCTTTTTACAGTTTTCATCACAGGACGAATTCACGAATGAGATAAACCGCCATTTATAAGCCAGGTCTTTTTCATCGACTGCATTGCCGTCTTTGTCTTTCAGATTGAGTGCTGATGCATGCACAACAGGTTTCAATAATTCACCATGGTTGTTGAACGAGCTGACATCAACAAAGTAAAACACGAAATAGGCGAGCGCTACCGGCGTGACAAATGACAGCACCACGAACCAGAGCGTATATGGATTCCGTGCTGGTTTCTTGCCTGCTGTGGGTGGTACTGAAGTGTTATTCATCTGGTTCATTGTTTTCGATTCTTTTTGTGTTCACAAAAAAATAAATAATAAGCAATGCGATAGACATCGCATACCACTGAAATGCATAGCCTGTATTTTTCGCGCTATCCAGATTCAGCGCTGGCTGGTGTGCCATCAGGCTATGCGGATCATCTGCATCAAGCCATAGAATCATATCAAACATCGTGTAGCCAAGCATATTCTGGATTTCATCGAGGTCGACATATTGCAATACCCTGGGCCACGCGGTGGCCTGGTGCACATTATCTGCCAGCACGACTGTTTTCGACGGCGGTCTGTCGAGCAGGCCTTTTAGCTGCAGCCGTTCGGCAGGGGTTTCTATTCGCGGAAGGTCCTGCCGTGTTTTACCCTGTGGAACAAAACCACGGTTCACCAGGATGGCGTCGCCGTTCGACATTGTTAGCGGCGCATACACATCGTATCCCACCCGGCCATTATGTACGCGATTATCCAGCAGAAAATAATGCTCGCTATCATACTGACCGGCGAGACTGACCGGCAAAAAAAGCCTGTCATCTATAGCCGCCGGTAATTCATCCATACCGATCGGCGACAGGTCCTTGCGCGCAACTATTTTCTCACGCAAATTCTCTTTATACTCGGCTTTTCCCGCCTGCCACTGCGCCATGAATATCATCAGGTATATCAATAATGCAGTGAGCAGGGTCGTGAGTACACCGGGACTGAAAACAAGGTTTCCAATTCTAAAACTGACAAGCCGGGTATGTAATAATGCTTTCACGACAATTGCTGACAAGGCACCATGATCAGGAGCAGGTAAATGATATTTAAAACGGTTATTGTAATTTTATTACTGGTTGTGTATTCAGCCTTGCTCAGGCCCTGGTATATCTCATCAAAGATGAAAGCAAAACCGACAGGATGCTCAAGTCATTAACCTGGCGCATTGGTCTGTCGGTATTTATTTTCATCCTGCTATTAATAGGACAGGCCGTGGGTCTTATACAACCACACGGCCTGAACTGAAACTCAATGAATAATGAAAAATTAATAATTAATAATGTATAGTTGCAGCTTACATGACGTTAATTTTTCATTATTAATTATTCATTATTCATTGCTTTATCTACAGCCAGTAAACAAAGATATACAGACCCAGCCAGACCACGTCCACAAAGTGCCAGTACCAGGCGACCGCTTCAAAAGCAAAGTGGTTGTCTGAGGTAAAGTGGCCTTTGATGCTGCGAATCAGCATTACCAGCAACATGATCGTACCCATGGTGACGTGGAAACCGTGGAAACCGGTCAGCAAAAAGAACGTGCTGCCATAGATACCCGAGTCCAGTGTCAGACCCAGTTCGCGGTAGGCGTGAATATATTCTTCTGCCTGTAACACAATGAAGGTCGCACCCAGGGCCACAGTAATCGCCAGCCAGAGGATAAGTGGCTTACGGTGATTAGCCCGTAGACCGTGATGCGCTATCGTCACAGTGACACTCGATGCCAGCAGGATTGCAGTGTTGATTGCTGGCAGTCCGCTTGCGCCCATGGCATTTGCAGGTGCGACAAACTTGGTGTTGTCAGGGTTACTCAGGATCGGCCAGATCGCGTTGAAGGTTGGCCACAGGTATTCGTGCGTGGCAGCGTTATTGCTGCCGCCACCGAGCCAGTCCAGCGCAAATACACGCGCATAGAACAGGGCGCCGAAGAAGGCCGCGAAGAACATGACTTCTGAAAAAATGAACCACAACATGCCGATGCGGAATGATTTGTCTACCTGTGCGTTGTAATGGCCGCCCAAGGATTCTTTAATCACTGTACCGAACCAGCCGAAGAACAGGTATGCAACCAGCAAAAGACCGACCGGCAACAACAGGTTAAGGGAGCCCGAATGTATGGTGTTTACAGCACCAATGACAGAAGTGACCAGAGCAATTGTGCCTACGAGGGGCCATTTACTCGGTTCAGGAATGAAGTATTCGCCATGATTTGTAGTTGACATTGTTATAGTTCCTGGTGTTTTGAATTCTTTGGTTCTTTATTAAGGGCCATCGGCGCTGCCTTCGACCCCGGTTTTATAAAAAATGTATACGACAGTGTAAGCACATCAACATTGTCCGGTAACTCCGGATCAACGATGAAAATTACCGGCATGTGTTTTTCTTCGCCTGCTTTCAATGTCTGTTCGGTAAAACAGAAACATTCTGTTTTTTGAAAGTAGGGGGCCGCGAGGCCCGGCGCTACACTCGGCACAGCCTGGCCGATAATTTCACTGTCTGTTTTATTCCTGGCGTAATAGCTTATCTTTGTCGGTTGCCCCGGGTTGACCTTCACAGATTTCACTTCGGGCTGAAATTCCCATGGCATGGTCTCATTGAGACTGGCCACAAATTCCACCGTGACTATTCTGCTGGTATCAACGTCCAGGTTAAGCGGTGTTGCTATCTGCTCGCCTGTTTTTCCATTGAGTCCCGTGATGTCGCAAAACACATCATAAATCGGAACCAGCGCGAAACCGAAACCAAACATCCCGATGACAATAAACATCAGGCGGGTGATGACTTTTTTATTATCATCCACCCCTTTGTTCGGCTTCGGCTCAGCTGACATCATTATTAATCCAGCGCTTTACTTCACCTGTGGCGGTGTAGTGAAGCTGTGGAAAGGCGCAGGTGATGGCAGGGTCCATTCCAGACCTTCAGCACCGTCCCAGACCTGGCTGGTCGCTTTAACTGTTGTTTTACCACGCGCTGTCTTGATCATGTTGTAGAGGAAAATCAGCTGCGAGAAGCCGAATACAAATGCGCCGACCGAGGCCATGGCATTGAATTCTGCAAACTGCAGGCTGTAATCCGGAATACGGCGTGGCATGCCGGCCAGACCAACGAAATGCATCGGGAAGAACAGCACGTTGACTGAAATGGTAGAAATCCAGAAGTGCCATTTACCGAGCGTTTCGTCATACATGTTGCCGGTCCACTTCGGAATCCAGAAGTAAACACCGGCCATGATGCCGAAGGCTGCACCGGTCACCAGTACGTAGTGGAAATGCGCAACCACGAAGTAGGTGTCGTGATACTGGAAGTCAGCAGGGGTCATCGCCAGCATCAAACCGGTGAAACCACCGATGGTGAACAGGAAGATGAACGCAATCGCAAACAGCATAGGGGTTTCGAAAGTCATCGAACCTTTCCACATGGTGCTCACCCAGTTGAATACTTTCACACCGGTAGGTACAGCAATCAGCATGGTGGCGTACATGAAGAACAGTTCACCCGCAACCGGCATGCCGGTGGTGAACATATGATGCGCCCAGACGATGAATGACAGGAATGCAATTGAAGCAGTTGCATACACCATCGAGCTGTAACCAAAGATTCTCTTGCGCGCAAAGGTCGGTACGATCTGGGAGATAATGCCGAACGAAGGCAGAATCATAATGTACACCTCGGGATGACCGAAGAACCAGAATATGTGCTGGAACATGACCGGGTCACCGCCGCCCGCAGCATTGAAGAAGCTGGTGCCGAAGTTACGGTCGGTCAGCATCATGGTGACGGCACCGGCAAGCACTGGCATAACCGCAATCAGCAGGTAAGCAGTGATGAACCAGGTCCAGACGAAAATCGGCATTTTCATGTATGTCATGCCGGGGGCACGCATGTTCATGATGGTGGCAATAATATTAATCGCACCCATGATGGACGAAATACCCATCAGGTGAACCGAGAAAATGAAGTAGTCAGTACTGGCCGGGCCATACGTGGTCGACAGCGGCGCGTAGAACGTCCAGCCGAAGTTAGGCGCAGACCCCATACCCATCATGCTCATGACCAGGCTGGCAATCAATATACCGAACGCGCCTGGCAGCAACCAGAAGCTCCAGTTATTCATGCGTGGCAGGGCCATGTCCGGCGCACCAATCATCATCGGTACCATCCAGTTTGCCAGGCCGACGAAGGCCGGCATGATGACACCGAAGACCATGATGAGACCGTGCAGGGTGGTCATCTGGTTGAAAAATTCCGGTTCTACAAACTGTAGACCAGGCTGGAACAGCTCGGCACGGATAACCAGCGCCATGGCGCCACCGATAAAGAACATGGTAAAGCTGAACCACAGGTACATGGTGCCGATGTCTTTATGGTTGGTACTGAATAACCAGCGGCCAATGCCGGTTGGCTTGTGATCATGATGATCGTGATGTTCTTCGATAACAGCGCTCATAATTGCCCCTTTAAAACGTTATCTATAAATTTTAAAAATTAATTCGATGAGTTTAGCGTGCAGACTTGATGTCTGATGGCTGAACCATATCGCCCTTGTCATTGCCCCATGCGTTTCTTTCATAGGTAATGACAGCGGCGAGGTCGGCATCATTCAACTGTCCGCCAAACGCCTGCATGGCAGTACCTGACTTGCCATGCACGACGATATCAATATGTCCGGCAGTAGGGCCGGTCGCAATTGCACCGCCTATCAGGCCCGGGAACACATTCGGGATACCTTCACCGTTTGCCTGGTGACAGGCCGCGCAGTTTGTTGCATAGACTTTTTCACCCTGTGCCATCAGCTCGGCCATGGTCCAGGTCTTGCTGGCGCTGGCAGCGACTTCGGCGGCAGCCATTTTCTGGCCATCCACCCACGCAAGGTAATCTTCTTCAGACTTGGCTTCTACTACGATCGGCATAAAGCCGTGATTGGTGCCACACAACTCGGCGCATTTACCGCGGTAAACACCCGGCTCGGGGACGCTGATCCAGCTTTCATTGATGTAACCGGGGATGGCATCTTTTTTCACGCCAAAGGCCGGCACCCACCAGGCATGGATGACATCGTTCGAAGTGAACAGCAGGCGTATTTTCTTGTTGGTTGGAATCACCAGCTTGTTATCAACATCGAGCAGATAGTTCTCATCTTTTACGACATCAGGATTTGATGCCAGGCTCAATGCATCAGGCGTGGTGATATTACTGAAAAAGCTGACTTCCTTTGCATTTTCACCCACGTTGTAGTCGTAGTGCCATTTCCACTGGTAACCGGTGACCTTGATCGACATGTCCGGATTGGAAACATCTTCCATCGCCAGCAGCACCTTGGTTGCAGGAATCGCCATGGCAATCAAAATAATGAAGGGGACCGTCGTCCAGGCGATTTCTAATGTTGTGCTTTCGTGAAAATCGGCCGGAACTGCGCCCTTTGATTTACGGTGGTAGATGATCGAGTAAATCATGGCGCCGAATACGACGATACCAATGACCACGCAGATCCACATTACCAGTTGATGAATTTCATAGGCGTCCTGACTAAAGGACGTAACACCGGGCTTCATGTTCAACTGGTAGCCAGCCCATGACTGGGCGCTGAAAAACAGTAGACTGATTAGTCCGGCAACACGGATAGCTGCACTCATTCTGACTCCTGAGACGATTTTATAGTTTTTGAATTCTTATATATTGTTGCGATGAATTTAGGGCCATATACGGGCGCAAACACGCCATGCTCACCACAAAGCAACCGCGCGTATCCTACTTATAATGAATGGTCATGACAAGTAAATTTCTGCTGCTATATAAGGTTTTTCTAATGTTTATATGGGTTTACGGTAGCTGCGTGCAGGGCGTTTATTAAAAAAGCGGGCAGTCTTCGCCAGATCAGGTAAATAGCCGGATTTATTTTTAAAAATAATACGCCCTGGCGCAGCAGCTCAGTACTTCAGGGCATATTTATTTGAAGTTTTACAGACCGCAGACGAGGCTCAGTGACTGCGCAGGGTTTCAATAAAGGCCTCGGCCACCGGGTGATCGAGCATGCTGCGGTTGCGCGCGATCCACAGCGTGCGCATGATGCGAAATCCCTGCACCTTGACGTGAAACAGCTTACCCAGCGCGATATCTTCACTCACTGCAAAGCGCGGCAAAAAGCTCACATGCCTGCCACGCGACAATATCTCGACAATTGTTTCGGTCGAACCAATCTCCAGCACCACCTTTATATCGGCAATGCCGATGCTGGTTAATGCCTGTGACAGGTGTTCGCGGCTGGATGAATGTTTCTCGCGCAGCACATAATCATATTGCTTGAGCGCATCAACCGGCAGCAGCTCAGTCCCTGCCAGCGGGTGGCTGCGACCGCACACCATGACAAGCTCATCGTCCAGCCATTTCTGTACCAGGATATCGGGGTGATCCGGTGCATTCTCCAGCAGCGCCAGGTCGGTGAGGCCAGTGACCAGGCTGGTCAGGATGCGGCGGCTGTAGCCCATGCGGCTGTCGATTTTGTAATGTGGATAGCGCTCGGCGAACTGTAACAATAACTCGGGCAGCAGGTGCTCGCCGATAGTCGAAGTGACTTCCAGGCGCAGGCGCTGACCACCCAGCTTGATTTGTTCGAGATCTTCCAGCAGGCCGTTATGGCGCTCCATCACCTGGCTGGCGATGACGTAGACTTTTTCACCCGCGGGTGTCAGCCGCAGGCGCCCGCCGATTTTCTCCATTAGCGCGATTTCATAGCAGCTCTCCAGCGCGCGCAGGCGCTTGGTGATCGCAGGCTGGCCGACATGCAGCGACCTGGCGGCCGGGTTTACACCGCCGAGTTCGACGACGGCGCGCAAAGTTGCGAGTGATTTCAGGTCAGGGAGCTTTTTATATTCCATATGGGAATCTGTATGTACAATAATTCATTAGTATTTATTCTAAGATGCACAATAATACGCCACTACTTATTAATAAGTAACGTTTTTCCCGGTAGCTCGTCAGCTTTTGTAGTTATTAATGACATTCTGAAGTGGCATATTAGTTAGAACACCGCCAATCGAGTACCCGCGACACGCAAAAAAATCATAAGAGTAAATTATAAGTGTTTGAAAATTATTGCCGAAGACTCGTTGGCGTTTTGCCGTATTGTCGCTGGAAACACCGCGTTAACAAGGCCACATTCAAGCTCGACCTGATGGCAGGATTTACCGGCGCGATTATCGCGCTGCCGCAGGGCGTGGCCTTTGCCACAATAGCCGGCATGCCACCGGAATACGGCCTCTATGCCGGCATGATACCGGCCATTATTGCAGCGCTGTTCGGCTCCTCGTGGCACCTCGTATCCGGGCCCACCACCGCCGCATCGATCGTGCTGTTTTCATCACTGAGCGCACTGGCAGAGCCGGGCACAGCAGCATATGTCTCGCTGGCGCTGACGCTGACCTTCATGGTGGGAGTGATCGAGCTCGCGCTTGGCATGGCCCGCCTGGGCACCCTGGTCAATTTCATTTCGCACTCGGTGATAGTTGGTTTTACTGCTGGCGCTGCAATATTGATTGCCAGCAAACAGCTGAAAAGCTTTTTCGGCGTAGAGATTCCACGCGGCGGCCATCTACCCGAAATTCTGCAATCTTTCTGGGCACAAATCGCCGATATCAATTATTACGTGACCACGGTGGCGATGGTGACGCTGCTGTCCGGTATCGCGATCAAACGCTGGAACAAACGCGCACCCTACATGATTATCGCGATGATGCTCGGCAGCGTACTCGCGTTCGTGTTCAACCAGATCTGGGGCGTCGACGTTACCCAGATCCACAGTGTCGGCGCCTTGCCGCAGTCATTACCGCCGCTGTCGGCACCCGATTTCTCACTCGACACAATCAAGCACCTGGCGCCTGCAGTACTCGCCGTAACCCTGTTTGCGCTGACCGAAGCCGTGTCTATTGCGCGCTCGCTGGGTGCACGCAGCGGCCAGCTGATTGACGGTAACCAGGAATTTATCGGCCAGGGTTTATCCAATATCATCGGCAGTTTCTTTTCCGGCTATGTCGCCACGGGTTCGTTCAACCGCAGTGGTCTGAATTTCCAGGCGGGTGCAGTCACACCGCTGGCGGCTGTATTCGCCGGCCTGCTGTTAATGATCATCGTATTACTGGTGGCGCCGCTGACCGAGTATCTGCCGAATGCAGCCATGGCCGGGATTTTGTTCCTCGTGGCCTGGGGGCTGATCGATTTTCGCGAAATCAAGCATGTTATTTTTACCAGCAAATCAGAAACCGCGGTGCTTGGCGTTACATTTTTCGGCGCCTTGTTTCTCGAACTCGAATTTGCAATTTTCTCGGGCGTAATGCTGTCACTGATTCTGTATCTCAATCGCGCTTCAAAACCCAGTCTCACCACGCTGGCACCGGATCCCGACGAAATCAGCCACAGCCTGGCGAATGTTGATGAAAAAACCCTGAACCAGTGTCCGCAGTCACGCATCATACGCATCGATGGCTCGCTGTTTTTCGGCGCAGTGAACTATGTCGCCAATGCACTGCAACGCACTACTGAAAAACGATCCGGAACAGAAACACATTCTGCTGATCTGCAACACCATCAGTTATATCGATCTTGCCGGTGCAGAGTTCCTGGTACAGGAAGCCAACCGCATGCGCAAACTGGGCGGGCAACTTTATCTTTCAAATCTGCCAGCAGCCATGCAGAAATTTCTTGCCAGAGGCCATTTTGATGAAGAAATTGGCAAAGACTTTATTTTTGAAAGCAAGTCAGAAGCCATCCAGGCGATGTTCATCAACCTGAACCGGGATATCTGTCGCAGTTGTGATAAACGTATATTCAATGAATGCGGCAGCGTTGCCTATGTCAAAGTTGCGGCTTAGATTACTACTCGTAAGCATCTTGTCGACGCAACTTCCATAAAAAATGAAGCCTTAGCCAGCAGGTTTTTTTTGTTCGGCGGGTTTGCGTACACGCGACATACGGTAAGGCAAAATAGTGGTTGGTGTCTCGCTGACTTCGGTGTTGATGCTGACCATCCAGTCGGCGTAGTCGGCATCAAGGCGTTTCAGGGTTTCCACGACTTCCTGCTTATAGCTGCTATCGATGGTCGCGCTCCGACCCGGCCAGATGCGAAACTTGACACGTACATAAACGCGTCCGACCGGTGTTGTTCTGGGCTGGCCGATATCCGGCGCAGCACGCAGAATACCGGGGAATTGCTCGACGAATCCCCGGGTAATTGCTTTTACTTTTTCCAGCATCTTTTGCGCCATGTCCTCATCAGCCGACAATGTAATGTCGGCATAACAACGAACATAACCGCGTGGGTAGATCGTCACATTGGCAAGGGTGCGATTCGGAATAAACACCTGTGCACCCAACGGACTGAGCAGCGCAGTAAAACGCATGCCTACACTTTGTATAATGCCTGTCTGACCGGATATTTCCACCAGGTCACCCACCTGGAACAGGTCGGTAAAAATGACTGTCAGGCCGGTGACCACATCCTGCACCAGCCCCTGTGAACCAAAACCAATCGCCAGCCCCAGGATCGAGGCACTGGCGAGATACGCGGTGAGGGATACACCAAATTCATGCAACACCAGCCCAAGTGCACCGAAATACATTGAGAAAATAAGTATGCTTAGCAGCAGGCCGGCCAGGGTTCGCAGTTTTGTCCAGCGTTGTATCGCCTCGTTAGAGAGCAGGTGGTAGGTATAATGACGAAATACGCGGATAAAGAAATGCGCAGCAATCGCGATCGTCAGAACAAGCGCAATGCGCTCGGCGGCGGCCAGGCCTTCAATTGAAAAACTATCGATAGTCATATTGAAAATATGCTCTAACTTTTTGGGTTAACAAGAGTATCAAAATTATGCCGGTGTGCGTAATACCTGTATTGGTGGTTACAGGTAGGGTGAGAACAACCAGGCGACAGCATCACGAATTCGTACCGGCAATCTGCGGCCATCAACACCTGCCAGGGATTCTTCGGTTGAGCTTATTTTAAGCTGTTCGAAGTGTTTGCCCATGCGGCTGACAAAACCCTTATCAAAGACTTCAACTACCAGCTCAAAATTCAGCCGCAGACTTCTGGGATCGAGGTTAGCCGAGCCAATGTGTGCATAGTCGTCATCGATGATAAATAATTTACTGTGGGCAAACGGTGCCGGCTGGTAGTAAATATGCACACCAAACTGCAGCAGCTCCCACAACATGTTGCGCGTTGCCCAGTCGACCAGGCGCAGGTTAGATCTTAACGGCAGGATGACGTCAACCCTGACGCCGCGCAATGCCGCTGCCTGCAGCGCGCTGACCAGGGTAGCTGGCGGCAGGAAGTAGGGCGTCATAATCGCAACGCGATGGCGTGCAAGCGCGACTGCGCCAGTCATGATCATCGCGAGTTTTCCCAGGTCCTCATTGGGACCATCGGTAACAACCCGGCAAATAGCGCGCGCATCTACATCATCGTTACCCGGATACGCCACAGCAGGTTCAACGGTTTCGCCCCTGGCAAAATTCCAGTCCTCGTCAAACACCTGTTGCAACTGACTGACGATGGGCCCCGTCATTCGAAAATGTATATCTGCGGTTTCATTGCCAGGGTCACTCGGGTTACGCAGATGCCGGTCACCTATATTCATGCCGCCGGTAAAACCCGTGTGACCATCAACCACCAGCAGTTTTCGATGGTTGCGCAAATTGATATGCACCGAGGGTGGCAAAATACGCGGCGGGATAAAGCGCGCAACTTTTACATGCTGTTTTTTTAACAAACGCCCCGCGCGTGGAAAACTGTACAGTTCACCAACACCATCGAGCAGAACACGAACCTCGACACCGCGTATTCGTGCTGCGGCGAGCGCATCAATAAATGCGCACCCACTGTGGTCAGTCGCAAAGATATAGGATGCCATGGAGATCGAATGTTTAGCCTGCGCAATAGCCTGCAACATTTCGGCATAGGCACTGTCACCATCAAAAAATGGCTGACATGAATTTTTTTCTACCAGCGGTCGATGTGTCACCGCGGCAGATGAACGTGCCAGTGCGACTAGTTCCGGCCGCGTGTCGAATGCGGGCAATAAAATATCATCGCTGATGGAACTGAGATTGTCCGATCTTTCAGAACCAATCTTCAGGCGTTTGCGTGGTGCGCCTTTGAGATCATGCGCACTGGTACGCAGGCGATTTATCCCAAACAGGTAATACAGCAGAGGCCCGACTAATGGGTAAGCAATACATACCGCAATCCAGCCCAGTGCTGCACGCGGATCGCGTTTGTACAACAATGCATGTCCTGCACTGCTTATAGCCAGCACGACGTGCACGCCGAGAAGAATCCAGCCGCTGTTATGGTCGATGATGGCTCCAATGCTTTGCAGCTGCGCTATCAATTCGATTTGTGAGCCTCACGAAATAAATAATCGATAAGTAAGGTGTTACCAACGCCGCTGATCAAACCAGTACCACGTATGACGTTCATCTAGACGCCGCGATCAATCCGGTAGAGCACGGCAATAAGAAACAGGCTACCCGCCATTAACCATAAGGGGCCGAACAGCCAGAGCGCCAGCGGGATGGCCAGGTAATAACCACGCATCCCAAGTGTATAGTGATTACCGCCACGATCCAGAATTTCGATCACATCCTCAACACTGATTTCGGAATAATCTTCCGCTGGCAGGTTGATCATGAAACCGGTGTGGTTGTAGTAACGCACGGCAAGCGCGAAGTTGAAAAATGCAAACAGAAAATCAGCGCTCAACAGGATCAGCTTACCGAGCCATAATCCGGGATGGCCGCTGCCAAAGTCGCTCATTAATGCCAGCGATAACGCGCCCTGCTTGTCCGCCGTGACCGCGATATTGAGAATGCCGAGGCCAATTAGAATAGCAGCGGAGGCGAGGAAGGTCGCCGCCATGGTCCAGTTGCGCAGCGTTTGAATCGCGAGGATATCTTTACCGCCCTTCATGACGGCATCAACCCATAATGCGCGCGTGCGCCGCGCCAGCCCCTGCGAAGTGCTCAACGCATCGCTACGTATTCTGCGATAAAGATGAACATGGTATGCAATCAAAAACAGGAATGCTGCCGGACTCAGACCGTATTCGAAATAGCGAAGAATTTCCATTAGCGTGTCATTTGCCTGCTGTCCGGTTTCATGTTTTCGTTCGAAGGTATGCCGAAGGCACAGTACATTACAGAAATACTATCATTAACACATTTTGTGCGCCTGATACGCGGCATCATGTTGCGCGGCATCGAAATAACCCAGATGTCGAACGATATTTATGCACTGCTGTTTTTTTTACTGGTGACCATGAGCTTTGCGATATTGCGCCTCAAGAAACGACTCGATTGAAACACCCCTGAATTCAGCGAGTGCGGCGCTGTCGATAAAAATGCAGCAGCCATATCGCAGCAGCAACACCCACAATCGCCAGCATCAGTTCGACTTCATAGTGCTTGATGTTGCCCAGCACGGCTTCGACTGCACGTCCAAAGTAATACCCCATGAGTCCAATGCTCACAGCCCAGATGATTGCACCGACCAGGTTAAGCAGGGCAAAACGCACATAGGGCACTTTGCTCATACCGATAGCGAAAGGCGTTACCGAGCGCAATCCATAAAGAAAGCGGAAACCCAGTATAAGCAGGACCTGGTGTCGCTCGAGAATGGTGAATACGCGGCCCGCGCGCGCCTGCCATGATGGATGCCTGGCCAGCATGGTATTGCCGTGCCGGCGGCCGAGAAAAAAATACAGTTGATCACCGAAAAAAGTACCGCAGAAGCCGCAGAAAATGACCCAGTCGAGCGACAGGTAACCCAGGTGCGCGGCAACGCCACCCAGTACCATCACGGTTTCACCTTCGAGGAAGGTGCCGAGAATCAGGATCGGGTAGCCATAGCTGGCAAGTAAAGATTCGAGCATATAATTTTATAATTCTAATGATAGTGT
This sequence comes from uncultured Gammaproteobacteria bacterium, assembly GCA_963847575.1. Lineage (GTDB taxonomy): Bacteria > Pseudomonadota > Gammaproteobacteria > SZUA-229 > SZUA-229 > JASBSR01. The sequence goes on from CAWKAL010000107.1 coordinate 28,220, forward strand.
CGCTCAGCCCAGAGATTTTCTGGTCTGCAAAAATCGACTCACGC
>CAWKAL010000108.1:0-6496 GCA_963847575.1 uncultured Gammaproteobacteria bacterium
CATTTACTGAATCGTGTTGAAGATTGATCGTATGTGGCTACGCACAACCTGTGATCTTACATTTAATATTCCTGCGCCGATTCCTTTCGTGCTGATGTTGCGGCCGCGCAGTGGCGCCCAGCAATGGATCGCACGCGAGGACTACAGGCTGGAACCCAGCGTGCCCGTGTTCGAATTCACCGATCAATACGGTAACCTCTGCCAACGCCTGATCGCGCCTGCCGGTGTGTTCAAAGTGTATACCAGCGCCGAAGTCATGACCGCGGATGTTATTGATCAAAACCCGGGCGCGCCGTTTATCGAAATTCAGAACCTGCCCGACGTCGTGCTGAGCTATCTGTTGCCCAGTCGTTACTGTGAGTCGGACCGCTTTCATGAGATGGCAAGCGAGATCACTGCTGGCCAGGCACCGGGATATAACCAGGTCAGCGCAATCGCCAGCTGGTTGCGTGACAACATAAGCTATAGCCCAGGCAGCAGCGAGATCCTGGTATCAGCAACCGAAGTCAATGCGAGAAAATCGGGTGTCTGCCGGGACCTGGCGCACCTGGGAATCGCCATGTGTCGCAGTCTCAGTATTCCTGCTCGACTGGTGGTCGGCTATCTCTACCAGCTGCAACCCATGGACCTGCATGCCTGGTTCGAAGCCTTCGTCGGCGGACGCTGGTACACCTTTGATGCGACGCAGCGTAACCTGGAGGGTGGCTATGTTGCCGTCGGCTATGGTCGTGATGCTGCTGACGTAGCTGTCTTCAACCAGTTTGGACCCGCGGTGTATCCTGAACTACAGACCGTGCGTGTTGAACTCATCCAGGGCTAGTCTTTATTTATTGCGATCAAAGTTAACAAGCAGGACTCATGCAAAGCAGGGACAGGACATACACATCAGAAAAATTTCCATTAAGGCATTACGATAGATGCAATTCAATATACAACATAGCACCCATTATCGTTATTCACGTGCAGTGCAGCTAGGGCCACAACTGTTGCGGTTTTATCCGCGTAACGATGGATCGCAGCGCGTCATCAACTTTCAGCTCACTATTACGCCGGCGCCGGCGGGGCGAGATGATCAACTGGACTTCGAGGGAAATCGAGTCACCCAGGTCTGGTTCGACAAGGAAACAGACCACCTCGATATTGAAGTGATGATGCAGGTCGAGACTCTACGACACAATGCTTTCGATTTCATGCTGGCGCCAGAAGCGGCGCTGTTACCGATTAAACATGTCGAAGATTTTATTTTTACACAGGGCTACCTGGAGCGCATCGAACCCGACGATACCGTTACCGCTTTCGCCAATGAACTCTGTGTTGCTGCCAGTAACGACACCCTGGGTTTTCTTAATGCACTGAACGAACAGTTGTTCGCCAACTTTAAGCATATCCATCGCGATACAGGATCACCACAAAGCCCTGCCCATACTTTGCAGAATCGGCATGGGGCATGCCGAGACCTGACCGTGTTATTCATTGATTGCTGCCGATCCGAAGGCATTGCTGCACGCTTCGCCAGCGGCTACCAGAAAGGCGACCTGCTAAGTGAACGCCGACATCTACATGCCTGGCCAGAAGTCTATTTGCCAGGCGCAGGCTGGCGCGGATTCGATCCTACACACGGCAAGGCTATAGCAGACACGCATGTGGTTATTGCCGCAGCAGCTCATGCAAGCGATACCATGCCAGTGACCGGGTCTTTAAACGGCGATGGCGCGACAAGCACTCTAAATTACTCGCTTCAAATTCAAGTGTCTGGAGAATGATCGAACAGATTATTTTTGCTCAGCGATAAACCATAAAGCTGACGAAACGCAGGGATGGTTAAAAAATAATCGCTACGTCCCCCTTTAATTGTCCTTTAATTCGCGTAATATTTACAATCAATTAATGAGGGCAATATCTTGGCATCTAATAAAGCACGCGCCTACTTCGCACTGAGTGGCTATCATTTCAATCCAGATGACATTACTCGTCTGCTTGGCATAGAACCGACCTCAGTCAATGCTGCCGGTGCACACAGTGGCCTGGACAAGCCCGTGATCAGTTCATGGGAGTTATCGACGGAGACGGTCACTGATGAGGTGGACGTTTATAAATTGACGGACAGCCTCCTCAAGCAGATAGAACCGGCCAAGGAAAAAATCCTGCAGGTGATTAAAAGCCACAATTTATCGCCCAGACTCGGCGTGGTTCTGGTGTTATCGATTGATAAAGATGAGACCTGCCCGGATGTGGGCTTTGGCGGCAGAACAACCCGCTTCATGGCAGATATTGGCGCGTTTATTAATGTGGATTACAAGCTTTCTGAGCGTGTTTAAGCTTTAGCTTCGGATTTCACAAAAAGCAGGCAAAAAAAAGCCCGTATCACGGGCTATTCAGATTGAGTCACCGCGCGACCCTTGCAGGGTCTCGCGGCTGACTGTCTTATGGCTTCTTGGGGGTCTGGTACGGCACTTCTTTCTGGAAAGATTCCCAGGTAGTTTTATAGCCGACATAGCCCTTTTCATTAGCTTCCATCTGAGTGGTTGTCAGAAAACGTGCCTTGCCTTCTGGAACCTTAGGTCTGGTTTTTGGTGCATCGCTCATATCATAGCTCCTAAATGGATTGGTTAAATACGGGGAGGATTTCAACAGGGTTGTCAGCCCCTCCCACTTAAACTGACGAAATTATACTCTTTAACGCGTGTAATGTCCCTTCTTTGGAATCACATGTCGCACGCCGCCCTGGGGGTTCTCGACATCGCCCTGGTAGCGGGGAATGAGGTGAATATGGACATGCATGATGCTCTGCCCGGCCGCCGGCCCCACGTTGACGCCGATATTGTAGCCATCAGGCTTGAACTCTGCGTCCAGCAGGCTGCGCTCCTCGGTGATCAGGTCCATGCAGGCCTTGATCTCTTCGGGCGTCAGCTCGAAAAAGCTGGCGACATGACGGCGCGGGATAACCAGGGTATGACCCGGGCTCACCGCGTAGCTATCACGCGCGCTGTACGCAAGTTCGTTTTCCAGCGACACCCCGCGTGCGTCTTTACAAAACAGGCACGGGTTATTGGGGTCACGCTTTTTTCTGGTATCGTTTTCCGGCTTTTTTAATATATCGTTTTCGGACGTCAAACTTCAATACCTTGCTTTAATTGTTAATTATTAACTATTAATTGCTGTTCAGTTAAGCGCTAGTCGCATTGCTAGCGAGCTTTGCCGCATTAATCTGTGCCTGGCAATGCTTTAAACACAGCGGTTGCAGCGCATGCGGAAAACATTCGACAATCACTTCAAACTCGTCAGCCGCTTCTTCGGCAAGCGCAGCATCTTTTGTTAACTCAGCCAGCACGCTCCGTGCGGTCGACCTGTTGACCCTGCAGAGCACGGCCAGGTGAATCGGGAGTTGCTGCTCCATGCAAACGGTTAATGCCGTCTCGTAAGATCGTATTGCTTCTTGCAGGCGATCTGCGTTTTCTTCTGACTCACCCAGATTATGCAGTACTGCACCACAATTATTGTGTGTCGCCGCTAACTCGAAAGCATTATTATCCGCATCGAATTCTGCCAGTGCATTTTTATAGGAGACGACGGACTTTTGAAAAGTGCGGTTACCCTTTAAAAGCTTGCCATAGGTATGGAAAGTCGCTCCCAGTTGATGCATGGCTGTTGCCCATAGTTCAGGCGTCTCTTTTCGTGACCATACCAGTAATGCATTCGTATACGCATCGGTGGATTCTTTCAGTAATTTCGAGTTATCCAGCTGCCGGCCCAGGGCCTGCTGTGCGGTTGCCAGGTTATTCTGGGTCGCTGCCCACTCCATGGGTGACTTTTCCTGGTCAAACTCTTCCAGTGCATGCTTAAAACTCTGAATCGCCTTTTCATACAACTCATCATCTCTCAGCTGCTGCGCCTTTGCCGCAAGAATATTGCCAAGACAATTCTGAGTCTCGGCCCAGGCTAATGGCTCCTCAGCGCGATATGCATCTGTCAGCGCTGCTTCAAGCGCCTCACGCGCACTGTCAAGAATCTTGGTGCTGAAACGATGCTGTTCAAAATTCCCCCGTGTATAAAGAAAATTATCAGCCACGGCTATCTTGGTATCCGGGATCGCATCTTCGGCCTGGTCTTCGCTCAGCATGCCGATAGATTTTTCTATCGCAAGCTCCAGCGCCTTATTTTCCGGGTAAATTATGTATGTATTCGAGAATTTCATTCAGGTTTTGCTGAGAATTTCATTCAGGTCCGGGTCGGCGTCAACCGCTCCGCCAAGGTCGAGCTCTTCATCGGTAGCATCACGTATCGATAATATTTCCAGCTTGAATACGACGTCTCTGCCACACAGCGGATTATTTCCATCGACAGTTAATGTTTTGTCATCGAAACGCGTAACGATAAAAGTCCTGGGCTCACCCTTTTCATTTTCCATGGTGATGGTCATACCGATCTCTCGAAACTCTTCAGGAACATTTTCGATGCGGTCGGTAAACACAAGTGATTCGTCTCGCTCACCGTATAGCACTTTAGTATCAACCGGCACTTCGATAATATCACCGACTTTTTTACCATCCAGATATTTTGTCACCTGCTCAGATAGAACATCATTCACACCGTGGACATAACCCAGGGGATAATCAACGGTCACAAGTACGTCACCGGTTTTTTCATCGATGACCTTGTAATTGAGTTCAACGAATTTTTCGTTTTGAATTGTATCTGACATTACTAGCAAAGCCTGTTATTAATAAAGCGCCTTAAAACAACGTAGCACCAAAGATTTTTACCTTCTCCTTTTCATAACCCAGTACCAGCCTGCCCAGCCATTCACCTTCTTTCTTGGCATGCCTCTGTTTATATAACACCGTTACATACTCACCACGGCGAATGATGCCGAGGTATTCGTAATTTTCAGACAGGTTTTTTGTCAATTCACTTCTTGCGAACTGTTTGCCCATCTCGATTTCATTTGCACCCATCAGCATAGCTGCTGCGAAATGCCGGGTGAAAGCACCGTAATTTTGTTCATTCGAGTATTTAACAAGGTCGGCCCACATGGGGTCTGCCAGCGCTAAAATCTCTTCATCTGTTTTTTCAATTATATTCATGATTCTATTGTTCTGTTAAAACATAGATTAGTTTTGCAGGACTATTTATCTCACATAGACCGCATAATAAACCATAGAAAAAAAAGACCAACACACTATATGTTGGCCTTTTTTTAAGACAAGTAAAAACTATTCGTAATTTTTACTCAGCTCACCCCTATGCCTCATCTACCAGGTGGTAGAGGGGAGCTTTCTCCATAGTGTACTCACCAGTGTTGCGATCACGATGAGAAACTGTCAGTACGTGCCAGTTTTGATCATCCAGTTTCATCGCATCACCACGGTAGTAGTATCCAGGCCAGCGTGTTTCTTTACGGAACAACGTATGCTGGAACACACTTTCAGAAGTACGAACACGGTGATTTAATTCCCATGCACGTAACAACTCGTGGATATCACTAGCCGCAATCTTCTCCATGTCTTCCTCAAGGCTTTTCATTTTCTTGAGGCCGATTTGAAGAAGTTTTTCGTTAGTCATGTAGTTAACACCAAAACCACCACAATACTCATCCATCAGTTTCTGCAGACGATCCAGACCCTGACGTGGATTGATGAAGTTTGGATTAACTGAACCAGCAACGACTTCATTGCTATACACTTTATAAGTTTCTAATGGTTTGAAGATCTTCTCTTTCAGGTCAGCGATTTGCTTCTCAGAAACACGAATGCCTTCAGCTTTGCCATCATCAATATATTTACAGGCAGCTTTAGCAGCCAGACGACCTTCAGTGAAAGAACCTGAAGAGAATGCGTGTGGCGTACCACCAACAGCATCACCTGCGCCAAACAGACCTTCAACCGTGGTCATACGGTTGTAGCCCCAGTAATACTCATCAGGGGAAACATCTTCCGGACCCGAACACCATGCACCACAACCGGTTGCATGTGAACCCATTACGTATGGCTCAGAGGTGGTCAATTCAGGGTTTTCGTATTTAGGATCAACGTCAGTTGCAGCCCAAAGTACCGCCTGACCAACAGTCATGCCGAGGAAGTTGTGCCAGCCAATCTCCTCGAGATGCGGATCCTGGAAGGCTTCCATGGTGACCATGTGGATAGGACCACGACCGGCATTCACTTCAGAGATAAATGCATGGTTACGCAGACAGGTCGGAATTGGCTTGTGCGACAAATGCTGACCTTCGGTATCCAGGTATTCTTTACCAACCATTTCGGTCAGCGCCGGGAACCACTTGGATTCGTACTCTTCACCCAGACAGTTCTGTGTGTAGGTCTTGAGATGCAGGAAGTATGCGCCGACAGGACCGTAACCATCTTTGAATCGAGCCAGTACGATACGGTTTTCCATCTGTGTCATCTTCGCGCCTGCTTCGATCATCAGACCATAAGCAGAACCTGAAGACCATGGGGCGTACCAGACACGACCCGCGCCTTCACCCACTGAACGTGGT
>CAWKAL010000109.1:0-46529 GCA_963847575.1 uncultured Gammaproteobacteria bacterium
CGAAACAACATGATCCTAGCTGAAATGGAAGCTCATCCGGGCTACGGGTGGTCTTGTTTTTTTCTGTGATTTCGCTTTTAAGCTTTAATCAAAAAGCGCACATGCCTAGTTTGAAATTTATGTCTTGCTGGTATTGTTCGGGTCGGCTTGAGGGGTTTTTGTTGCTCATGAAGCGCACCGAGAAGCGGTGTTTGCCGGCGCTGATTTCGGGGTAGCAGTCGCTGTTTTCTGGCACGGCGATGCGTAATAGTTGCGCGACCTTGCTGGTCTCTATGGCCATCTGGAAGAAACCGTTGACTGCGACTTCGTCGGTGTCGTCGACGCTGTATCTCAATACATCCAGTATCAGTTGCACGGAACGGTCAAGAATGGCGAACGGTGCAAACCATTGTTCGAGATGTTGCCTGCGAACACTTTCCGGCTGGTTGAGCCAGAAAGTGTACACCGGCAAATCGAAACTGCAGATGCAGCCGGGCAACGAGCTTTTCTGGCGGATGGATGACAGCAGTTCGGTCTGCAGCAGTTCCTGGCCGAGCTGGCCATTGTTGCTTTTCAGGTCCTGGATGCGCTCTTCAATATTTTTCAGCAATGCGCCCAGCTGTTGCTGATCGATCTGCGGGCGCTTGATCAGGCGCTCGAGGCGGGCGTGCTGGCGCTCGAGCTCTTTCATGGTTTCCAGCTTGATATCACTGCGCGTGGTGAAATTGATCAGGTCGATGATCGATTCGATCGCGATCGGGTGATTCCACTCTGAGCCCTGCTCGAGGTGAAACGCAAACTGCTGGAAGAGTTTTTCAAGCCGAAGGAACGTGCGTATGCGCTCGTTGAGGGGCTGCTCGTAGTAGAGATTGCTGGTCACTATAGTATCTGGACTGGGCTGGGTGGACTTGCGTCGGACATCCGGTGATTTTTGCACACTTCCGACGCTGCGCAAAACCCCAATTCAGATTCGGGACAAATTCCTGTAGTAGTCGTCCAGATGATCTACCTGGGTTTTCAGCGCTGCCATGTCAGAATTGTTTTTCAGCACTTCATCGGCGTGGCGCATGCGCTCCAGCCGGCTGACCTGTTGTTGCATAATCTGCCGCACTTGCTGCTCGTCGCGTTCATCGCGCGCCAGCACGCGTTGCAGCTGGCTTTCCTCGTCGCAATCGACCACCAGCACGCGGTCGACCAGGCCGGTGTAGCCGGTTTCAATCAGCAGGGGGATGGCGACGATGACATAATCTTGCTGTTGATATGCCTCAAGCTGGCGGCGAATGCTGTCACGCACTTCGGGGTGGATGATGGCTTCAAGCCGGGCTTTCTGTTCCGGGTGCTCAAACACAGCGCTGGCGAGCTTTTTACGGTCGAGGCTGCCGTCGGGCTGACGGTACTGCTCGCCGAAGCTGGTCAATAATCTCGTCGAGCAGGGCGCTGCCGGGCTCTACCAGCTGGTGGGCGATGCTGTCGGCGTCGATCACCGGGGTGCCCAGGTCGCTGAACATCTGTGCGACAACCGATTTGCCGCAGCCGATGCCACCCGTGAGGCCGATGCAGAGCATTATTGAATACTGCCCAGGTAGAGCCGGTTGATGTCCTGCCCCCAGAGCAGGGCGATCCAGCCGGCAATTGCCAGGTAGGGCCCGAACGGGATCGGCTGTGAGCGCTTGTTCTTGCCCGGTCACTAACAGGCCGATGCCGATCAGCTGCACCCACCACGGATGACAGCAGAATGATTTGCGGCAGTAATTGCCAGCCGGTCCAGGCACCCAGCGCGGCCAGCAGTTTGAAATCACCATAGCCCATGCCTTCCTTGCCGGTGACCAGGCGGAAAGCGTGAAACACCAGCCACAGCACCAGGTAACCCGCGGCCGCACCGATCACGCTCGATGTCAGGTCGGTGAAGGTATTGTTCAAGCGCCAGCAGCAATCCCAGCCAGAGCAGGGGCAGGGTGAGGCTGTCTGGCAGCAGGGTTTTGTCAAGGTCGATCAGGGTGAGCGCGATCAGGATCCAGCTGAACACCAGCGCGGCCAGCATTTCGATGCTGACACCGAAACGCCAGGCCACCACCAGTGATACCAGCGCCGGTGATGGCTTCGACCAGCGGATACTGGATCGAGATATGGGATTTGCAGGATGAGCACTTCGCTCTCAGCAGCAGATAGCTGAGCACCGGGATATTTTCCCAGGCGCGAATTTTGTGGCCACAATGCGGGCAGCGCGAGGCCGGCGTAGACAGGCTCAGAGTCGGGTTTCGTCAGCTGAGTTCAGGCTCAGCCGAGTTCGAGAAATTCGTGACACTGGATTTTCCAGTCGCGCTCCATCATCAGCCGGCAGGCGATAGACGACGACATTGAGAAAGCTGCCGACACACAGGCCGAAAAAAACTATGGCCGTATAAAACAGCCAGGTGTTTGCCTCAAATATGGCCAGGATTTCTGGCAGCTTAGTGCCCCGAGACACACTTCGCCCATCTTGAATACAGGCAGATACATCGCGATGACCAGGCCACCAATGACCACCGCGAGGAAGGCCATGATCAGGGGTTCCATCAGTGCGGTCAGGTTATCGACCAGGGTCATCTACTTCGGTTTCAAAGTATTCGGCCACCTTGGACAGCATTTCGTCCAGCGCACCGGATTCTTCACCGATGCCGACCATCTGTACCAGCATGTTGGGGAACAGGTCTTTATTCTGTGACAGGCTGGACTGCAGCGTACTGCCCTGGCGATGTCATCGCGCACGCGCAGGATTTCTTTCTTGTAAACGCTGTTACCCGAGGCGCCGGCCACCGACACCATGGCTTCAACCAGCGGTACACCGGCCGCGAACATGGTGGCCAGGGTTCGGGAAAAACGTGCCACCGACGAGCTGTGTGTTAATGAGCCAACAGCGGCAGTTTTAGTACGAGCTTGTCGAGGCTTTTCGTCGAAATGCACGCGAGCGTTTTTTCGCCTGTATAAAACCCGTGATGATGCCGAATGATAATGATCGCTATCAGCCAGCCCCATTCAATCACGAAGTCTGACAGATCTCACCACCATCTGGGTGAAGGCGGGCAGGTCGGCGCCAAAGCTGCCAAACATATCTGCGAAGGTGGGCACCACGAAAATCAGCAGAATCGCGGTGACGATCATCGCGACCACCAGTACCGAAATCGGGTAGGTCAGGGCTTTCTTGATTTTGGTTTTCAGCGCCTCGGTTTTTTCCTTGTAGGTCGCAATTTTTTCCAGCAGGGTTTCGAGCGCACCGGATTGCTCACCGGCGTCCACCAGGTTGACGAACAGGTCATCAAAATACAGCGGATGCGCGCGCAGCGCGCTGGCCAGCGTACCGCCGGCTTCGACATCGGCTTTAATCTGCATAATCAGCTTGGTCATGCTCGGGTTGGAATGGCCCTGAGCCGACAATATCAAACGCCTGCACCAGCGGTACCCCGGCTTTCAGCATGGTGGCCAGCTGGCGGCTGAATACCGCGATATCGCTGGTCTTGATTTTTTTGCCGCCGCCACCGAACAGTGATTTGCCTTTTTTCTTGATTTTGCCGGGTTTGGGAGTGACACCCTGTTTGCGCAAGTTCGGCTTTGACGGCATCGAAATTGCTGGCGGTGATTTCACCGCGGACAATTTTGCCCTGCTTGTTGGTGCCTTCCCATGTATACGTTGCGGATGAAGCTTGTGCTTGTGCCATGGTTGCGTCCTATCAGTCTTTGGTTACACGGTTAATTTCTTCGAGGCTGGTCATGCCCGCAATGACTTTTTTGAGGGCCGATTCGCGCAGATCAGGAATGCCTTCCTTTTCGGCCTGGTCGGCGATCTGGATTGCATTGCCGTTATCCATGATGATTCTGCCGATTTCTTCCGAGATCGGCATGACCTGGTAAATACCGACACGGCCCTTGTAGCCGCCATCACACTTATCACAGCCGACGGGTTTATAAAGTGTCACACCCGCCTTGATCTGTTCTTCGGTAAAGCCTTCTTCCTCGAGCGCGGCGCGTGGAACATCTTCCGCCGTCTTGCAGTTTTCACACAGGCGGCGCGCGAGACGCTGCGCAATAATCAGCGAGACGGCAGAGGCAATATTGAACGGTGGCACACCCATGTTGACCAGGCGCGCCAGGGTTTGCGGGGCGTCATTGGTATGCAGGGTGGACATCACCATGTGACCGGTTTGTGCGGCCTTGATCGCAATTTCCGCGGTTTCGAGGTCACGAATCTCACCCACCATGATGACGTCAGGGTCCTGGCGCAGGAAGGCGCGTAGTGCCGAGTCGAAGGTGAGCCCGACTTTCTCGTTCACGTTGACCTGGTTAATGCCTTCGAGGTTGATTTCCACCGGGTCTTCCGCGGTCGAAATATTTCTGTCCTCGGTGTTCAGAATATTCAGGCCGGTGTACAGCGAAACGGTTTTACCGGAACCGGTTGGGCCGGTGACCAGGATCATGCCGTAGGGATTGGCCAGCGCCTTGAGATAGAGTTCTTTCTGTTCGGCTTCATAGCCCAGCATGTCGATACCCAGCGAGGCGCTGGACGGATCGAGAATACGCAGTACGATTTTTTCGCCGAACAGGGTCGGGCAGGTGTTGACACGAAAATCGATCGCCTTGTTTTTCGAAATTTTCAGCTTGATACGGCCGTCCTGCGGTACGCGCCGTTCGGCGGTATCCATTTTCGACATGACCTTGATACGCGCGGCCAGTTTCAGGCCCATGCCCACCGGTGGTGATGCCACTTCGCGCAATACACCGTCGATACGCAGGCGCACACGGTAGCGTTTTTCATAGGGTTCGAAGTGAATATCCGATGCGCCTTTCTTGATCGCATCGAGCAGAATCTTGTTGATGAAGCGCACCACCGGGGTGTCGTCAATGGCCGAGGCAGCATCTTCAGCGGCAGTTTTTGCCACCGCGTCTTCATCGGTGAATTCGACGTCTTCGAGGCCTTCATCCAGCATGTCGTCCATGCCGCTATCGTTATCTTCCAGGGTTTTGACGATGAGCGCGGATAGCTTGTCGACTTCGACCAGGATGGCTTCGGTATTCAGCCCGGTCTGAAATTTGATGTCATCGATCGCGGCCAGGTTGGTCGGATCAGATAAGCCGACATAGAGCCGGTTGCCGCGCTTGAACAGCGGCAGCACCTGGTGTTTTTGAACCAGCTTCTCGTCGACAATATCTTTCGGCGTGGATTCAATATCGAGTGCGTCAAGATCAAAAATCGGCAGCCCAAATTCTGACGAGGCGCCCATGGCGATCTGTCTTGCATCCAGCAGCTTGTTTTTGACCAGGTACTGGGTGAACGGAATTTTTTCGTCGTTGGCGCCCTTGAGCGCTGCAAGTGCTTTTTCAGGCGCGAGTAAGCCATCGCTTACCAGCTTGCGTGAGAGTCCGCTAAGACGGGGTTCTGCTGCCATGATTGCCCTTTGATATTGTGCTTTTTTCTTTGCTTATTAGGAGCTTGAATATAATTCTAGTTTTTAGCTCTGAGCCACAAGCATAGCTGATAATATTTGAAATTGTCACGTAAACGGGCACAAAAAAGCCCGGCCGGGCCGGGCTTTGTCGTGTAACAGCGAGACAGGCTCAGGGCTTGGTGACAGTGGCCGTGATCGCGGTATCGTTTTTGTAGGTCACGGTGATGATGTAGCTGGTCGTGATTCCCGTACCGCCAGGCGCCACCACGTAATTAAACTGGTCGTTATCACCCGAGGGCTTCCACGACAGCGCTGCTGTCAGCGTATCAACACCCGGTGGTATATACGAACCGGCGAGATAGGTTTCGTTCTCGTAGAAATAAGTATCTTCAAAACCTGCGAGCGTTTCGGCATTGGTCTGCGCTGCAGCAGCCGCCGATGTTGAAATATAACCCTGATAGGCAGGGATGGCGATACCCGCGAGGACACCGACGATGCCTACAGTAATCATCAGTTCTACGAGCGTATAGCCCCTGGCGTAGCGATATGTCTTCATAGCGAATCCTCGTTTTCTATACTTTAGTATTATGCATGAAATTTTGTAACAGGCACTTGTTCAGATGCATATACACTACGAAACGGTGTATTTTGCAGATAAACGGCATAAAAAAAGGCCTCTCGTATGAGAGGCCTTCATTGATACTCTAAGCGTATTGCTTAGTTATATGTCAGTACCAGTGGAGCAGGTGCAACCAGTTCTATGTAGGCAGGCTGAGTAATTGTGACACTGTCACCAGTTACCCAGGTACCAGCAGTAGCCTGAGCTACAGCGACACCGACCGTACCAGTGGCAGGAACAGCTAGCAGCAGCAAATGGAGGACCACCGCCTTCAGGGGCAGTACCGCCGTTATTATTCAGTGCGATCAGCAGTGCGGCAGCTGTCTGCGGGAAGTCATTGGCAGGACTTGCTGGCAGGTTCATGGCTTTACGTGAAGCATCTTTCTGGAAACCAGAAGCCACGTATACACGAGCAGCATCAACGTTACCTGTCAACTTGGACATCTTGGTGGTTGAGATATAGCTGTTGTACGACGGAATCGCGACAGCAGCCAGAATACCGATAATCGCTACAACGATCATCAATTCGATAAGGGTAAAACCCTGTTGGACTTTTTTCATGGATCTCTCCGGATGATTTAACAAATTGTCGTTTTTATTACTTCTGTCTCTATGCAAGACTGGTAATGGTATAGCAGAGCTTGTGCCAGTTTGTTGAAAACTCGGTTATATCTCATATAAAACAACAAGTTATGGAATTTTCTTCGGCTCAGGCGGGGCCCGAAAATGTGACAAAATTGTCACATTTTGACAAAAATGTAGTACACCAGGCGGCGCCAGTAGGCATGTAGCGCCTGATTACCCGTGTGTGGCACCTTCTGTACTGGGCTTTCAGCCTCAATCATGTTGTCTGGCGAATTACATCCTGTCTTCAATATTGCTGGCTCCTCACCGATTCGCGGGTGTTTATGCTAACCCTGTATGAGTGATGCTGTGCTAGTTGAGCAGGTAGCGATTGAAAATCAGTAGATTTATTGTATAAAACCCTGCACATAATATATTTGTAAAAATTTACGCAAAAGTAGCGAGACGCGCATATGGTTTTAGACGGATTCACACGACGACAGGCTTTTTTGACACACCTGGCTGTGAGCGGAGTCATCTTTATAGTCATTGCATACCTGATTATTTATCACTGGTATCCTGATTTTTATTTCACACTGGATGGTGGTCTGCGCGGTATCGCAACCATCTTTTTTGTTGACATCGTGCTCGGCCCGGGTCTGACCTTGCTGGTATTCAAACCGGGCAAAAAATCACTGCGGTTTGATATGAGCGTGATTTTATTGTTCCAGTTAATCGCACTGAGCTGGGGTGTACACAGCGTGTATTCTGAAAGGTCGGGCAGTGCGGTGTTTTACTGGGGAAAATTCAGCTGTGTCAGCCACCATGATACCGCGGCCATGGCGATGGATTCGATTGCTGCCGGGCCATCAGGTAAACAGCGGCTGGGTTTTTTGAAAGCGCCGGACACGCTCGATGCATTCCACGATTTTGTCAGCGGACCATTCAAGGCAGGCAGCTCGGAAATTTATTATTACGCTGACAAAATTGTACCGCTGGATGGGGCCACGGTTGAAATGCTGGGGCGTTATCAACTCAGCCTTGATGAACTGCGCAAAGAAAACCCCGGCTTCGCCGAGAGTGTGGAGAACTACACCAGGCAGAACCCGGGTAGTAATGCCACATATAAGTTAATTCCCCTGGCGTGCAGATATGGCAATGCAATTGCTGTTTATGATATGCAAGAAATGCGGGTAGAAAATTTACTTGAGATAAATACAAAAATACGCGCAGCAGATTCTAAAGAGTTAATACCGACGAACATATCTGTTAAGTTTAAAACTTCAGAAGAATAACCATCATTCGATGTTGAGTTTTTCCAGCCGGTAGCGTAACTGGCGCAAGCTGATGCCGAGTAGTTTGGCGGCCGCAGTTTTGTTCCAGCGCGTCTGTTCGAGCGCATGCATGATGCTGTTCTTTTCCTGGTGGGCAAGATCAAGCGGTTTTTCGTTTGCTTTTGGCTGTGCGTCTGTGGCCGGCTTAGTGTTTGCAGCTGCGCCAAACCGCAGGTCAGATTTGTGCAGTACGTTTCCTTCCACCATCGCAAGTGCGCGTTCCAGGATGTTTTCCAGTTCACGAACATTGCCAGGATAATTGTATTGAGTCAGTGCTTCGAGCACCCCGGCATCGAGTTGTGGAATCGTGCCACGTTCGGTTTTCTCTGCCAGTTGTTCGAGCAGTTGTTTTGCCAGCAGCGGAATATCTTCACTGCGGTCGCGCAGCGGCGGCACCGTGAGTTCAATTACATTGATGCGGTAATACAGGTCTTCGCGAAAGCGGCCTTCCTTGATGAGCGCGGCAAGATTTTTATGACTGGCGCTGAGAATACGTACATCGACCGGTAGTTCACGTTGTGCGCCGACCGGCTTGACGGCTTTTTCCTGGATCACGCGCAACAGTTTTACCTGCATATGCAATGGCAGCTCGGCTATTTCATCAAGAAATAGTGTGCCGCCGTTCGCCGCCTGGAACAGGCCCTGCTTGTCACTGTCGGCGCCGGTAAAACTGCCCTTGGTATGGCCGAAGAATTCACTCTCCATCAATTCAGCGGGGATCGCGCCACAGTTAACCGGGGTAAACGCTGCATTTGCGCGCGAACCCTGCTCGTGAATCATGCGCGCCACGCGCTCCTTGCCTGAACCAGACTCACCGTGAATAAATACCGGCGCCTGGCTGCGCGCCAGCTTGGTGATATTGGCTTTTACTGTATTGATTGCGAGCGAGTTGCCGGTGATGTCGGTTTTTTTCGGCTGGTTCTTGCCTTCCGTGCTTGGTTGCGGCAGGGTGGTAGCGGCTGCGACCAGGTTGCGCAGGATTTTTAAATCCACCGGCTTGGAGACAAAATCAAATGCGCCTGCTTTGAGTGCCTTGACTGCAGTTTCCATGTTGCCGTGCGCGGTAATGACCGCGACCGGCAATTGCGGGTATTTGCGCTGCATGAGTTCGACCAGCTCGATACCATTGCCGTCGGGCAGGCGCATGTCAGTCAGGCAGAGGTCGAATTTTTCGCTCGCCAGTACCAGCTTTGCATCGGTTAGATTGTTTGCCGACTGGGTGGTCAGTCCCATGCGCGCGAGCGTGATTTCAATCAGTTCACAGATGTCAGGTTCATCGTCTACGATCAGAACATGCTTGGCTGTCATGAGGTCAGGCTTTCGGTTGTGGTCGGGCTGTGCTGGGCACCTGGCAGAATAAACTGAATTCGAAAACAGGTGCCCCCAGTGGGTAAATCAATATACCGAATTTTAGCACGGTTACTTTCAATCACTTCCTTGGTGATATACAGCCCCAGCCCGGTGCCGTCGCTGCGGGTGGTGAAAAACGGTTCAAATATATGCTGTTCAGCATCGGGACTGATGCCGGGGCCGTTGTCAATCACATCGAGAAAAGGCTGGTTGATGTCCCGGGTAATACCACCCTGTAGCTGAATGATGATATTGCCTGTCTCCAGGTTTGAATGATTGATTGTATTACTGCACAGGTTCCACATCACCTGGTGCATATGGCTGGGGTCAAACAGGATGTGTGTATCAACAGGATCGATATTGATTTCTATTTGCTTGGGTTTTAGTTTTTGTGAACTGCAAAACTCATCACGAAAATTGAGCAGCCAGGTTTTCAGCTCGAGCACTTCCGGTGTACCGCGTTGCTGGCGAGATAGCTGCAACACGTTTTCAATAATGGTGTTTAAGCGTTGCACCTGGGTGTGGATAATCTGGGTGAGCTTCTCGTCGGGCGTGCCCTGGTTGGCTTCTTCGAGCAACTGTGAGGCATGGTTAATCGCTGCCAGCGGATTGCGGATTTCGTGCGCGATACTCGCGGTCAGGCGGCCAAGCGATGCCAGTTTGACCTGTTGAAAGCGCTGGTTGAGCTGGCTGGCGTCTTCGAGGAATACCAGGGTTCTGCTGTACTTGTCCTTATGCGGTTCGATGGTGCTGAAACCGGGCTGTAAATCGGGCAGGCCGTGACTTTGTTGCAGGGGTTTTTGTGCAATGGTGTCTTCACCTTCGAGCCAGTCGCTGAAGCGTTCGAACAGCTCCGGCGAAATTTTACTCAGCGGCATCATCGGTTCGATATATATGTTGCCCATCAAGTTTGCCGCGGCGTTGTTGGCCATCTGCACGATGCCATCGTGGGCCACCACCAGGATGCCGGTGCGCATATTGCGGATCACGTGCTCGTTCATTTGCACCGCGCTTTCAAGTTCCTGGCTTTTCTGGCTGGCGAGCAGTTCAGATTCACGCAGGCGTCGCGCGATATTCGAGGTCAGAAATGCGAACGCAAAAAACAGTATGCCGAGGATGCCGGCCTGGATGAACGAAGGCGAATAACTGCTATCGAGTACCTGGCTGTAAATTTGTTCGCCGAGAACCCCCAGCGATGCCGCGGCGGCAAACAGCAGGGTGGCGCGCAGGGGCAGAAACAGGCTGGTGAGCGAAATATTGATCACCAGCAGCATGCCCAGTCCCGAACGCACCCCGCCGCTGGCGTGCATCAGTGCGATGATGGCAATAATATCCACGCAGGTATGTACAATGACCTGGCTGTCGAGCCCGGGCCTGCGCCGGTATATGCCGACCATGAATAGCAGGCAGCACGCAAAATAAGCGACGCTCGAAAGCCCGAATAAATCGGGCAGATAGTCCTCGACCCGGAACACCAGCGTGGTCCAGCCGTTGAGGTACATGGTAATAAAAAACAGCGCGAGCGCGCTGCGGTAATAATTCAGCAGGCGCAGGCGTTGCCAGCCGGGTGTGACGGGATCAATCGACAAGGTCAGGCCATCGGGCGGCATCATCCAGCGCGGTCTTTCCAGTCACGCAGGTGCTGTTTGCAGCAAAAATGACTGTCGCCTTCGCTGACAGCTTCGGTCGCAGGTACATAGGTCTTGCAGGTCAGGCACTGCACGGTATTGGTCGAGCTGCTGGCAGCGGGTTTTTTTTTCTGGCCGGCGAGGCGTGCACTTTGCATCCGCTGGCGGATAATAAGCGCCACAATAATTACGGCGGCGACAATGATGAGGTTACGGAGCATGTTAAAATTCTTCTTTTTCGGCCTGGTGGCGTGGCAGTAATACAATAATGAATACAACTATTTGTGTCGCCATGGTACAGGATAATTTTCTGGTCGGCGACATCAGCGGCAATGCAGACCGGATGATTGCGCAGGCACACGCGGCACGCGAGCAGGGCGCTGCGCTGGTGGTGTTCCCCGAGCTGGCACTGGTCGGTTATCCGCCGGAAGACCTGTTGCACCGGCGTGGCTTTGTCGACCGTGCCGAGGCCGAGGTCAGCCGTATTTGCGCCGCGGTGAGCGGCATCGACATGGTGTTCGGCCTGCCGCAGCGCCTGCAGGGCACTCTCTATAATGCCGCGCTCTGGCTACGCGACGGCAAAATCATCGCGACTTACCACAAGCATTGCCTGCCGAACTATTCGGTGTTCGATGAAATGCGCTATTTCAGGCCCGGCACGCAGACCTGCGTGGTCGAACTCGGCGGGGTGAAATTCGGTCTGGCGATCTGTGAAGACGTATGGGAAAGCACGCCGGTGCTGGATGCCAAAGCGGCCGGTGCTGATGTCATGCTGGTACTGAATGCATCGCCTTACCATATCAGCAAATACCACGAGCGCGTCACTGTGCTCGCGCAACGCGCACGTGAATCGGGTTTGCCGATGCTGTATCTCAACATGGTGGGCGGCCAGGATGAGCTGGTGTTCGACGGTGAATCACTGCTGGTCAACGCGCAGGGCGAAATGATTTACCGCGCGCTGGCGTTCGCAGCCGCGACTGAATATGTTGACGTATCTGCTGCACAGCTCACGCCACGCAGCCAGCAGAAACGCCCGGATTTAGCCGAGACCGAAGCGGTGTATCGCGCGCTGGTGCTCGGGGTAAAAGATTTCGTGCACAAGAACGGTTTTCGTGGCGTGGTAATTGGCCTCTCCGGCGGTGTTGACTCGGCGCTCACGCTGGCGATTGCAGTCGATGCACTGGGTGCAGACAATGTGCAGGTGGCGATGATGCCCTCGCGTTATACCGCTGACATGAGCGTGAGCGATGCCCAGGCCGAAGCAGACATTCTTGGTGTGCAATACGACGTGATTCCAATCGAAACCGCGTTCGAAGCTTTTCTTGAATCCCTCAAACCGGTATTCGCCGGTCGCGAAGTTGATGTCACTGAAGAAAACATCCAGGCACGTTGCCGTGGCCTGATGCTAATGGCGATTTCAAATAAAACCGGGCGCATGGTACTCACCACCGGCAACAAAAGTGAAATGGCAGTGGGCTATGCCACGCTCTACGGTGATATGTCCGGCGGTTTCGCACCGCTCAAGGATGTGAGCAAAACCCTGGTGTATAAACTCTGTCGCTACCGCAATTCTGTTTCACAGGTAATTCCCGAACGCGTACTGACCCGCGCGCCGAGCGCTGAACTGCGCCACGACCAGGTCGACCAGGACTCACTGCCGGAGTATGCCGTGCTCGATCGTATCCTGGAATTATCGGTGGAACTCGATACCCCCAAAGCTGAAATCATCGCCGAAGGTTTCGACCGCGAAACCGTCGAGCGTGTACTGGCAATGGTGCGCCGCAACGAATACAAACGCCGCCAGGCAGCCCCGGGTGTACGCATCACAAAACGCGCCTTCGGCCGCGACCGGCGCTATCCGATTACGTCGGGGTATGAGACGGATTGATTCTGAAGGATGAAAAACGTTTGCCACAGAGGGCACAGAGATCACAGGGGAAAAAACTTAAAAGCTTTTTGCCGCAAATTACGCAAAGGTCGCGAAAAAAATCATTCTTTGTAATATTAATTTGCACGAATCTTGAAATACGTCGTCATTACGCTATTCACCAAAAAAGCTTTCTTTGCGCCCTTTGCGTAATTTGCGGCAAAATCTTCTTTTACTCTTATCCCTGTGATCTCTGTGCCCTCTGTGGCAAATCATTATCTTTGTGTTTATTAACCAGCAGCCACCGAGGGCGGTGCACTGAAATCATCGTCCTGTAAATCATTCGGGTTAATGCTGTCCGGTGCGGGTTTTAGCTTGTTGAGTTTGAGCACGCGTTGGGCGGCTGCGGCGAGGTCGGTGAGTCCCAGCCGGGTGTAGGCGATTTCGAGTATTTCCAGCGCGCGTCGGCTCCAGACTGATTCCTGGTATTTTTCGATCACACTTTTGGCGCGGTTGGCGGCGCCTTCCCAGCTACCGCGTTCGACGTAATACTCGGCGATGCTGATTTCTTTTTTGGCAATCATGTTGCGCAGGTAAATCATGCGCTGGTGTGCATCACCGGCGTAACTGCTTTGCGGGTAGCGCCGGACCAGGGTGGCAAAATCATTGAACGCCGTGGTCATGACTTCTGCATCGTATTGCGCCGGGTCACGTGGGAACCATGCGTCGAGCAGGCCGCTGCCACGATTAAAGTTGACCAGGCCCTTGAGGTAATAGGCGTAATCGATATGCGGATCACGCGGGTGCAGGCGCATGAAACGCTCGACTGCGCTGATGGCGGATTCCGGTTCATCAAATTTGTAATACGAATAGGCGACATCAAGCTGCGCCTGCTTGGCATAGGGGTCGAACGGGTAGCGAGCTTCCAGGGTTTCGAGATGCTTGATCGCAGTCTGGAATTCGCCTGCATTCAGCGCCGAGCGGGCTTCGTCGTAGAGCTCTTTCGCGGTCCAGTCCTTGGTCGGGTCATAGTCCTTGCCACTGCAGGCCTGCAACAGCGCCAGCAGCAGGATTAAAAAAACAGGCTTGAAATGTCGGTCGAATAAAAGCTTCATAGGGTCAGTCGAGATTATCACTGCAGTGGGTGTATCGGGAATCCGTTAGAATGGTGTTTTCGAGTGCAGAAGTATAACAAGGTTCAGAGTCCCTCAGGTATGTCCGATTTACCCAAAATGGCATTAATACCGGTGCACCTCTCGGGCCAGCGGCTGGATGTGGCGCTGGCGGAGATGTTTCCGCAGTATTCGCGCAGCCGTCTCAAGCAATGGCTGCAGCAAGGCCAGATCTTGCTCGACGGTGATGTGGTCAAGCCAAAAATAAAAGTCTTCGCCTCGCAGCAGTTGACGCTGGATGTCGAACCGGGCGAGGAAAACCACGACTGCCTGCCGGAAAACATAGCGCTGGACATCGTGCACCAGGACGCAGCCCTGATTGTCATCAACAAGCCTGCCGGGCTGGTGGTGCACCCTGCCGTCGGTAACCGCAGTGGCACGCTGCAAAATGCATTGTTATTTCACGATGCACAACTCGGGCAGGTGCCGCGTGCCGGCATAGTGCATCGCCTCGACAAGGACACCACCGGGCTGATGGTGGTCGCGCGTACCCTGCAGGCGCACACGTATCTTGTCGACCAGTTACAGCAACGCCTGATCGAACGCGAATACCAGGCACTGGTGCACGGCGTGCTCACCGGCGGCGGCATGGTTGATCAGCCCATCGGGCGCAATCCTCACGACCGGCTGCGCATGGCGATACGCAAAGAAGGTCGCGAATCTGTTACCCACTATCGGCTGTTGCAACGTTTTCGCTGTCACAGCCATTTGCAGCTCAAGCTTGAAACCGGGCGCACCCACCAGATTCGGGTGCACATGCAATACCTGCGACATCCCATTGTCGGCGACGCGGTCTACGGCGGACGCATGCGACTGCCGCCGGGCGCTACACCTGAATTCATCGAGACGCTGCAGGCATTCAAGCGCCAGGCGCTGCACGCCTGGCGGCTCAGCCTGGCGCATCCCGACTCGGGTGAGCACCTGAGCTGGGAAGCGCCGTTGCCACAGGACATGGCAAACCTGCGCCAGAAAATGCAGGCCGATGCTGAGCTGCATGGCAGTGTCTAGCCGGACCGGGTCGAAGATCGAAATCATCGCGGCCGACTGGCCGGCTGCTGCACATATTCACGCCTGTACCACCACGCGCAAGGGCGGTGTCAGTCGCGGTGTTTACCAGGGACTGAACCTGGCCACGCATGTGCACGACGATGCCGGGCATGTCGCCCGCAACCGGGAAATCCTCGCGCATCAACTGAAGCTGCCAGCCGAACCGGTATGGCTCAACCAGGTGCACAGCGCGCGCGTTATCCGTGTCGACGAAACCACTGACCTCACAGCCGACGCGGCCTGCACCGATCAGCCAGGTGCGGTCTGCGCGGTGCTGACTGCGGATTGTCTGCCGGTGTTTTTCACTGACCGTGCGGGTAGCTGTGTGGGCATTGCCCACGCCGGCTGGCGCGGTTTGCACGCGGGCGTGATCAGCGCGACGCTTGAAATGATGCAGACCGTGGCGGCATCTGCCGGCGAGATCATGGTCTGGCTGGGGCCGGCGATCGGGCCGAACGCGTTCGAGGTCGGCGCTGAAGTGGTCGAAGCCTTCAGCAGCAAAAATCCGGCGAATAGTGCTGCCTTTACCCGCACCGATGCCGATCACTGGTTGTGTGATATTTACCGGCTGGCGCGTACCGAGCTGGCACAGGCGGGGGTGGAGCAGGTATACGGCGGCGGGCTGTGCACCCATGGCGACGCCGGGCGGTATTATTCCTGGCGCCGCGAGGGCGAGACCGGCCGCATGGCCAGCCTGATCTGGATGGATCCAGCCCGGTAGCATCCAGCGATTTATCCAGCCGATAGATCCAACATTTATCACCCGGCACCTGACTACCGCTAGTCGCCTTTTTGTGAAATCTCGTCGATTACTGCTATATATAAATCAGGTGGTTAACAACTATCCGCAGGCGAGTCGATTGCCATTAAATGAGCTCAAAACCCTGTGTTCAACGCCCTGGCTTATACCGATGCAATACCAGGGGCCGACGACACCGGCAACACCTGCGATGACGAACAGTCCGATGCTACTTTTTTCAGGCATTAAACGAGGTGTAGCAATGAAAAATTCAATACTGACCGGGGCGCTGATATGCATGGTGACGGCCGCATGGTCATATCCCCTGCAGGCGAAAGAGACCGAAGTCAAAATCACCCCGGCGATGGAATACACCATCGTCACTAAGGGCAACGATCAGGTGAAAGTGGAGCGTATTCAGGACACTGAACATATGCTCGATGGTGCCTTCGCTGAAACATCGCGTCCCTGTCCGCCGTATTGCATCAATCCGCTGATACTGTCTGAAGATGTCCACACCGTGGACGAACTCGAAGTGATCAAGTTCATGGAAACCAGTCACACCAGCGGCAGTGGCATGATTGTCGATACACGTTCTCCCGGCTGGCATGAACGCGGCACTATTCCCGGTTCGGTGAATATTCCGTTCGCTGTGTTCGAAAAACCTGTCGAAGACACTCAACTGGCAGATGTACTCGAGCGCCTGGGCGCAAAACAACGTCACGATGTCAGCACGCTTGTTCGACTGCTTGAGCGCATTGGGCTGTTTAACGGTGACAAGAAAACGGATCGCTGGGATTATTCCCAGGCCCGCGATGTGCTGCTCTGGTGTAACGGCCCCTGGTGTGGACAAACACCGCGTGCGATCAAGGCCTTGCTGAGTCACGGCTATCCTGCAGACAAACTGTATTACTACCGCGGCGGCATTCAAACCTGGCAGTCACTCGGGCTGGCCACGGTGAAACCTGTCAAGGACTCGGCAGTCGCATCCAGATAGTTTGCCTGCCTTGTACATAAAAAAGCCGCCCGCTGAGGCGGCTTTTTTATTGGGCTGCTGCTTTACACCCTGGTGATCTGATGTCAGGTTTGCCTGATCTGGATCATGTTATACGGGTGTGGATTGTCACACAGTAAAAGCGAAGCCTGGTGGGGATGTTATCGAGTAGCTTATGCGTTTGCTTGAAGTCCGCCAGAGTGCCCTTATATAAGTACGCATATATAAATTTAAGCATGCGAGGCAATCCATGAGAGCAGATAAATTAACCAGTAAATTCCAGGCGGCGTTGGCCGATGCGCAGTCGCTGGCCGTGGGTCGTGATCACGGCTATATCGAACCGGTTCACCTGATGGCGGCCTTGCTGGAACAGGATGGCAGCACCGTGCGCCATCTGCTGGCGACCACCGGGGTCAATGTCGATATGCTGGTCAGCAAGCTCGGGGAAGAACTCGACGGCCTGGCGCAGATTCAGAATCACAGCGGTGATGTGCAGGTCTCGGCTGAACTCGGCCGTCTGCTCAATCTTACCGACAAGCTCGCGCAAAAGCGCAAGGACCAGTACATCTCCAGCGAGCTGTTCGTGCTCGCTGCGGTCGAAGACAAGAACCGCCTCGGTGAACTGTTGCGACAGGCCGGTGCCGACAAAGCCAGGCTCGAAAAAGCCATCGACGAAATGCGCGGCGGCCAGCGCGTGGATGATCCCAATGCCGAAGAACAGCGCCAGGCGCTGGAAAAATACACCATCGATTTAACCGAGCGCGCGCAGCAGGGCAAGCTCGATCCGGTGATCGGCCGCGACGAAGAAATTCGTCGCACCGTGCAGGTGCTGCAGCGCCGCACCAAGAACAACCCGGTGCTGATCGGCGAACCCGGTGTCGGTAAGACCGCCATCGTCGAAGGCCTGGCACAACGCATTATCAATGGTGAAGTGCCCGAAGGCTTGAAAAACAAACGCGTGCTGTCGCTCGACATGGGCGCGCTGATCGCGGGCGCAAAATTTCGCGGTGAATTCGAAGAACGCCTGAAAGCCGTGCTCAATGATCTTTCCAAGCAGGAAGGCCAGGTCATTTTGTTCATCGATGAATTGCACACCATGGTCGGTGCCGGCAAGGCCGAAGGTTCGATGGATGCGGGCAATATGCTCAAGCCCGCACTGGCGCGTGGTGAACTGCACTGCGTCGGCGCGACCACGCTGGATGAATACCGCAAGTACATCGAAAAAGATGCCGCGCTCGAACGACGTTTCCAGAAAGTGCTGGTAGAAGAACCCAGCGTCGAAGATACCGTGGCCATTTTGCGCGGTCTGAAAGAACGTTACGAAGTGCATCACGGTGTCGATATCACCGACCCGGCGATCGTCGCCGCGGCCACGCTGTCGCACCGTTATATATCCGATCGCCAGTTACCGGACAAGGCCATCGACCTGATCGATGAAGCCGCCAGCCGCATTCGTATGGAAATCGATTCCAAGCCGGAAGTGATGGACCGTCTCGACCGCCGCATCATTCAGTTGAAAATCGAACGCGAAGCACTGCACAAAGACACCGACGATGCCACCAAGGCACGCCTGCAGACGCTGGAAGCCGAACTGCAAAAACTCGAAAGAGAATACAGCGATCTGGATGAACAATGGAAAGCTGAAAAACTCGCGGTGCAGGGATCGAAACATATTAAAGAAGAACTCGAACGCGCGCGCCTCGAACTCGAAACCGCGCGCCGTGCCGGTGACCTGACGCGCATGTCGGAATTGCAGTACGGCCGTATTCCGGAACTGGATAAACAGCTGGCGCAGGCCGCCGCGGCCGAAGCCGACGGCGACCACGAAAATGCACTGTTGCGCAACAAGGTGACCGCCGATGAGATCGCCGAGGTGGTCGCGCGCTGGACCGGAATCCCGGTGAACAAAATGCTCGAAGGTGAACAGCATAAACTGCTGCGCATGGAAGAAGCACTCGGCAAACGCGTGGTCGGCCAGGATGAAGCCGTGACCGCGGTATCCAATGCGATCCGGCGTTCACGCGCAGGCCTGTCCGATCCCGGTAAACCCAATGGTTCGTTCATGTTCTTTGGCCCCACCGGTGTCGGTAAAACCGAACTCACCAAGGCGCTGGCTGCGTTCATGTTCGATACCGAAGAAGCCATGATACGCATCGACATGTCCGAGTTTATGGAGAAACACTCGGTCGCACGATTGATCGGCGCACCGCCTGGCTACGTGGGTTACGACGAGGGCGGTTATCTCACCGAAGCCGTGCGTCGTCGGCCGTATTCCGTGATCCTGCTCGATGAAATCGAAAAAGCGCACCCTGATGTATTCAATATTTTATTGCAGGTGCTGGATGATGGTCGTCTGACCGACAACCAGGGCCGCACCGTGGACTTTCGTAATACCGTGATCATCATGACCTCGAACCTGGGCTCCAACCTGATCCAGGATATGTCGACCCGCGGCGATTACGAAGGCATCAAGAAAGCGGTGATGGAAGTGGTGGGCCAGCATTTCCGCCCCGAGTTCCTCAACCGCGTGGATGACACCGTGGTGTTCCACCCGCTGGGCCGCGAACAGATCCATGTCATCGCCGATATCCAGATCCAGCATTTACGCAAGCGTTTGCAGGAACAGGATATTGGTCTGGAACTGTCAGAACAGGCGCTCGATAAAATCGGCGAAGCCGGTTTCGATCCGGTGTACGGTGCGCGTCCATTGAAGCGTGCAATCCAGCAATACCTGGAAAACCCGCTGGCGCAAAAACTGCTTACCGGCGATTTCATTGCGGGTGATGTCATTAACGTCGATGTGCGCGATGACGAACTGGTGTTCAGTAAATTGCGTTCAGTGAAAGCTGCGGTTTAAAAATAAAACCATCCACAGATGAACGCTGATGAACTCAGATAAAAACTATTGAATGTAAAGACATGATGATCTTTATGGTCAAAAATTAATTATTATCCGTGTTCTATCTGCGTTCATCTGTGGATTGATTGTTGTGATCAGGTAGTTAGAAACGTGTACCCACACCAACGCCCAGTACCAACGGGTTTAGATCAAAGTCAACGGTCGCTGCGTCCGCACCATTCACCTGAACCGTGGCTGTGGTATTCAAATCAATATACTTCGCATCAAGGCTTACATACCAGTCATTGTTGATATCAATATCAACGCCAGCCTGGATGACAATACTTAAGGTGTCATCAACAGACACACCTGTGGAAGTCACGCCGCCGCCTAAAACGGTATCCATGGTGCTGGTGAACTGCGCGGTGGTTTTTTCACTGAGGAACATGGTGTAATTAAGACCCGCGCCAACGTAAGGGCGAATGTTACTGGCTGGCGTGAAATGCCATATGCCAATCACTGACGGTGGTAAAACAGTGACTTCACCAACGCTCACGCCTGCAAGATTACCAGTGCCCTGGATGTCATGCTTGGAGGTGGTGTCCAGCATTAATTCAACACCAAAGTTGTCGGTGACCATGTAGGTTATATCAACACCCAGCGTATAAGCGTCATCAACATCGATACCCGCTGGCGCAGCGAGCGGGGCGCCACCTGCCATTACCTGGTTGCCGCCCACATCCGGCGAAATATTGAGAATGCGCGCATTGATCAGAATATCATCCTGGCCAATAGCCATTACAGATGTGCTCGCAATCAGCGCAGAGAGCACTGTTGTCGTTTTAAAAAGTGTCACGTACTGGTTTTTCATTTTCATGTGTTGCGCCTCAGATGATAAGATGCATTGGTTATTGTTGAGCGCGAGGCTAGCAGAGTGTGCGATGCTGTTTTTGACGAGCGTCAAGAACGCTTTTGCCAATATGGCAGATTATCGTGTGTTGAAAATCGTTTATGACTTGCGTCAAATTGGTATCAATTCAGTAGATACTATTTAGAGATAGTAATGCGACGCCTGTGTAGATCAATAGCGATACCCGCAAGTCTATACATTTGTTATTGAGTTACAGGTCTTGTGCTGGTGGCTGCTGGTTGAAATATAGAAAAAGACATTAGCCGCAAATCAACGCAAATGAACGCGAATAAAGTCGGATGTTAAAGCTGCGCTGCAGGCGCAGCTAAAAAACATTTGCGTTCATTCGCGGCTAAATGCCTTATCTGCTCAATCAACGCTTACTATCCCTGCCGGCACGCACCAGCAGTGAGTCAAGTGCACGCGTCGGCAGCAGGCGTTTGAGCACGGCAAAAACTTTTGTCGGCACGGTCACCCGGTAACGGGGTTTTGGTCGGCGCGACTGTAATGCATGCAGCACGCATGTCAGCACGGCTTCGGGGGGCAGGGTGAACGGCACCGCCGGGCCCTGTTTTTTCAGGCGGCCGAGCACGGCCTGGTATTTATCACGGTGCACGCTGGCTTCGATATCAATATAGCGCTCCAGCGCACGCAGCGCATTCTCGCGAAACTGACTCACGATCGGTCCCGGTTCTATCAGCGACACATGGATGCCGGTATCGCGCAGTTCCAGCCGCAGGGTATCGCTGAGGCCTTCGACAGCAAACTTGCTGGCGTTGTACGCGCCGCGAAACGGCATTGCGACAAACCCCAGGATCGAACTGTTCTGGATAATGCGGCCGTCACCGCGCCCATTGGCCTGGGCGCGCATCACCGGGATCAGCCGGTTGGTGAGTTCCTGCCAGCCGAATACATTGGTTTCGAACTGCGCGCGCAGGGCTTCACGGCTCAGGTCTTCGACCGCGCCGGTCAGGCCAAAGCCACCGTTGTTGAATACGGCGTAGAGTTCACCACCGCTGCGGCGTAGTATTTCATCCACCGCACAATTGATCGATACCGAGTCAGTGAGATCGAGCTGCAGGCTTTCCAGCCCGGCAGCATTGAGTTCGTCCACGCTCTCCGCGCGCCGCGCGGTGGCAAATACCCGGTAACCCCGCGCCTGCAGGCCCTCGGCGACACAGCGACCGATGCCGGTCGAACAACCGGTAATGAGCACGGATTTTGGCGGCGATAACATCGGCGCAGCATAGCATGAGTGATGGAAAGCGCTGCTGTGGAAGGCTATAATTCGCCGCTTGCTTGTTACCCCCTGAGTGGATCAATGCCTATTTACGAATACCAGTGCAGCGCCTGCGGCTTTCAGAAAGAAATGCTGCAAAAAATCAGCGATGAGCCACTCAAAACCTGCCCCGAGTGCGGCAAGGACACGCATGAAAAAAATGGTGACGGCGGCGGCGTTTCGTCTCAAGGGCGGTGGCTGGTACGAAACCGACTTCAAAAAGGATAAACAAAAAAACGTGGCTGACGCGGGCACGGCCGATAAAAGCAGCGCAAAAAGCTCGGCCGATAAAAAGCCGGCACGGCCACCGGCAGCAGCACCACGACAAAGAAAGCCGACAAAAGCTAAGCATTTGATAATCAAAGGTGCGGCAGTTAACATGGCCGACCTTTTTCACCCCAGACACAGGAATACACATGCGCAGTCATTATTGCGGACAGGTCACCGAAACCCTACTCGACCAGGAGGTCACCCTGTGTGGCTGGGTGAACCGGCGCCGGGACCACGGCGGTGTGATATTTATCGACCTGCGTGACCGCGAAGGCCTGGTGCAGGTGGTGTTCGACCCGGATCGCGCCGACGTATTTGCCACCGCCGAGCGGGTGCGCAATGAATACGTATTAAAAGTAAAAGGCCGCGTGCGCGCACGCCCGGAAGGCACGGTCAACCTGCAGCTCACCACCGGCAAAATCGAAGTGCTGGGACTGGAGCTGGAAGTGTTGAATGCCGCCGAAACGCCGCCGTTCCAGCTCGATGAAGATGATGTGCACGAGGACATCCGCCTGCGTTATCGCTATATCGACCTGCGTCGCGATGAAATGCAGCAGCGCATGCGCATGCGCAGCCAGGTGACGCGTTTCATGCGCAACTATCTTGATGATGCCGGTTTCTGGGACATCGAAACCCCGATGCTGACCAAGGCTACGCCGGAAGGCGCGCGCGATTACCTGGTGCCCAGTCGCACCCATCCCGGCAGTTTTTTTGCGCTGCCGCAGTCGCCGCAGCTGTTCAAACAGTTGTTGATGATGTCGGGCATGGACCGCTATTACCAGATCGTGCGCTGTTTCCGCGACGAGGATTTGCGCGCCGATCGCCAGCCGGAATTCACCCAGCTCGATATCGAAACCTCGTTCCTTGATGAAAACGCTGTTATGCAGATCATGGAAGACATGATTCGCGGCATGTACAAACAGGTACTCGATGTCGAGCTGCCGACTCCGTTCCCGCGCATGGCGTATGCCGAAGCAATGTTGCGTTATGGTTCGGACAAACCCGACCTGCGCATCCCGCTCGAACTGGTCGACCTCGGCGAAGAAATGAAAGCGGTCGAGTTCAAAGTGTTCTCCGGCCCGGCGAATGATCCTGACGGGCGTATCGTGGTGTTGCGTGTTCCCGGTGGCGCGGATATTTCGCGCAAGGATATCGATATTTATACCGAGTACGTCAGCCGTTACGGTGCCAAAGGCCTGGCATGGATCAAGGTGAATGATGTTGCTGCCGGTCGCGAAGGCCTGCAGTCGCCGATTATCAAGTTCCTGCCCGATGATGTGCTCGAAGCGATTATCAGCAAGACCGGCACCCAGACCGGTGACATCCTGTTCTTCGGCGCGGGCGCTGCCAACGTGGTCAACGAATCGATCGGTGCGCTGCGTATCCGTGTCGGCCAGGACCGCGGCCTGGTCAATGACAGCTGGCAGCCTTTGTGGATCGTAGACTTCCCGATGTTTGAAAAAGACGGCAAGGGCGAGTGGACCTCATTACATCACCCGTTCACCGCGCCCGCGGTAAATACCCCGGCCGAGCTGAAAACCGATCCCGGTAAACTGCTCTCGCGTGCTTACGACATGGTACTCAACGGCACCGAAGTCGGTGGTGGTTCGGTGCGTATACACAACACCGAGATGCAGCAGGCGGTGTTCGAGATGCTTGGTATTAATGAACAGGAAGCCGACGACAAGTTCGGTTTCCTGCTCACCGCGCTCAAGTATGGCTGCCCGCCGCACGCCGGTATTGCCTTCGGACTCGACCGCCTGGTGATGTTAATGGCAGGCGCGACCTCAATCCGCGATGTCATGGCCTTCCCCAAAACCCAGACCGCGGCCTGTCCGCTGACCTCGGCACCGGCCGAAGTTTCGCAAGCACAATTGCGCGAACTCAACCTGCGTCATCGCAAGATCGAAGAAAAGAAAACGGCTTAAAAAAAATTTGCCACAGAGGGCACAGAGATCACAGGGGTAAAAACTTAAAAGCTTTTTGCCGCAAATTACGCAAAGGCCGCGAATAAAATAATTCTTTGTTGTATAGATTTGCACGTATCTTGAAACACGGCGTCATTTCGCAATTCACCAATAATGATTTCTTTGCGAACTTTGCGTAATTTGCGGCAAAATGTTTTTATCCCCTGTGATCTCTGTGATCTCTGTGATCTCTGTGCCCTCTGTGGCAAAGATTTTATACTCTTGACCGCACAATTTCGGCCTACCCCCATTGAAACGTTGATTTTTGTGACAATATTGTTAGTCTCGATGAGATTAATTGTCATTTCGGAGTTGCCCCACTGATGAGCGCTGTTGCTGTCCAGCCTTACACCCTGCTCGATGATGCTGAATGCGAGGCACGGATCCTGCGTGCGCGCGAGGCGCTGGGCGATCGCCTGGTGATCCTGGGGCACCATTACCAGCGTGACGAAGTGTTCCAGCATGCTGATTTCACTGGGGATTCGCTTAAACTGTCGCGCCAGGCGGCAAATTCTAAAGCCGAGTACATCGTCTTCTGCGGGGTGCATTTCATGGCCGAAGTGGCGGATATTCTGTCACGGCCCGAGCAGGTCTCAATTTTGCCCGACATGGCCGCCGGCTGTGCCATGGCCGATATGGCCAATCTTGAGAACGTGGAAAAAGCCTGGTTCGAACTGTCCAGTGTGCTCGATCCCGATGAACACGTTACCCCGGTCACCTATATTAATTCGGCTGCAGACCTGAAAGGTTTCTGCGGCAGCCATGGCGGTATCGTCTGCACCTCGACCAATGCGCGCCATGTGCTCGAGTGGAGCTTTTCGCAGCGCGAGAAAGTGCTGTTTTTCCCCGATCAGCACCTGGGCCGCAACACCGCGTACAAAATGGGCATACCGCTGGAGCAAATGGTGGTGTGGGATTTCGACCGGCCCATGGGCGGACTCACGCCTGAGCAGATTAAAAATGCACGCATGATCCTGTGGAAGGGCTTTTGCTCGGTACACCAGATGTTTCAGCCCGAGCAAATCGATAATTTTCTGGCGCAGTATCCCGAGACAAAAGTGATTTCCCACCCGGAAAGCCCGTTCGAAGTCTGCCAGAAATCCGATTACGTGGGTTCCACCGAGTACATTATCAAAACCGTGGCCGAGGCCGAGCCCAACACGCGCTGGCTGGTGGCGACCGAACTCAACCTGGTGAACCGGCTGCATCAGCAGTTCCAGCACCAGGGCAAACACGTGCACTTCATGTCGCCCAGCGTGTGCATGTGCTCCACCATGTTCCGGATCGATCCGCAGCATCTCGCCTGGGTGCTGGAAAACCTGGTCGAAGGTCATGTGGTCAACCAGGTCAGCGTGCCGCCGGCAATTGCCGAAAATGCCCGGCTGGCGTTAAAGCGAATGCTGGAAATATCCCCATAAGCGCCAGTCTCCGTTAGACTTGCGCCATGAAAGAAGCAGTCGTACTGGTACATGGTGTCTGGAGCAATGGTATCGATCTCTGGCGGCTTCGCCATCGCCTGAAAAACAGTGATTACGAATGCCATAACTTCAATTACCATGTCTGGAGTCAGCCGCCGGCTGAACTGGCGCAACGACTCAAAACCCTGGTCGATACCATTGATGCACCGCTGATCCATTTTATCGGTCACAGCTACGGTGGCATTATTCTGTTACACCTGTTTGACCAGTTTCCATTCATTGCAAAAGGCCGCATCGTGCTCCTCGGCAGCCCGGTCAATGGCAGTGTCGTGGGGCGTCGGCTGGTGAGCACGCGGCTGACGAGCTGGGTGCTGGGTAAAAGTCGCCAGCGCGGTTTGCTGGGCGATGCCCCGGTGTGGAAAGGCTGGCAGGATATCGGCATTATCGCCGGTACCTTCCCGCTGGGTATGGGGATGGTCGCGGGCGGGCCGGATATGCCGCACGATGGTACGGTGTCAGTGAGCGAAACCCAGCTGCGCGGTGCCACCGACTTTATCACCCTGCCGGTCAGTCATACCGGCATGCTGATGTCGGCCACGGTTGCAAACGAAGTGGTTGTTTTCCTGCGCACCGGCAAGTTCGACCAGGACACAGTCACGCCTTTGCTCGATTCCAGCGTGGCATGAGGCTGACCTGGCTGGCTTGCAATGCTAGACTTTGCAGCAGTTTTTAGCGTGTTTGCGGGCAACCATGCAGCCATCACCGGGTACTGTGCGAGGCCTGCAATCAGTGCTGTTTCATGGCTGAATAATGTTGCATGCGAGCCGCCTGGGACTGCGCTGATTCGTGTTAATGTGCGCATCATGGTTCTACGCGAGTCAATCAATTGAAAGTGCATACCCGTGTCATCGGTATCGATCCCGGTTCACGTATTACCGGCTACGGCATCCTGGATACCGACGGCTTTCGGCACCAGCATGTCAGCAGCGGCCATCTCGCCATCAGTGGCGAAAACCTGGCTGACAAACTCGGGCTTATTTTTTTGCAGGTGAGCGAAGTCATCCGTGAATGGCAGCCGCAGGTGATGGCGATCGAGCAGGTGTTCATGAGTCGCAATGCCGACTCGGCGCTCAAACTCGGCCAGGCACGCGGCGCGGCGATTTGCGCAGCGGTGCAGGCGAACATTCCGGTCGGCGAATACACCCCGCGCGCGATAAAAAAAGCCGTGGTCGGCAGCGGCTCGGCAGATAAACAACAGATACAGAAAATGATGAAACTCCTGCTCGATCTTGATCACGTTCCGCAAAGCGATGCGGCTGACGCGCTCGCGATTGCGATGTGTCATGCCAACCATCTGCACGTGCAGAGCGGGGGTATTGTGCGCGGCATACGCCGGGGACGCTGGGTATGATCGGCCGTCTGCGCGGCCAGCTGGTGAGCAAGCATCCGCCGCGCTTGTTGCTGGATGTGAACGGCGTCGGTTATGAACTCGAAGCGCCGATGACTACGTTTTATCAACTTCCCGCCAATGGTGAAAATGTCATCCTGCACACCCACATGGTGGTACGCGAAGACGCGCAATTACTGTTCGGGTTTTTTACCGAGAACGAACGCCATTTGTTTCGCACCCTGATTCGCATCAGCGGTGTCGGCCCAAAACTGGCGCTGACTATTTTGTCGGGCGTGAGTACAGATGAATTCACCCGTTGCATTATCGAAAATGATGCAAAATCACTTACCGCATTACCGGGCGTGGGCAAGAAAACCGCCGAACGCCTGATCGTTGAGTTGCGTGACCGCCTGGGGGATGACTTCGAAAAAGTACTGCCAGGCACAGCCAGCACGGCCACGCTGAAAACACAGCCCACCAGCCCGGTCGGCGATGCCGTGAGTGCACTGATTTCGCTGGGCTATAAAGCGCCGGACGCGAGCCGCATGGTGCGCAGCGTCGCCTGCGAAGGTCTTGAAGCCGAGGCCATTATCAAGGCCGCCTTGCAGGCCACGGTGCGCGGCTGAGCTGTCAGTGGAACGGATGAAACCAAGCATGAGACACGTTTATGACTGAGTCGCGGATTATTTCTGCAGAGCAGGCTTCGGATGAAGTGGCTGTTGATCGTGCGATTCGTCCACAGACGCTGGTGGATTATCGCGGTCAGCCGGCGGTCACTGAGCAGCTGGATATTTTCATTCCCGCGGCGCGCGCGCGCGAAGAAGCGCTCGATCACATTCTGTTTTTTGGTCCCCCGGGGCTGGGCAAAACCACGCTGGCGCATATCGTCGCCAACGAAATGAACGCCAAGCTGCATTCAACCTCCGGCCCGGTGCTGGAAAAACCCGGCGACCTCGCCGCACTGCTGACCAATCTCGAAGCCCACGATGTGATCTTTATCGACGAGATACACCGCCTGAGCCCGGTGGTGGAAGAAATTCTTTACCCGGCGATGGAAGACCACCAGCTCGACATCATGATTGGCGAAGGCCCGGCAGCGCGTTCTATCAAGCTTGAATTACCGCCGTTTACCCTGGTGGGTGCAACCACGCGTGCGGGTTCTTTGACGTCGCCCTTGCGCGATCGCTTTGGCATTGTGTTACGGCTGGATTTTTATAACGTCAGCGACCTGACGCATATCGTCGAGCGCAGCGCAGATATTCTCAATGTGCAAATGACGCGCGAAGGTGCCGAGGAACTTGCACGGCGTGCACGCGGTACGCCGCGTATCGCCAATCGCCTGTTGCGCCGGGTGCGCGATTACGCCGAGGTCAAGGCCGACGGCGTGGTCAGCGCCGAGGTCGGCCACGCCGCGCTGGAACTGCTCAAGGTGGATCCGCTGGGGTTTGATGTCATGGACCGGCGCCTGCTGCTTTCGATTATCGAAAAATTTGACGGTGGCCCGGTGGGTGTAGAAAATCTCGCCGCCGCCATTGGTGAAGAACGCGATACCATCGAAGATGTGATTGAGCCTTACCTGATCCAGCAGGGGTATCTTATGCGCACACCGCGCGGCCGGGTTGCCACTGCGCGTGCTTACCGGCATTTTGGTATGCAGGCGCCCGGCAAGGATTCAGCCGTGCAGGCTGCGTTGCAACTCGGTAACGACAGCGAATAATTTTTATGCAGGCAAACAACGGCGGTGAATTTTTATGGCCGGTGCGTGTCTATTACGAAGACACCGATTCGGGCGGCGTGGTGTATTACGCCAATTACCTGAAGTTTATGGAACGCGCGCGCACCGAAATGTTGCGCAGCTTCGGTTTTGAACAGGACCAGTTAAAACAAGAGCGGGGGCTGATATTTGCTGTGCATAGCGTATCAGTCAAATATGAAAAACCTGCCGTATTCAATGATGAGCTCATGATAACAACACGACTATCTTCTTTGCGCCGGGCGAGCCTCGGTTTTAACCAGATCATACACCGACAGCCAGATCAGCTGCAGTTATGCAGCGCGACGGTAGTTGTCGCATGCCTCGACGCCGCGCAGTTTTCAGCGCGCGCATTGCCTGCTGATATTCTCGAAAAAATCAAACAGGGCGCCTGAGCATGGAAACAGAAATGTCATTATTTTCGCTGGTGGCACGCGCCAGCATCCTGGTCCAGCTGGTGATGCTGTCATTACTGGCGGCATCGGTCATGTCCTGGATCGTTATTTTTCTCAAGCACAAGCTGCTCAAAGAAGCGCAAAAAGAAGCGCTGCGCTTTGAAGATCAGTTCTGGTCGGGCATTAACCTCGCCGATCTCTACGGCCAGGTTAAGCGCCGGACTGAAAGCATCAGCGGTATGGCAAAAATCTTTGAAGCCGGCTTTGCCGAATATGTGCGTATTCACAAGCGCGGCAGCAGCAATACCGAAATGATGCTGGCCGGCGTACAACGCAGTATGAAGGTTGCACTGGCGCGCGAAGAAGACCGGCTTGAAGCCAATCTTGCATTGCTGGCCACCATCGGTTCCACCAGTCCGTATGTCGGCCTGTTTGGTACGGTGTGGGGAATTATGCGTTCGTTTACCGCACTCGGTTCGGTGCAAAGCGCGACCCTGTCGATGGTCGCTCCCGGTATAGCAGAAGCGCTGATCGCGACTGCGATGGGATTGTTCGCGGCTATTCCCGCGGTAATTGCCTATAACCGGTATGCAGAACGCGTTGATCGTATCACTGGCGCCTACGAAAACTTCGCCGAAGAATTCGCGACTATTCTGCAACGCCAGAGTCATCGTCTGCCCGATGAGGCGCCTGCCCAGGCGGACGCCGAAGCGTGAGCCGAAAAAAACA
This sequence comes from uncultured Gammaproteobacteria bacterium, assembly GCA_963847575.1. GTDB lineage: Bacteria > Pseudomonadota > Gammaproteobacteria > SZUA-229 > SZUA-229 > JASBSR01. The sequence goes on from CAWKAL010000109.1 coordinate 29,664, forward strand.
CAAGCTCGCTTCTGAAATCAACATCGTGCCCTATATCGATGTGATGCTGGTGTTGCTGGTCATTTTTATGATTACCGCACCATTGATCCAGCAGGGTGTCGAAATTGATTTGCCGCAGGCGAATGCAAACCCGCTGCAACCTGACCAGCGTGAACCACTGGTGTTAACCGTGAGTAAGAGCGGTGACTATTATCTGAACGTGGGCGATAACACCCGTTCACCGATTGATGCAGAAACCCTGGTACAACGTGTTTCCGTTATTATCAGGACGCAGCCACAAACCCCGGTGCTGGTGCGTGGTGATCAGGCGGTCGATTACGGCAAGGTGACGGCTGCCATGGTGTTGCTGCAAAATGCCGGTGTCGACAAGGTGGGTTTAATGACCGAGCAACCGGATGACACCGGTGGCTAAGCCGCAATAACGGATTTGTCTTTATGAGTACCCAGGGTTTATGGCACGACATCCGTAAGAATCCGATTGTGCTGGTAATTGCGGTGCTGTTGCACGTGGTGTTGATTGCGCTGCTCAGTATAAATTTGATCAATAACGAAGTCCCCCAGCCTGCTGCGCAGAAAAAAGCCACGATCAAGGCAGTCATCGTAGACGCCAGCGAGTTCGATGCTGAAAAGGAAAAGAAAAAGCGCGCTGAACTGGAAAAGCAACAGCAGAAAATAGCCGCTGACAAGCAGCGCAAGCTGGAAGAAGTCGAAAAACGCAAACAGCAGGAAGCAAAAAAACGCGAGCTTGCCGAGCAGGAAAAGAAAAAACAGCAGGCAAAAGCGCAACAACGCGAGGCCGAGAAAAAGCAGGCCGCGCTGGAAAAACGCAAAGCCGAAGAAGCCAGGCGGGTTGAAGAAGCAAAGCGCCAGGCGGCACTGGAAAAGCAACGTAAGGCGGCCGAGGCAAAGCAGCAGGCCGAGCTTGAAAAGCAGCGCAAGGAAGCTGAAGCGAAACGCCAGGCGGAGTTAAAACGGCAGGAGGAAGCCGCGAAGCAAAAACGCCTGGCAGAAGAAGCAGAAGCGCGTCGCAAGCAGGAAGAAGCTGATCTCAAAAGCCGGCTCGAAGAAGAAGAACGTCGCGAGGAAGAAGCACGCCAGCAGGCAGAGTACTCACGAATGCTGGACTCGTTACGCCGGCAATATGTTAAGCTCATCGAGCAAAAAGTGGAGCGCAACTGGCTACGTCCGCCGGGATTGAAGAGTAATGTTTCCTGCGAAGTGATTGTGACCCAAACCATCATGGGTGATGTCACCAGTGTGAGTTTGCGCAACTGCGAGGCCGATTCTACGTTTCAGCAATCCATCGAACGTGCGGTATGGAAAGCCTCACCCTTGCCGCCAGCGCCGAATCCAGACGTTTATGATCGCGAAATCCATTTTACTTTCAGGCCCAGTTAGGCCGTCTTACGGCAAGCAGTGCAAAACCAGGTTAATAATATGAAACTGAAACGAATTATTATTGCAGCAGCATTGTTGTTTAATGCAACGCTGGCGAACGCTGTACTCAATATTGATATCACTGAAGGCGTGGAAGGTGCAATGCCGATTGCAGTAGTGCCTTTTCGCTGGGCAGGCAGTCAGAAACTTGCCGATGCAGATGTATCAGCCATCATTACGTCTGATCTTGCGCGCAGTGGTAAATTTTCACCCCTGCCTGAAAAAGACATGCTGTCAAAACCAGCCACGCCGGAACAGGTGGATTTTAAAACCTGGCGCATTGCCGGCATAGACCATCTTGTGATTGGTGCCGTGCAATTGCAAAAAGACGGTAGCTACCAGGTGCAGTTTCGCCTGTTCGATGTGCTGAAATCGCAGCAGGTACTGGGTTATAGTTTTCCGGCGGACCGGCAGTCGCTGCGTTACGTGGCGCACCGTATCAGTGATTATATTCTCGAGCAGTTAACCGGCCTCGGCCCGGCGTTCGATACACGTATTGCCTATGTCACTTCAAGCCGTAGCGCAAATAAAAAAATAGAATACAAATTGCAGGTGGCGGATACGGATGGTTTTAATCCGCAAACCCTGCTGACTTCCAAAGAACCGATCATGTCACCGGTGTGGTCACCCGACAGTCGAAAAATAGCTTACGTATCGTTTGAACAGGGCAAGGCAGAAATTTATATCCACGATATTACAAACGGCAAGCGTGAAAAAGTCGCTTCTTTCGATGGTATTAATGGTGCGCCTGCCTGGTCGCCGGACAGTAATCGCCTCGCCATGACCTTGTCCAAAGATGGCAATCCCGATATCTATGTTTTACATATCCAGAATAAAGCCCTCAGCCGTGTCACCAATCACTGGTCGATTGATACCGAAGCGGTGTGGATGCCTGACGGTGAGTCACTGGTATTCACCTCCAGTCGCAGCGGCAAGCCACAGCTATACCAGGTGGATCTGTCGGCAGGGTCGACGCCTAAGCGCGTGACATTTGAAGGTAATTACAGCGCGAACGCCAGCGTGTCACCTGACGGCAAGGCCATTGCCTTTGTGCTGGGTGAAGGCAACCGTTTTCGCATTGCAGTGATGTATCCTGAAACGCGGTTGATGCAGGTACTGACCGACGGGCCACAGGATGAGTCGCCCGAATTTGCGCCCAACGGCAGCATGATTCTGTACGCCTCGCAGGTAAACGGGCGTGCAGTGCTGGCGGCAGTTTCGATCGATGGCGGGCACAAACAACGACTGGTGTTGTCAGACGGGGAAGTACGCGAGCCCTCGTGGGCGCCGGTCAGGAAAAAATAATTTTTTAATAATTATGCCTGCTCGCCAGGAGCAGGCTTTTTTACAGGGTGAAACCAATGAAAAAAATACTATTTGTAAGCATTTCGATGTTGCTGCTTTCGGCCTGTGCCGAGCAGGCGATTAAAGATGATGGATTAATGGATGCGGGCGCCAGCGGTGATCAATACGGGGCCACCGTGGGCAGCGTCGACGCGGCAGGTGTTGGTTCGGGCACCATGCTGGCCGGACAGGAATATGCCGTGTCTTATGAGAAAGGCGCCATCAATGAGCCGGGTAATATTCTCTCGCAGAAAATTATTTATTTTGATTTTGACAGCAGTGACATCCGCGAGGACTATGTCGAGCTGGTCAAACATCACGGCAAGTACATGGCATTGAATACGGCATCACGCATTCGGCTTGAAGGTCATACTGATGAACGCGGCTCACGCGAGTATAATGTGGCGCTGGCGGATCGACGCGCACAGGCTGTCAAACGCCTGCTGCTGTTCGAAGGTGCGAGCAGTGACCAGGTGACCATTATCAGTTATGGTGAAGAAAAACCGGCGGATTTCGGGCATGATGAGCAGGCCTGGAACCTTAACCGGCGCGCCGAAATAATATACGAGTAATCAATTAGTTATCGATGCATGGCGGATCAGCGCGGGTTGCTGATGTGTCGCACAACAAATGGGGAAACAACATGTCATCGCGCATGCTTAAAAATATAGCGCGGCCCGTCAGCGGCTTTGTGCTGGCGGCGCTTGCTGGCCTGACCTGCGTTTCGGTGTCTGCCGAGGACGAAGTGCTGTCCAGAATGTCTGTGCAGCAGCGACTCGAGCGGATTGAGCGTCTCCTCGGTGCTGATGTATTGCAGCAGCAAATGCACCAGCTGGATGTCATTCAGCAGGAAATTTCACTGCTGCGCGAACAGATCGAACAGCAGGGGTACGAACTCGATACCATCAAACAGCGCCAGCGCAGTCTGTATCTTGATATGGATCGGCGTTTGAGTAGTCTCGAAGCCGGTGGTGGTGGCGCACGTTCATCGGGTGTTGTGCCGCCGGTGCCTGCGCCGCGTTCATCCGCCGGGTCGGCGCCAGCAGCGACTGCTGTCGCGGCTGGTGACGAAGATGGCAAGGACGAATATTCAAATGCATTTGCCCTGCTCAAGGAAGGGCGTTATCAGCCATCGATCGAAGCCTTCAGTGCATTTCTTAAAAAATACCCGCAGAGTAAATATTCAGATAATGCGCAGTACTGGCTGGGCGAAGCCAATTATGTTTCGCGTGACTACAAACAGGCGCTGGAAGAATTTCAACGCCTGATTGCGCGTTACCCCGAGAGTACAAAAATACCCGGTGCCCGGCTTAAAATCGGTTATGTTTATTTCGAGCTGAAGAACTGGTCAGCAGCGCGCGAAAACCTGCAATTAGTTATCAAGCTATATCCAGACGCCAGTGTCGCAAACAAGGCGAAAGAACGACTCGACCGCATGCAGCGCGAAGGCCATTAGGCGCCTCGCTAAAGTCTGGCGTGAATTCCAAAACAGCGCAAACCACTCGGTTGCGCATCACCGAAATTTTTTATTCGTTACAGGGTGAATCGCGCACCGTGGGTGTGCCCACCGTGTTTGTGCGCCTGACTGGCTGCCCCCTGCGTTGCGGCTATTGCGATACTGCCTATGCCTTCAGTGGTGGTGAATGGATGTCACTCGATGCAATCCGCGAGCAGGTGGCGGGTTTCGGTGCGCACTATGTAACGGTGACCGGAGGAGAGCCGCTGGCGCAGAAAGCCTGCGGCCAACTGCTGTCGATGCTGTGCGATGACGGCTACCAGGTCTCGCTTGAAACCAGCGGTGCAATTGATATCTCCAGGGTTGATACCAGGGTGGTGCGCGTGGTTGATATCAAAACCCCCGGTTCGGGTGAAGTCGATAAAAACCTGTTGAGCAATATTGAATATTTGACCGCCAGTGACCAGGTCAAATTTGTCATCTGTGATGAGAATGATTACAACTGGTGCCTTGAAATACTCAGGCAGTATCAGCTTGCAGATAAATGCGAAGTGCTGTTTTCGCCGAGCCATGGCCAGCTGGATGCGACGGCGCTGGCTGAATGGATATTGCGCGACCGGCTGCCAGTACGTATGCAGATACAGTTGCACAAGCTGCTGTGGGGGAATAGAGCGGGTGTTTAGCTATGCGTAGACCCAAAGCCATCGTTCTATTATCAGGCGGCCTGGACTCGGCCACGGTGCTGGCGATAGCACATAAGAATTTTGAGGTGGTGGCACTGAGTTTTGATTACCACCAGCGGCATGTGTCGGAACTCAACGCGGCGCGCGAAATTGCGCTCAGTTATGGCGCAGAACACCGTATCATCCGGCTCGATGATGCCCTGCTTGGCGGATCTGCCCTGACCGAGGCATCGATCGATGTGCCCGTCAACACGGATGTGAACGCCGTTGGGATTCCGGTCACCTATGTGCCGGCGAGAAACACGATTTTTCTTGCGCATGCCCTGGCCGTCGCTGAGGTTGCCGGCTCGGCCGATATTTTCATCGGCGTCAACGCGGTTGATTACTCGGGTTATCCGGATTGCCGGCCTGACTACATCGAAGCGTTTGCAGCCATGGCCAACCTCGCCACACGCGCTGCGGTGGAGGGCCAGGAGATGCATATTCACACCCCGTTGATCACCCTGTCCAAGGCCGAGATCATTCGTACAGGTACCGAGCTTGGGGTGGATTACGCGCTGACGGTGTCGTGTTACCAGGCAGATGCGTCTGGCAGTGCCTGCGGTGAATGTGATTCCTGCCGCTTCCGCAAGGCCGGCTTCATGCAGGCCGGGATTGAAGATCCGACACGTTATTTCCGCCGGGGCTAAACCAGGCCGGATTCCGGGCGATGCGTTTGTTTTTCTGTGGCGGGCAATGTATCATGCGCGCCTTCGGGTCGTTAGCTCAGTTGGTAGAGCACTGGACTTTTAATCCATTGGTCCCGCGTTCGAGTCGCGGACGACCCACCAGACATTCCCCTGGCGCTGATTTCAGCCCAAAAAAAACCCCGCATCGGCGGGGTTTTTTTTTGCTCGAAAGCGCAGTGTTATTTACGCTGACTCGGGCCATTTACTTCCAGGCCATTACTCATATAGGTTTCAAAGTATTCGAGTGCCTTGTACTCATCACTCTGGGCCTTGAACGGTTTGGCACGTACCTGCTTGTTACAGCCACCGTAGCGGCGGTGCAGGGTACCCATGCCGTCCCCCTTGGCGTCATCCGAAGACCACTTGTTGCGGAATACCGGGAAACCAGTGGGATGACCGATTGCCGGGCTCAGGATGTCAGCACGAATGTAGCTACCGGAGTAATGGTAGTGGCAATCCGCACAGGCCATGTTGAGCTGGCCGCGCTTGGCGTAAAAGTGTTGCTTGCCCTGGTTGTAGGCCTTAATAGCACCGTGGTCGTTAGGCACCTTGATGTCAAACTTCTTGCCGCGTGACATCTGATGCCAGGTAAGCGCTGACGTACGTCAGGTTGCCTTTCTTGGCTTTGAACTCTGTTTCACCGTTATCTGACAGGCACTTGTTGATGGCGCCTTCCAGGGTCACGATCTCACCCTTGCCGGTATCGTAGTAGGGGTAGTTCTGGCGAATTCCCTTTTTGTAGTTCGGGAAGCAGCTTGCAAAACTTTTGCCATTGGCAAATTTCTTATCAAACAGTTCCTTGCCCTTGTCGATATAAGGCTCGTAGGATGGGAATTCTTCAAACGCTTCCCATTGTTCACGTGACGCGGGGTCAATCGAATACACGCCGTTGACGAAATCATTAAACGGTGTGCTCGGGAACTTGTCCGTAAAATGTTTACGGAAAGCTTTCAGGTCTTGATCGGGCGTGGCCTGCGATGCAACTGGCGTCACAACCATTAGCAATGCAGAGAGCGCGATAGTGATTTTATTCATTGTTCACCTTATGGTTATTTTTTCCGGGACGTCTAAATAAGTTTCTCTTATTTGAGTGCTTCTTCTTTGGAGTCGCTCTCACCCTTGTTGTCCACCCAGCTGACTTTCAGTGTATCGCCGGCTTTTGCACCTTTGAACGAGAAGGAGAGGAAAGGATTTCTGGAGATAGAGCCATTCCACTGCGCATTCAGTACATTTTTGCCATTGTGTTCACAGTTGACTTCCTGGATGAAATGCGCCGGAATTTTCTCACCGGTTTTTTTATCTTTACGCAAGCCGGTTTCCATCGGGTGGCTGATGAGACACTTAACGGTAGCCACTCCGCCTTTGACCTTTGCGCGAACTTTAATTGTATTAGCCATGTTTTCTGTAACCTCGTATCTTGTATTGTCGATTAACCGCCGCAACCACCAATGGTGACTTTGACCTGTTTCTTGGCGCTGTAGAGTTTGCCGTTGGCTTTGACGACAGCAATAACGTCAGCTGTTTTACCCATTTTGATACGGGTGGAAACATCGGCTTCAGTGTTGGGGCCAAGATTGAATGTGGCAGTCAGTGGCTGTGCATTGCTTGATACAAGAATGCCGATCGACTCGACGCCAGCGATGCTGCTGCTAACCGTAATCGGTACAACAGCGCCATTTTCAGCAATGTCAGGTGCTTTGAGTTTTACGTCACCGCTTTCACTGTGATCTGCACTCCCCATCGCAGCAGTTAAAGCTGAATTTACGTCAGCTGCTTCAAATGCTGCTTTCGACCAGGCAGCCATAACAGTTTTAGGTGTAAGCAGGCCGGCGCTGATAGCGACGCCTGCGGCACTGGCAGCCAGTGTGCCTTTTAACAGAAATCTACGATTCTGGTTCATCTAGTCTTACCTCTTACGACTTTTATAATGTGTGAATATATTTCGCGACCAGGTCGATTTCTTTGCTAGACAGCACGTTGTGCGGACCAAAAGGAATCATGATCGTGTTCGGGTTTTTGATGCGGGCATCATAAATCTGTGCCTTTAAGCTATCAAAATTTGGAAAGCGTGCTTTCATTGCTACCATCGGTGGTCCGATATTTCCGGCAAGGTCTCCGCCTTCAATCTGATGGCATGCAAGGCAGTTGCCTTTCTTGCGATCAAATGAAAGCTTCTTGCCTTCTGCAATATCTGCCGCGTCGTCTGCGCTAACTGTTAAGGGTGTGAATAAACCGAGGCAGCCAACAATGGCAGCCACGGACGCGGTTGTTTTTAGTAAATGTGCGGATAGCCGCATTCTCTGCTCCTCCGAAATATTATGTAGAAAAATCTGATTCAACGAGTGAATTAGGGCTTATAGCATACTCTCTGATACGTGTATGGCAAGTACTGCAAGCGAAAAAATATATTATTAATAAAGCCTTATATTAGTGTTGCTGGATATTTACAGTGTCAATGAAATAAATTATCTACTCGAACGTCTAACTTCTCTGTGCTCGGATGTCTAGCGTCGATTTATTGTGTTTTTTCCTTTAGCTGGTCTTTCCTGGTGGTCAGTCGCTGACGACTGGTTTCACTAATACTGGACTGTTGTAACGCATTTTCATATTGCTGTATTGCTAGCTCGGTATAGCCTTCGCGTAAATACTGGTTGCCGGTGGATTCGAGTGCCGCCGCAGTCTGCCCGTTAATATAGTATGCCCGCGCCAGCTCCTGGTGAATGCTGGCATCATCATCGTACTGCAACTGGTGTTTAAGCAGGCCAATGCTTTTCTGTGACTGATTATTGTCGGTAAGTGCCCTGGCATAGCTCAGGCTGACAGGCATGTATCCCGGGTAAAAATTTGCCAGTTGTTCCAGTACGGTCAGGGCTTTGATCGGCTGATTTTCGTCTTGATAAGCTTCCGCGAGTGCAAGTTTGATCCAGGGATGGTTGTGCTTGCTGGCAAGTTTTTCCAGTATCGGTATCGCCTGTCCAGAATGGCGTGTCTTTATCTGTGCCACGGCCTGCTGGTAAAGGCTGAAAATGTCACTGGCAGCGGCATTTTTGCTAATAAACAATTCTGGCTGGCGGCTGGTGAGTACGGCAAGCCGTGCGCGCGCGAACTTGAAGTCATCACTGTCATTGGGCAATTTGAACTGATCTGCGGCGATGCGATTGCGCGCTTCAGAGACTCGGTTCTCATTCAGAGGATGGGTGCGTAAATATTCCAGGTCGCTGGCCTGACTCTGGGACAGCAAAAATTCAAAAAACTCGACCATACCGGATGGATTGATTCCCGCCTTGGCTAATATGCTGATGCCCACGCGGTCAGCTTCATACTCGTTCTGGCGGGTAAAGTTCAGCGAAGCCTGTTGTGTCCCCGCAATGCCCGAGAACAATACCGCCTGCCCGGCCTGTGAATCCTGCGAACTCACCAGGATCGCGGCAAGGATGGTGGCAAAGCTGGCAGCAGCGGCCGTGCCCGAGCGATCGACTGCGCGCGCAATATGGCGCTGTGATACATGCGATATTTCATGCGCCATGACGCTGGCGAGCTGGCTTTCGTTGCTCGCCATCTTCAGCAATCCGCTGTTGATGCCGATGTAGGCATCGGGCCCGGCAAACGCATTGATGACATCTGAATTAATTATGAAGAAGCGGAAGCTTTTGCCCGGCGCATCGGAGTGTGTCACCAGGCGTTGCCCGAGGCTTTTAATATAGTGTTCCAGCTGCAAATCATCGACGAACTCGAGGCTGGCGCGCAGGGCGTGGTAAAACGCCTGGCCGAGCTCGGTTTCTTCCTTGGTGCTGAAACTTTGCAGCGTGGGGTCGCCAAGCTCGGGCAGTTCTGCCTGCGACTGCATTGCGCACATCAGTACCAGGGGGAGTGCAAATTTGATGAGTAACTTCATGTATTGGACATGTATTGGATATGAATAATTTCGCTCTATTCGTGGACAGCACAAACTCAGGAAAGTTGATCGGGGCGCGGGATTCACCAATACATTATATAGTGGCTCCAGCTCAGCCTGGGTGGTGTAATCCGGGGCTGGATCAGCAATTTATGCGGTTCAGACCGACCTTATGTGAATTATGGGATATTGGCCAGAATACATTGACAGCGCGGGTTTACTCGCCTATCTAATGGTCAGGTTTACGATAAAAATAATAAACATAATAAAAACAGATCACGCTAATTATTCAGTCCTACTTTTTCCGAGGAGAGTCATCAATGAGAACAGCTTTCAGAAAATCGCTGTTGATTACAGCAGTTGCAGGCGTGCTTGCATCACCCGTTGCGCAGGCGACTAATGGTTATTTTGCCCATGGTTACAGTACCAAGGAAAAAGGCCTGGCAGGCGCGGGTGCGGCCCTGTCACAGGATGCCATGGCCGCTGCAACAAACCCGGCAGGCATGGCTTTCGTTGGTGAGCGCATGGATATTGGCATAGCTTTATTCAGTCCGTCTCCACGTGGTTACACTGTCACAGGCGCGCCACCCGCACCTGCGGGAACACCTGCTTCCGCGTTTTGTAGCGGCGGTGTGTTTCCTCCAACGGGCGGCGAAACCTGTCAGTTTCCATTCAGTGTTAATCCAGGCAGCGTGGAAAGTGAAAATGATTTCTTCCTGATCCCGTATTTTGGTATCAACTGGAACCTGGATGCGCAAAGTTCTGTGGGACTGTCTACTTACGGTAACGGTGGTCTGGATACTGAGTACAAGGGTGGCTCTGCAACTACGTTGAATCCAGGTACAGGCGTGATCGATGATACTCTGCCAGGAACATTTGGATCGGGCACGGCAGGTGTGACTCTGGCGCAGTTATTCGTCAATGCAAGTTACGCGCGCAAGATTGATGCTGACAGTGCCTGGGGTGCCAGCCTTATATTTGCATTTCAACGCTTTAATGCGCAGGGCCTGACCGGTTTCGGTGGTTTTTCCAGTGATCCGGCCAACATGGGCGTGAATCAGCATGATTATTCCAATGGCTTCGGTTTCAAGCTCGGTTACCAGGGGGAAATCGTAGAAAACCTCTCGTTTGGTATCAGTTACCAGTCAGAAATCAGCATGAGTGAATTCGATATTTACTCGGGACTGTTTGCAGAGGGTGGCGATTTTGATATTCCCTCCACATTCAGCATTGGGCTGGCGTATGACTATGGTGATGCCGGTACCGTGGTATTCGATATTCAACGCATCAATTATTCTGATGTAGCCTCAGTTTCAAATCCTATATCCAATGTTTTTCCTGATAGCAACAATGTTCCACAATGTGTTGACCCGGTGAACGCGGGATCATTCGGCATCAGTCCGGGAGGCCCGGGTTGTTTCGGTGGCGCACGTGGTGCTGGCTTCGGCTGGGAAGATATCAATATCTTCAAGCTGGGTTACCAGGTGAAGATTGATGACAATACCCATCGCTTTGGTTACAGCCACAGTGACCAGCCGGTTCCCGAGGCAGAGACATTGTTCAACATTCTGGCGCCCGCGGTCATGCAGGACCATATAACCTATGGCCTGACCATGCCGGTGGGAACCGATCAGGAATTTAACTTTGCGGCAATGTACGCTCTCAACGAATCTGTCAAAGGTGCTAATCCGTTTGATCAGGGTGCAACCCAGATAGAAATCGAGATGACCCAGTGGGAATTGCAAGCCGGTTGGGCATGGAAGTACTAACCATACTTCATATGTATTAAAAGTACTCCGGGTATATAAAAATATATCTACATAAAAATATAATTATATACTTTTGAAGGCCCCGTTTACGGGGCCTTTTTATTGGTGAACACCTTGCTTTAACCCTTTACTTTGCATTACATTAGCCAGCCGTCTCGTTGTTCCGGGGGGAGCAGTGGCTACATGTCAGATCATTGATCTGTTAGAAGCGGGGACAAATGACACCAATTGGAGAGTAGTAGCATGATACAAATCAATAAAAACTGGCTGGCTGTAACGGCCGCGATGGTCATCGGCATGAGTTCGATGCTTGCAAATGCCGCAGACGAAATGAAACCTTTTATTCTTGGCTCATCGAGCGCGGGTGATGTCGCGGCAAAAGCGGCTGATGTGAAAAAATCACTCGAGAGTAATGGTTTTGAAGTTGCGGGTGAGTATAAGCCTTACGCAGGTGCGCACATCATTGTTGTTACCAACGGTGATCTGAAAAAAGCCGGCAGTACACATGAGCGTGCCGGTTACGTTGCAGCACAACGTGTTGCTTTAACAAAAATGGGTGATCAGATCCAGGTGACATATACCAACCCGGTCTACATGGCTGCGGCTTACCATGTCAAAACTGATCTGTCAGCTGTCAAAAATGCGCTGAAATCTGCGCTGGGTGCTACCAAAGAGTATGGGCCCGAAGATGGCCTGACTGCTGATGATCTCGAGGGCTATCACTATACCTTCGGCATGGAATATTTTGACGAGCCTTATGAGCTGAACTCGTTCAACAGCTATAACGATGCCGTGGCTGCTGTTGAAAAAGGCCTGGCCGCTCATGCCGGTGATACCACCAAGATCTATCGCATCGATATTCCTGGCAGCAAGCAGACCCTGTTTGGTGTAGGCCTCGCGTCTGAAAAGAACAAGTATGCAGACGACACATTCATCATGTCAGAAATCGATTTCAAGGAATTGCGTTCGACAGCGCATCTGCCCTATGAAATGCTGGTGACTGGTGATGAAGTTGAAGCCCTGCATGCCCGCTTCCGCATTGCGATGAACTTCCCTGATCTGAGCATGATGGGTTCGAACAGCTTCATGAATATCATGCCGACACCGGATGCTATCAAGAATGCGCTGATCCAGGCCAGCGGTGCCAAGGTGGATTTAGACTTCTAATCGTTCACCTGTAGGACCGAAAAAAGCCCCGGTCTGACCGGGGTTTTTTTTGTATGCCATTAGCTATATATAAATCCAGACAAATAGTCGGTGAAATTGTTGCGCTAAACGTATAGACTTCACGGTTCGCGTGTTATGCGAGCCTTAATAAAAGTGTATGATTTAAAAGGTTTTTTGACCAAGACGAGTAAATTGTGGAACTGACTGGCGCACAAATCATTATCGAATGCCTGAAGGCTGAGGACATTGATTATGTCTTCGGCTATCCGGGTGGAGCCGTGCTGCACATTTATGATGCATTTTATGCACAGGATGATGTGCAGCATATCCTGGTGCGCCATGAGCAGGGCGCCACGCATGCCGCTGATGGTTACGCGCGCTCGACCGGACAGACCTGGCGTAGTGCTGGTGACCTCGGGTCCCGGTGCCACCAATGCGGTCACCGGTATCGCCACTGCCTACATGGATTCGATTCCGATGATTGTCATCACCGGCCAGGTGCCCAAGCACCTGATCGGTAACGATGCATTCCAGGAAGTCGATTCCGTGGGTATCACGCGGCCGATTGTGAAGCACAATTTCCTGATCAAGGACGTCAAGGACATCGCCACGACCTTCAAGAAAGCATTTTATGTTGCGACCACGGGTCGTCCGGGCCCGGTTGTGATCGATATTCCCAAGGACATCACGGCTGAAAAAACCGAGTTTTCCTACCCGGAAACCATCAGCATGCGCTCGTATAACCCGACATCCAAGGGGCACCCGGGCCAGATCAAGCGCGCGGTTGAGCTCATCCTGTCGGCAGAGCGGCCCATGCTGTATACCGGCGGTGGGGTTATTCTCGGCAACGGCAGTGACCAGCTGGTCGAACTGACTCGGCGCCTCGGCTATCCGATCACCAATACCCTGATGGGCCTGGGTGCTTACCCGGCGAGTGATCGGCAGTTTCTCGGCATGCTCGGCATGCACGGCACCTATGAAGCGAATATGGGCATGCACCAGTGCGATGTGCTGATTGCCATTGGTGCGCGTTTCGACGACCGCGTCACCGGCAACCTGGAAAAATTCTGCCCGCACGCAAAAATAATCCATATCGATGTCGATCCGGCGTCGATATCCAAAAACGTCAAGGTTGATATACCAATTGTCGGTCAGGTTGCCCAGGTGCTGGATAATATTCTCAAGGCGATGGATGCGACCGAACAGAAACCCAATGCGAGCGCGCTGCAAAAATGGTGGCAGCAAATCGAGGAGTGGCGCGCGCAGGATTGCCTGAAATATGACCGTGAAAGCAAGATCATCAAGCCACAAATGGTGATCGAAGAAATGTTCAAGGTCAGCAAGGGCGATGCGTTTATAACTTCGGACGTTGGCCAGCACCAGATGTTCGCCGCGCAGTACTACGGGTTTGACAAGCCGCGCCGCTGGATTAATTCGGGCGGGCTTGGCACCATGGGATTCGGTTTGCCCGCCGCCATGGGTGTGCAACTGGCGCATCCGGACGAGCTGGTGATGTGTGTCACCGGCGAAGCCAGTATCCAGATGTGCATCCAGGAGCTGTCCACCTGCAAGCAATACAATTTGCCGGTTAAAATCATCAACCTGAATAATCGCTACATGGGCATGGTGCGGCAATGGCAGGAGTTTTTCTATGAAAAACGCTACGCCATGTCATACATGGATGCCTTGCCTGATTTCGTCAAACTGGCGGAAAGTTATGGCCATGTTGGCATGTATATCGATAAACCCGCAGATATTCGTGGCGCGCTGGAAGAGGCGATTGCACTGAAAGATCGCACCGTGTTCATCGATTTCATTACCGATCAGAATGAAAACGTGTACCCGATGATTCCTGCGGGAGCCGGCCTCAACGAAATGATCCTGGTGTAGTTATGCGGCATATTATTTCGATACTGATGGAAAACGAATCAGGTGCCCTGTCTCGCGTAGCCGGACTGTTTTCTGCGCGCGGTTACAATATTGAGTCACTCTCTGTCGCGCCGACGGATGACCCGTCCTTGTCGCGCATGACCCTGGTCACTTCGGGTACTGATGAAATTGTTGAACAAATCAGCAAGCAGCTCAACAAGCTGGTTGATGTTGTGAAACTGATTGACCTGACTGAAGCGCCGCATATCGCGCGTGAGCTGATGCTGATCAAGGTGGAAGCGGTTGCCGACACCCGCGATGAAGTCAAACGACTGGTGGATATTTTTCGCGGTCGCATCATTGATGTTACTGACACCAGTTACACCATTGAGATTACCGGGAATGGTGACAAGCTCGACGCCTTTGTGCAGTCACTTTCCAGCATCAGCATTCACGAAGTAGTGAGATCGGGATTGCTTGGCATTTCGCGCGGCGAAAAAACCCTCACTTAAGCCGATTGCAGGCCGGATTATTGGGTTAAATACCTTCGTATTTACCGCGTTTACCCTCGCGTACACGTGCCTGTAAGATTTAAAAAAATTTAATTTGAAATATTGGAATAAATAAAATGAATATCTATTACGACAAAGATTGTGACCTGGCTATCATCCGCGGCAAGAAAGTCAGCATTATCGGTTATGGTTCGCAGGGCCATGCACATGCCAACAACCTGAAAGATTCAGGCATTGATGTCGCCGTTGGTTTGCGTGAAGGCTCAGCGTCCGCTGCCAAGGCAAAAGCCGCAGGCCTCGCTGTTAAATCGATTGAAGAAGCTACCGCCTGGGCGGATGTCGTTATGATTCTGGCACCGGACGAGCACCAGGCAGGACTCTATACCGAGCAGATCGAACCAAACATCAAGCCGGGTGCAGCAATGGCCTTCGCGCACGGCTTCAATATTCATTTCGAAGCCATCAAGCCACGCGCTGATCTTGACGTCATCATGATTGCACCAAAAGCACCGGGCCATACCGTGCGTAATGAATTTGCCAACGGTGGTGGTATTCCAGACCTGATCGCGGTATTCCAGGATGCAACGGGCACTGCTAAAGAAACCGCACTGTCATACGCTTCGGGCATTGGCGGTGGACGTACCGGCATTATCGAAACCACGTTTCGCGAGGAAACCGAAACCGACCTGTTCGGCGAGCAGGCGGTACTGTGCGGCGGTACCACTGCACTGGTGCAGGCCGGTTTTGAAACCCTGGTCGAAGCCGGATACGCGCCGGAAATGGCATACTTTGAATGTCTGCACGAACTCAAGCTGATTGTTGACCTGATGTACCAGGGTGGCATTGCCGACATGCGCTACTCAATTTCGAACACTGCGGAATACGGTGACGTTACCCGCGGTCCGCGGATCGTCAATGCAAACACCAAGGCCGAAATGAAAAAAATCCTCGGCGAAATCCAGAGCGGTGTGTTTGCCAAAGAGTTTCTTGCGGAAATGCACGCCGGTGGTAAAAACCTGCTGGCCAAACGCGAGGCTACACGCCAGCATCAGATCGAACAGACCGGCGCGAAACTGCGCTCGATGATGCCATGGATCCAGGCGAATAAAATTGTCGACAAATCCAGAAACTAGGCAAAACCCGGGTGAATAAATAGTCACATATATTTCGGAAAAAAAAGGGCTGTTCACAGCCCTTTTTTCTGGTCTACTATCCATCTAATGCATCGTCATATAACAAACAGGTGTCACCTTGGAAGAACAGCCTCCCGTTAATCCGCACAAACCGCGCCGTCGCGGAATTTACCTGCTGCCGAATATACTCACCACGGCAGCCCTGTTCGCGGGTTATTACGCTATTGTCGCGGCGATGAATGACCGGTTTGAACAGGCGGCGGTGGCCGTGTTTATCGCCATGATTCTCGACGGCCTCGATGGGCGCGTGGCACGCATGACCAATACCCAGTCATCGTTCGGCGCGGAGTACGACAGTCTTTCCGATATGGTGTCATTTGGTCTCGCACCGTCACTGGTGATATACGAATGGTCCTTGTCCTCGATGCTTAATTACGGCTGGCAATGGGGCAAGCTGGGGTGGCTGGGTGCATTTATTTATACGGCCTGCGCTGCACTCAGGCTGGCGCGCTTCAATACCCGTGCCAGCAGCACCGACAAGCGCTATTTCCAGGGCTTGCCCAGCCCGGCGGCGGCCGCGGTTATCGTCGGCCTGGTGTGGGTGGTCTTCGATCATGACATTCCGGGCGCGAATGTCGCCTTCATCGCATTGCCAATGACCATTCTCATCGGCCTGCTGATGGTGAGCAAAATCTCGTATTACAGCTTCAAGGATATCGACCCGCGCAACAAGGTGCCGTTTATGGCGATGCTGATTATCGTGATGATATTTGTTCTGGCTTCGATCGACCCGCCCAAGGTATTGTTCGGTGGCTTCCTGATTTATGCGTTGTCAGGTCCGGCGCTGGCGCTGTTGCGTTTACGCCGCAAGCG
>CAWKAL010000110.1:0-64205 GCA_963847575.1 uncultured Gammaproteobacteria bacterium
ATCAGAGGTTTACACTTGTTGCGGGTATTGGCCAGCCACCAGGCAATCGGTGTACCAATCAGGAGCAGGATGAGTGTCGTCAACGCCGCCAGTTTAACCGTCAGAAAAAGCGGACCAAGGCTGGCGAATGTTTCCATCAGGTGTGACTGAAAAGCTGGCGCACAGAATTAGAGAACGTCGTAGCCGTGGTTGCGAATAATGCTGGCGGCTTTAGCTGACTGCATGAATTGCCAGAACGCTGACACTGCAGGCTTATCCTGTGATTGTTTGAGTACGACCATTTTCTGCCTGACTGGTGCATATAAATCGATGGGCACTTCCCACTCACAGGCGCGCTTGATGATGGCATCGCCCGACAGCAAGGATTTTGCCACAAACCCGGCATTGGCACTGGTGCTCGATACAAACTGCAGGGTTTGCGCGATATTTTCGCCCATCACCAGCCTGGCCTGCAGCTTGTCCCAGAGATTGAGTTTCTCCATCACTTGCTGTGCAGCACTACCATAAGGCGCAGTATCGGGATTTGCGATAGCCAGCCATTTGAGATCAGCACTTGAAAGCACACTCACGCAATCGCCCACAGGTTCTATATTGGATATAAAGACAAGCTTGCCGAGCGCATACACCCGCGCAAACCCAGCATTGGCCTTACCCTCATGCACCAGCATATCGGCGCGCTTTTCATCAGCTGACATAAACACATCAAATGGTGCGCCGTGTTGAATCTGGGCATAGAGCTTACCCGTCGAGGCGCTGCTTGTTTTAAGCGTGTGGCCTGTTTGTGCATGATAAGCAAGCGCAATATCTTGCAAGGTAGCAGTGAAATTGCTTGCCACTGCAACCAGCAGCGTTTCGGCTGATGCGAAAGATGCACCACAGATAAAGAGTATTAATGCCCTGCCGGCTGATTTAAATATTTTAAATTGCACGACAAAACAAACGGGCAGATCGAGTAAAAGGCTTATGTCAGCCTTTCATCGAATCAAAAAATTCACTATTGGTCTTGGTGGCCTGCAACTTGCTCATCAGGAATTCGATCGCACCGACTTCATCCATCGGCTGCAATAACCTGCGCAGTATCCACATTTTCTGTAACTCGTCCGGCTTGGTCAGCAGTTCTTCGCGACGCGTACCGGAGCGGTTTATGTTGATCGCCGGGAAAATACGTTTTTCGGTTATACGACGATCAAGGTGGATTTCCATGTTACCGGTGCCCTTGAATTCTTCGTAAATAACTTCATCCATTTTTGAACCGGTATCGACCAGCGCGGTAGCGATAATGGTGATGCTGCCGCCTTCTTCGATGTTACGTGCCGCACCGAAGAAACGTTTCGGACGGTGCAATGCATGTGCATCGACACCACCGGTCAGTACTTTGCCGGAAGACGGGATAACGGTGTTGTAAGCACGCGCAAGACGCGTAATCGAATCGAGCAGGATCACCACGTCTTTTTTATGCTCGGCCAGGCGCTTGGCTTTTTCGATGACCATTTCGGCTACCTGCACGTGACGGGTGGCCGGTTCATCAAAGGTGCTCGAGACCACTTCGCCGCGCACGCTGCGCTGCATTTCGGTGACTTCTTCCGGGCGCTCATCAATCAGCAGCACGATCAGTACACATTCGGGATGATTGGCTGCAATCGATTGCGCGATATTGCTCATCATCATGGTTTTACCGGCTTTCGGTGGTGACACGATCAGGCCGCGCTGGCCTTTGCCAATGGGTGCAACCAGATCGATGATGCGCGCCGTAATGTCTTCGGTGCTGCCGTTACCGCGCTCCATGGTCATGCGTTCGTTCGGATGCAGCGGCGTCAGGTTTTCAAACGCGACCTTGTTACGCGAGTTTTCCGGGGTATCAAAGTTGATGGTATCGACCTTGAGCAGGGCAAAATAACGCTCACCTTCTTTCGGCGGACTGATTTTTCCGGAAATAGTGTCGCCGGTACGCATGTTAAAGCGTCGAATCTGGCTGGGCGAAACATAAATATCATCCGGGCCGGCCAGGTATGAACTGTCTGCAGCGCGCAGAAATCCGAAACCGTCCTGCAAAATTTCCAGTACACCATCACCAAATATATCTTCGCCTTTCTTGGCATGCGCCTTGAGAATGGAAAATATGATGTCCTGTTTTTTTGTACGCGCCACATTATCGAGTTTCATTTCGGTGGCGATATCGAGAAGTTCCTGGACAGGCTTTAATTTAAGTTCGGTAAGATTCATAGGCTGGATTTTCTGGTTATTGAGTTAGTTGTGTAATTAGACTGGATGATTATTGTTTTTCCCGGCCAGAGTGGACGGGGATTTTCGCGAGAGTTGCGACAGGTTTTTGTTATGCGGTACAAAGAAACAGCGTTCGGTGTGCCGTATGCGCAAATCTCTCTTATAAATTACTGTCGATAAATGCTGTTAGTTGTGACTTTGAAAGTGCACCCACCTTGGTGGCTTCTACTTCACCGTTCTTGAACAGGATCAGTGTCGGAATTCCGCGAATACCAAACTTGGGCGGTGTTTGCGGGTTTTCATCAATATTCAACTTGGCAATTTTCAGGCGACCATCGTAGTCACCGACAATATCTTCAAGGATTGGTGCGATCATCTTGCAGGGGCCACACCACTCTGCCCAGTAATCTACAAGCACTGGAACGTCAGACTGTAATACATCTTTTTCAAAACTGTCGTCTGTTACATAAGAAATCTTGTCGCTCACCTTTAGAATGCCTCCGGATAATTGAACTGGTAGTCGCCTGACCACAGAATGGCCCGCTGGATAAATCAGATGGTGTTTAGTAGTGCTGAGTTGGACTGAGTTGATATATTGAATTGAATTTGGCGCTATCTTAGACTATTTTGCGCTTTTGTACAGCCCCGCCCTGAAATAATCATGCTGCCGTGCAGTGTCTCCCGGGCCCCTGATTTGCCGTCGAATCGCCCACCCGGTGCATGTTTATTAGCATGACGTTAGCGTTTATCGCATATGCAGGTTAAGCTACGCGCCATGAGTGAACACCATTTGACCGAAACCCGCTTTTCTGACTTCCAGATCGACCCCAGTATCCTGCACGGCCTGAACGATGCCGGCTTTGAATTCTGCACCCCGATCCAGGCAGAAAGCCTGCCGATTGCCCTCAAAGGCACGGATGTCGCCGGCGAAGCCCAGACCGGCACCGGTAAAACCGCCGCCTTCATGGTCGCCTGTTTTAATCATTTATTGCTTAATCCGGCACCGGAAACACGCAAGCTCAACCAGCCGCGCGCGCTGCTGCTGGCACCGACGCGTGAGCTTGCTATCCAGATCCACAAGGATGCCCTGGTGATCGGTAAACACACCGGGCTCAAACTGGGCCTGGCCTATGGCGGCACCGGTTATGAACAACAGCGCGACGACATTACCAGCGGTGTTGATCTGCTGATTGGCACCCCGGGCCGCATTATCGATTATTTCCAGCAGAACGTATTCGACCTGAAGATGTGCCAGGTGGTGGTGATTGATGAAGCCGACCGCATGTTCGATCTCGGCTTTATCAAGGATATTCGCTACCTGATAAGGCGCTGCCCCGATCCGGATAAAAGACTGAGCCTGCTGTTTTCAGCCACGCTTTCACATCGCGTTGCAGAACTCGCTTACATGCACATGAACAGACCCGGAAGAAGTGCGCATCAAGGCCGACACCAAAACCGCGGACAAGGTCAAACAGTCGGTGTTTTACCCCGCCAACGACGAAAAAATCCCGCTGCTGCTCGGCCTGATGCAAAAACTGCAGCCCCAGCGCAGCATTATTTTTATTAACACCAAGCGCATCGCTGACCGCGTGTATGAATGGCTGGCGGGCAATGATTATAAATCCGGCCTGCTCTCGGGTGATGTGCCGCAAACCAAGCGCCAGACCCTGCTCAAACGTTTTGCGGATGGCGAGTTCAATATCCTGGTCGCGACCGATGTTGCCGCCCGCGGCCTGCATATTCCCGAAGTCAGCCACGTGTTTAATTTCGATCTGCCGCAAAGCGGTGAAGATTACGTGCATCGCGTTGGCCGTACCGCGCGCGCCGGCGCCAGTGGCGCAGCAGTGAGTTTCGCCTGCGAAGATTATGCACACTACCTGATGGATATCGAAGAATACATCGGCCACCGCATTAACAACGAAGCGGTATCTGCCGAGTTGCTGGTCAAACCCAAACCCCCGATCAAGCGCATCTCAAGACCGCCGACACACGGCAAGGGCGGCCGCCCCGGCGGCGGCAGGTCAGGCGATCGCAACCGCCGTCCACGGCAAACCGAGAAACTACTGCCCGGCGTTAGTGTTTACACATAGAAATACATTTGCCGCAAATAACGCAAATAAACGCGATAAGAGTTTTTTAACTGTAACTATGGCATAAGCTGTATACGGCTTATTGTTTTAATTTGCGAGTATTTGCGTTCATTTGCGGCCAATACCTTTTTACGTTTTTATTGTTTATCAGCCAACCTCGCAAACACGTCCTCGGCGATCGCCAGCGCAGCTTCTACATTGTCTGACAATACATTGAAGTGCCCCATCTTGCGTCCCGGGCGGGCGTGTTGCTTGCCGTAGAGATGCAGCTTGATTTCGGGGTGTTGCAGAATTTCCAGCCAGCTGGGCGGCCACAGATCACCCAGCATGTTGACCATCACCACCGGCGAGGTCAGCCGGGCATCGCCAGCCGGCAGGCCGCACATCATGCGCACCTGTTGTTCAAACTGCGAAGTGACGCAGGCATCCCTGGTGTAATGCCCGCTGTTGTGCGGGCGCGGCGCCATTTCGTTGAAATACAGCGTGCCGTCCTTCGCCAGAAAAAATTCCACTGCCAGCACCCCGGTGTAATCCATCGCCTCGGCAAGCTTCATCGCCTGCGCGCGCGCCGTATGGGTAATGCCCTGCTCGACCCGTGCGGGCACAATGCTGAGATGTAAAATCCCGTCGAGATGCTGGTTTTCCGCCACCGGGAAACTGACTGAAGAAATCGAGTTGCGCGCGATAATGGCAGACACTTCCAGCTGCAAATCAATTTTTTTCTCCAGTACGCACTCGACCTGCTGCATGCCATGCCAGGCATCGCGCAGCTCGGCCTCGGTGGTCACCACCACCTGGCCCTTGCCGTCGTAACCCAGGGTGGCGCTTTTTAAAATACCTGGAAGCCCGACGTCAGCCAGCGCCGGTTCAAGATCACTTTCGCTACGGATCACGTGATACGGCACCGGCAACAGGCCGGCATCACGTGCAAAGTGTTTTTCACGGTTTCGATTTTGCGCAATTTCGAGCGCATCGGGCGACGGGAACACCGGGCATTTGTTTGCCAGGTAACGCAGGCTGTCAGCGGGAACGTTTTCAAATTCGGTGGTGATCGCATCACATAATTTCGCGAGCCGGTCGAGCGCGGCATGATCAGTGAAATCAGCCTGGATATGATGATCCGCAATACGCCCGGCAGGACTGCCCGCATCGGGATCGAGCACCGCAAGCTGGTAACCCATGGTGCGCGCCGCCACGCAGAACATGCGGCCGAGCTGGCCGCCGCCCAGTACACCCAGTGTAGCCCCGGGTAAAATCACGCTCATGACTTTCGCTGATTAACCTGCGGGCGGGAGGTGCATCGCAAACACCGCCTGCTGCTGGGTGTCGCGGAAAGCATCGAGCTTGCCGGCAAGTGTGGCGTCGCTGACAGCGAGAATAGATATCGCGTAGAGCGCCGCATTAATCGCCCCGGCTTCACCAATTGCAAACGTCGCCACCGGGATACCCTTGGGCATTTGCACGATAGACAGCAATGAATCCATGCCCTTGAGATAACGCGAAGGCACCGGTACACCCAGTACCGGCACGGTCGTTTTTGATGCCAGCATGCCCGGCAGATGTGCAGCGCCACCGGCACCGGCAATAATGCAGGCAAAGCCCTGGTCACGCGCTGCCGCCGCATATTCGAACAAAAGATCCGGAGTGCGGTGCGCAGACACCACGCGCGCCTCGTACGGCACACCAAAGGCTTCGAGCTGTTTTACCGCATGTTCCATCACCGGCCAGTCGCTATCACTGCCCATCACCACGCCTACTTTCAAAGTCGCCATTTTGACCACCCCTGTAAAGAGGAAAAGCGGGGCATTCTATACGAAATCTACGACACGCGGAAATGTGTGTTATCTGGTAAATAATACGGCGGAGGAAAACATGGTGGTTATGGGTGGACTTGAACCTCTGTTGCGGGTCAGGGCGACCCGCGGATTATGGGTGCGTAGCACTCCGCATTCACTACCACGGATGTTCGGTAATGTGATGCGGGAAGAGTATGGTGGTTATGGGTGGACTTGAACCTTTGTTGCGGGTCAGGGCGACCCGCGGATTATGGGTGCGTAGCACTCCGCATTCACTACCACGGATGTTCGGTAATGTGATGCGGGAAAAGTATGGTGGTTATGGGTGGACTTGAACCTTTGTTGCGGGTCAGGGCGACCCGCGGATTATGGGTGCGTAGCACTCCGCATTCACTACCACGGATGTTCGGTAATGTGATGCGGGAAAAGTATGGTGGTTATGGGTGGACTTGAACCACCGACCCCAGCATTATGAATGCTGTGCTCTAACCAACTGAGCTACATAACCATAGATTTGAAGGGCGCAGATTGTGGACTTTCAGACCGAAATTGTCAATCCGACCTGGCCGATTAGACGTTAAACCGAAAGTGCATGACATCGCCGTCCTTGACGATGTAATCCTTGCCTTCGACGCGCAGCTTGCCCGCTTCTTTCGCGCCCTGCTCACCCTTGTGTGCAACAAAGTCATCGTAGGCGATGGTTTCGGCGCGGATAAAGCCTTTTTCGAAATCGGTGTGGATCACCGCGGCGGCTTTGGGTGCGGTGGCACCTACGGCGACGGTCCAGGCGCGCACTTCTTTGACCCCGGCGGTGAAGTAGGTTTGCAGGCCGAGCAAGCTGTAGCCGGCGCGGATCACCCGGTTCAGGCCCGGCTCTTCCAGCCCCAGTGCTTCTAAAAACTCGGTGCGCTCAGCGTCTTCGAGTTCAATCAGCTCGGCTTCGATCGCCGCGCATACCGGCACCACCAGCGCGTTTTCATCTGCGGCGTGTGCGACAACGCTATCCAGATAGGGATTATTTTCGAAGCCGTCTTCATTGACATTGGCGATGTACATCACCGGCTTCATGGTGATCAGGTGAAACTCGTAGAGGTCAGCGCGTTCTTCCTTGCTCAGTTCCATCGCGCGAATCGGTTTGCCAGTGTCGAGCTGGACTTTTACTTTTTCCAGCAGTTCGAGTTTGGCTTTGGCGGCTTTATCACCGCTCTTGGCAACCCGCGCCATGCGGTAGATGCCTTTCTCGATGCCTTCGAGATCGGCCAGCGCCAGTTCGGTATTGATCACTTCGATATCCGACAGCGGGTTGATCTTGCCGGCGACGTGCACGATGTCGTCGTTCTCGAAACAGCGCACCACGTGCGCGATGGCATCGGTCTCGCGAATATTGGCAAGAAACTGGTTGCCCAGGCCTTCACCTTTGGAGGCACCCGCGACCAGGCCGGCGATGTCGACGAACTCCATGGTGGTCGGCACCACGCGCTGTGGCTTGACGATCTCGGCAAGTTTGTCGAGCCGTGGATCGGGCACCGGGACGATGCCGACATTGGGCTCGATGGTGCAGAACGGATAATTTTCCGCCTGGATGCCCGCCTTGGTCAGCGCATTGAACAGCGTGGATTTACCCACATTCGGCAAGCCGACGATACCGCACTTGAATCCCACGTTTTACCTCGGACTATGTAATTGTTGCATCGCCTGTTCCCAGGCACCTTCGGCCAGTAGCGGCACCACTTTCAGCGACTCTGCAACCGCGTCATCGATCAGTCGGTGCTCTTCCATGGAGGCGCGGTGTAACACGTAATCTGCCACCTGTTCCTTGTTACCCGGATGACCCACACCCAGGCGCAGGCGCTGAAACTCCCTGGTACCAAGGTGGCTGACAATATCACGCAGGCCATTATGACCGCCGTGACCACCGCCGGATTTAAGTTTTACTGCACCGACATCAAGATCAATTTCGTCATGCGCCACCAGCATATTTTCCGGCTTGAGCTTGTAGAAAGACAGCAGGCTTTGCACTGCAATGCCGCTGCGATTCATGAAGGTATCGGGTTTCAACAACCAGATATCATTGCCATGCACATCAATGCGCGTGACTTCACCATGAAACTTGCGATCCACTGCAAACCGAGCGCCATAGGCACTGGCGAGCTCATCCACAAACCAAAACCCGGCGTTATGCCGGGTTTCAGAGTATTTTGCGCCGGGATTACCGAGGCCGACAATGGCGTGGATATCAATTGTCAGTGCCGCCACCTTATCTCCACATGCGCGCTGGGTTGAACTGCATCAACAGGATTAATCCTTGTCCTTGTCCTTATCGTCTTCATCCTCAGACGCAACTTCTGGTGCTTCTGGTGCTTCCGGTGCCTCTTCATCAACTTCAACAGCCTTGCGCTGATGCACATTAGCCACCGCAGAGTCATGATCTTCACCCTGTCTCAACGCCAGCAGTTCAACACCCGCCGGTATATTGAGGTCAGACAAATGAATGATGTCGCCCATGTGCATGCCAGACAGGTCCACTTCGATAAACTCGGGGATATCTTTTGGCAAACATTCGACTTCAACTTCACTCACCACGTGGCTGATGGCACCGCCTTCAGTCTTGACGCCCGGCGCTTCTTCATCACCGATGAAATGCAGCGGCACGTGCACGTGGACCACTTTCTTCGCGTCAACGCGCAGAAAATCCATGTGCATAATGTCGATCTTGTACGGATGATGTTGCAGGTCACGCAACAGCACGTCTACTTTCTTGCCGGCCACATTGAGTGCCAACACCTGTGTATAGAAAGCTTCGTTGTGCATTTGATACTGCACGTCTTTCTGTTCCAGCGTGAGGTTCTGCGGGTCCTTGCCGGCACCGTAGACAATTGCCGGGATTTTATTTACGCGACGCAGGCGGCGGCTCGCACCCTTCCCCATGTCCTCGCGTAATTCAGCGTTAAGTTCAATACTCATAATAATCTCCAATAACTCGCTCTTGCCTGGGGCTCAAGCGAAATAAAAAACTTCTCCGCGACCAGAGAAGCACTGCTGCTGTGATCATTCACAGCAGGTTTCCGCACCCGCACCGGCGAATCTAAGCCGTGCAGGTCCAAAATTCTTTTCGATTCAATCAATCAGTCGATATACATTTCGCTGACTGATTCTTCGTAATGTATACGTCGAATCGTTTCCGCCAGCATGGTCGAAATCGACACCTGGCGGATACGACTGCAGGTCTTTGCTTCCTCGCTGAGCGGGATGGTGTCGGTCACCACCAGTTCATCGAGCATCGAGTTAGCGATGTTTTCGATCGCATTGCCCGATAGTACCGGGTGGGTACAATACGCCGAAACACTCGCAGCGCCATGCTATTTTAACGCACTCGCGGCCTTGCACAGGGTGCCGGCGGTATCGACCAGGTCATCCACCAGCACACAATTCTTGCCTTCGACTTCACCGATAATGTTCATGATCTCGGCTACATTCGCCTTCGGGCGACGTTTGTCGATAATCGCCAGTTCGGCATCACCGAGGCGTTTTGCCAGCGCTCTCGCCCTGACCACGCCGCCGACATCCGGCGACACTACCAGCAGGTCCTGGAAACCTTTCTGCCAGACATCGGCCAGCAGGATCGGCGAGGCATAGACATTATCGATCGGTATATCAAAAAATCCCTGGATCTGGTCAGCATGCAGATCGACGGTTAACAGCCGGTTTACTTTCACACTGGTCAGCATGTTCGCCACCACTTTCGCCGTGATCGGCACCCGCGCCGAACGCGGTTTTCTGTCCTGGCGTGAATAGCCGTAATACGGTATCACTGCGGTAATGCGTTTCGCCGAGGCACGCCGCATGGCGTCGATCATCACGATCAGCTCCATCAGGTTGTCGTTGGTCGGCTGGCATGTCGGCTGGATCAGGAACACATCCCGGCCACGCACGTTTTCCATCACTTCGATGCAAATTTCGCCATCACTGAAGGTCTCGACACTGATTCTGCCCAGCGAGGTATTCAGATGCGACGCAATCTTCTGCGACAGCTCGGGATTAGCATTACCCGAAAATATTCTCAACCGGCTGTCTTCTTTGGTCACGTCTGGTCTCGTCTGTGCTTCAAAAATGGCTGGGTCGGGAGGATTTTCTCGCGCCTCCCACATTCACCAGATCACTGCGTAATTACCACTTTGCAATCCGGCACATCTATTCTATATGGCTGGGCCGGGAGGATGACTCGGGCGCCTGCCCTTCGCCCTGCGGGCCAGCCTTCGGCTGTTCTGATTTGCGCCAGGCAAATCAGTCGAACCTGTCTATTATTCCGGAGGTTCGAACCCTCCCGCATTACCAGATGTCTTCGTCTCAAACTCTTAGCAATCAGGCACATCTATTCTATATGGCTGGGCCGGGAGGATTCGAACCTCCGAATGCCAGGATCAAAACCTGGTGCCTTACCGCTTGGCGACGGCCCAATAATTCAAACTTGCTAACAACCAGCAGTCATACATGACTCACTGTGACTTGCCAGTTCAGGCTCGTCGGCCAGTCAACGCTATCGAACCTCCGGATGCCAGGATCAAAACCTGGTGCCTTGCCCCAATATCATAGAGCCGCGACGGCCCAATAATATCTTGCTGCTTACGTGCCGTTCATGAAGCGTATCAACGGTGACTGGTTGCAGCCGCGGGCGACAAATGCATTCCAGTGGCCCTGCGCAGATGCCTTCAAGCGTTCATGAACAGCTACTGCGGCCTGGCGGTCTTCAAAACGTGCAAATACCGATGCCCCGGTGCCACTCATACGCGCACTTGCGTAGCCATCAAGCCAGTCCAGCGCCTGTTTCACTTCGGGATACCTGGCCACCACCACGGGTGTGCAGACATTACCCCAGCTGCTGCTAAAAAGGTCGCGTATTTTGATTGCTGGGCTATCGCGTGTCAATTCAGATGCAGCAAAGATTTCAGCCGTAGACACCGATATTGCCGGCGTAATCACCAGGTACCAGGGCTGTTCCAGCTCGACCGGGGTCAGTTGCTCACCAATGCCTTCGGCAAAAGCCGCAAAGCCGTGCACAAACACCGGCACATCGGCGCCCAGTTTCAGGCCGATATTCGCCAGTTGCGTGTCAGTTAATCCTGTTTGCCAGAGGCGGTTGAGTGCATGCAGCGTGGTCGCCGCGTCCGAGCTGCCGCCCCCGAGGCCGCCGCCCATCGGCAGGCGCTTATCAATCTCGATTTCGACGCCTTTGCGACAACCCGCATGTGACTGTAACAGGCGCGCTGCGCGCACCGCCAGATCCTGAGACGGTGGAAATTGGGCATTTCCCCGGGTGCGGATAATTTCACCATCCTCGCGCAGCCGAAATTGCAGCTCATCACCAAAATCCAGAAACTGGAACAGGGTTTGTAGATTGTGATATCCATCGTCGCGGCGGCCAGTGATATGCAACATCAGGTTGAGCTTGGCCGGTGCTGGCCAGGCGCGTGCCGGCCCGGTCACGGCCGCGTTTCGAGAGCGGGTAAATCCTGAAACTGCCATGATCTGAGCAGCAGCCGCACCATCAGTTCCGGCTGGTCGGCACGCGAGAGATAAAATGCATGCGGTAGATTATATTCTGCCTCGGGCCGGTAGCGCGTCATCTCTACCCGCCAGCCGAGTTGCTCGACAATATTTAGCTGGCCCTGCTCGTCCCATTGCAGGCGCGTATCGCCTTCGGCGGGCAGGCCGCGCAGCCAGTAGTGCAGGCTGGCGAGTGGCAGGCGCACGCCGAGGCTCTGGCGAAACAGCTCGTCGGCATTGTCACTGGTGGATATCGAACCATCCGCATGGGTCAGGCGTACGCGGCGGCTATCACCCTGGATGAAATACGCCCCCTGGCCCATGGGTGCGATTAGCCGAATCTGGTAATGCTCGCCCTGCTGGTTCCAGAATACATCCAGGCTGCCGCCCTGTTTCTCGGTCTGCACGCCCAGCCGCCCCTGGAGGTACCAGCTATCGATCGAACTGTTGCGGCTTTGCTGCGCAGCCCAGCTGGCAGGTGCCTGCGAGGTTTTGTCATGCACATGGCCGCAGGCGGATAGCGCTAAAACCCATGGCAAAATCAGCGCTCGCCAGCAGCACTGGCCGCGTTGGCTGGGTATTGAATTTCAAAATTTGAATCGTTTCAGGGTTTCGATCAGCACGGGGTGTTTGGCATCGAGTTCACGACCGCGGGTCCAGACTTTGCGCGCCTTGTCCTGCTGATTGGATTTCCACAGCACTTCGCCATAGTGCGCGGCGATTTCAGCATCTTCGAGCTTGGTGAATGCCATCTCCAGCCACTTCAGCGCTTCTTCCATCTTGCCAAGGCGATAACTTACCCAGCCGAGGCTGTCGAGAATGGCGGGATCATCCGGCACCAGTGCGGCCGCGCGTTTGATGTAATCCAGCGCCTCTTCCAGGCGTCCGGTACGATCAGCCAGGGTATAGCCCAGCGCGTTGAGTGCATTGACGTTTTCCGGTTCATTCGAGAGTACTTTCAGTAAATCGGTTTCCGTGATATCGATGCGGTCGACTTTTTCCGCGATGATGGCGCGCGCATAGAGCAGGTCTGGATCGTCCGGCTTCTGTATCAATACCCGGCTGAACATTTCGAAGCCTTCCTTGTATTTATGCAGGCTGCGTAATATTTCGCCCTGTGCAAGGTACACCCTGACCCGGTCCGACCATTCGGTTTTCTGTTCGGCGAGCACTTCGAGCTGTTGCAGGCCTTCGCGTTCGCGGCCCAGCTGTGCAAACAGGCCGGCAATGCGCAGCCTGGAATCGAATTCGTAATCACCGCTGGTCACCCGCAGGTAATACGAAATCGCGACCTTGGCTTTATCCCGGCTCTGCGCGATGCGCCCCAGGTAATAATTCGCCACGTCGACTTTTTTATCCAGCTTGAGCAGCTTCTGCAGGTAATCATCGGCCTGGTCAAGTTCGCGGGTATCGATGTATAACAGGGCCAGGCTCAACAGCACATCCGGGTTTTCCGGCTGTTGCTGGTGCAGAATCAGAAACTGCTCGCGCGCGCCGACCAGGTCTTTTTGCTCGACCAGCATGCGCGCGTACTGCAGGCGTATCGATGCGTTTTTGGGCGCTTGTCGCAACAGCTCGGCCATCACCGCGATGGCTTCATCCTGCCTGCCCTGAACACTGAGAATCCTGGATTTAATCAGGTGCACATCATCCAGTGCAGGGTCCTGGGCCAGCACCCTGTCGAGCAGCGCGAGCGCGGCATCATAGTGTTCCAGCTGGGCCTCGTAGCGCGCCTGCAGCGCCAGCATGTGCAGGTTGGTGTCATCTTGCTGGTTGAGTACCGCCAGTATCGCCAGTGCAGTCTCGGTATCGGTTTCTTTCTGCAGCATGGTCTTGACTGCGAGCGCGCGGGTGCGGTCATCATCGGATTCGCGTTCGAGAATTTTTTGTATGGAGACCGCTGCCTGCTCGGGCTGCTTCAGCTTGACGTAGGTGGTGGCATACATGCGGTCGATTTCCGCGTCCGCAGGATCGAGTGCCTGCCAGCGTTCGAGCAGCTTGAGGCCCTGCTGGTAATCACCCGCGTAAATTGCAATATAGGTGGCACGCGCGGCCACCCGGCTATCATCAGTGTCAGCCGCGGCCTTGCTGTAAAACGCGGTCGCGGTTTTGAGGTCGCCGGTATTGCCGGCGAATTCTGCTGCCAGCAGCTCGTACAACAGGTCACCGCTTAATGCCTGGCCGGCATCGGACGCCGCGGTCCTGGCCGTGGCAGATTTTGTACCCTGGCCAGCACAGCCGCCGACAATCGCTGTGATTGCGGCCAGCAGCAAGGCCAGTGCGCACAGGTTTAAGCCGGATCGCCGCGGTGGCGGTACCTCAATGGATGTATATGTATGCTGATTCATCTGGTAAATATAACGTATTTTTAGCGCCGAGCTTTATTGTATCGTGCAAATGCACAACACTGTATATTTCATGTTAGCAGCAGAGCTTGAGTTCAACCCATGCATACCGCAAAATTAGCCGTTTTCTCGCCAGCCTTAGCACCCTATGTCCAATAGCCCGCCAGGCCTCTTTACCCTGGGTCTTAATCACAAAACCGCGCCGGTGGAGTTGCGCGAACGGCTGGCGTTCACCCCGCAAACCCTGCCCGAAGCGCTGGTCAGCCTGTCGCGCCTGCCGGGCGTGGCGGAAGCGGCGATTTTATCCACCTGCAATCGCACTGAACTCTATTGCACGGTTTCAGAGCTTAATGATCAGGCGCTGGTCGAATGGTTCAGTCAGTTTCATGGGCTTGATGCAAAGTCGTTGCAGGGCCATCTCTATAATTACGACCACGAAGCCACGGTACGGCACGCCATGGAAGTCGCCAGCGGGCTGGATTCGATGGTGCTGGGCGAGCCCCAGATCACCGGGCAAATGAAAGAAGCCTATTCCATGGCCAGCCACCAGGGCACCATCGGTCCGTTACTGGGCAAGTTGTTTCAGCACGCGTTTGCCGTCGCCAAGCAGGTGCGCACCGATACCGCGATAGGTTCCAGCCCGGTGTCTGTCGCGTTTGCCGCGGTCAGCCTGGCCAAGCAGATTTTTGGCGAGCTGGAAAATTCCACCGCGCTGCTGATCGGCGCAGGCGATACCATCGAACTTACCGCGCGGCATCTACACGCGCACGGGATTCGCCACATGATTGTGGCCAACCGCAGTGTTGAACGCGCGCAAAACCTGGCAGACCTGTTCAATGGCGAAGCCATCGGCCTGCAGCATATCGGCGAACACCTGCACCGTGCGGATATCGTGATTGCCTCCACCGCCAGCCCCCTGCCCATCCTCGGCAAGGGCACGGTTGAACGCGCGCTTAAAGTGCGCCGCCATGAGCCTATCTTCATGGTCGACCTCGCGGTGCCGCGCGATGTCGAACCCGAAGTCAATACGCTCGATGATGTCTACCTCTACAGTGTCGATGATTTACAGGCCGTGATCGACGAGAACCTGCAATCGCGCATCCAGGCGGCGGAACAGGCGCGCGATATTATCGAAGAGCAGGTCAGCCAGTACCTGGTGTGGCAACACTCGCTCGGTGCCGTCGACGTGATATCCGAAATCCGCAGCAACACCCAGATGCTAAGCCAGCAGGTGCTGGAAAAAGCCCTGAAGCAGCTCGCCGCCGGCCAGTCACCCGAACAGGCGATGGAATTTCTCGCCCACAGCCTGACCAACAAGTTTCTGCATCAGCCCTGCACCCGGCTGCGCCAGGCCAGCCACCACGAACAGGAAGAACTGTTACGCACCGCTCGCCAGCTGTTTTTTGACAACACCGAAAACTAAAGACTGTAAACTCGCCATCCTGCCTGCCGGCAGTGCAGCGCGAAACTAGCATGAAAGACTCCATACACAACAAGCTCAACCGATTGCTCGACCGCCACGAAGAAGTGTCCGGGTTGCTGTCAGAAGCAGACGTCATTTCAGACCAGAACAAGTTTCGCGAGCTGTCGCGCGAGTATTCACAGCTCGAACCGGTCGTTAACAGTTTTCGCGACTATCAGAAAACCCAGGACGATCTTGCCGCGGCCGAGGAAATGTTGCGCGACGACGACCCCGAAGTGCGCGACATGGCGAAAGAAGAAGCCAGCACGAATAACGAACGCCTGGCTGCGCTCGAACTCGAACTGCAAAAACAGCTGCTACCAACAGACCCGCACGATAACAGCAACATCTTTCTCGAAATTCGTGCTGGCACCGGCGGTGACGAAGCCGCAATTTTTGCCGGCGACCTGTTCCGCATGTATTCGCGTTATGCAGAACTCAAGCACTGGCAGGTTGAAATCATTAACCAGAACGCCGGCGAGCACGGGGGTTACAAGGAAATTATCGCGCGCATTATCGGCAACGGTGCTTATTCAAGGATGAAATTCGAATCCGGTGCGCACCGCGTACAACGCGTGCCCGAAACCGAATCACAGGGGCGCGTGCACACCTCGGCGGCGACGGTGGCAATCATGCCCGAAGTCGATGACGTCGAGCAGATCGAAATCAACCCGGCTGACCTGCGTATCGACACCTACCGCGCGTCCGGCGCCGGCGGTCAGCATGTCAACAAAACCGATTCTGCAGTGCGTCTTACCCACATACCCACCGGCACCGTGGTCGAATGCCAGGACGAACGTTCGCAACACAAGAACAAGGCGCGTGCGATGTCCTTGTTACAGGCACGCATCATGGACGCCAAAATCGAAAAGCAACGCAGTGAACAGGCGCAGACACGAAAATCACTTGTCGGCAGTGGTGATCGCTCAGAGCGCATCCGCACCTACAATTTCCCGCAGGGCCGCGTCACTGACCATCGTATTAACCTCACGCTGTACAAGCTCGATGAATTTGTCGGCGGCAACATCGACCAGGTGATTGACCCGCTGATCAATGAATACCAGGCTGAGCAGCTGGCACAGCTCGCCGACCTGTAAGGTGGCGACTATTTCCGAGCTGCTGAAACAGGCCGGCAGCACGCTGAAAAACTCAGCCGACGCGAGAATTGATGCCGAGGCACTGTTGTGCCACGTGCTGCAATGTGACCGCAGCTGGCTGTATACCTGGCCGGAAAAAATCATCAATACCGCACAGGTGGAACAATTTACCTCCCTGGTCAGCGAACGCGCTCGCGGCACGCCGGTGGCTTATCTCACAGGTAAACGTGAATTCTGGTCGCTGGCTTTTGAAGTCACGCCAGACACATTAATTCCACGCCCCGAGACCGAGCTGCTGGTGGAAACCCTATTGCAGAAGTTCACCGCAGAGCATCTCGAAGTACTCGATCTGGGTACCGGCTGCGGTGCGATTGCAATTGCGCTGGCACATGCAAGGCCACGCTGGCAGCTTACCGCGACCGATGTTTCCAGTGCAGCGCTGGAGGTAGCACGGCGTAATGCTGTTCGAAACTCGTTACATAACCTGCGCCTGTTACACAGTGACTGGTTCGAAAACCTCGGCAATCAACGCTTCGATGTTATCGTCAGCAACCCGCCCTACATCGCCGAGAGTGATGTGCATCTTGCCCAGGGCGATGTGCGTTTTGAACCGCAGGGCGCACTGCGCTCCGGCAGCCAGGGGCTGGATGACATTCAGTATCTTTGCGCACATGCAAGCGGGCACCTGCATCCGTCGGGCTGGTTTTTTTGCGAGCACGGATATGATCAGAAAGCCGCAGTTAAACAGTGCTTCGAGCAGAACGGCTTTAGCACTATTGTGCAGCTTGAAGACCTTGCCGGTCTGCCACGCGTGACCGGCGGGCGAATCCACCGGGGCGAAGCTTAAATTGCCGGGCTGTTTTATTTTCCAGGATCGCTATCAATATTTAGATAATCAGCAGCGATTTGCAGGAAAACAGTCTGTCGGCAACAACCACACAGTTCTTGCGTTTATGTCTCAGCAGCGCTAGATTCAATCTATGCAAATTTGTCGTGATGTCATCAAAACCCGTGAGCTGCAGTTTTTATCAAAACTGCCGGGCGTCGATGAAGCTGAAAAAGCGCGCCGCCTGCTCAGCGGTGTGAAAGGCATCGAGGGCGTCAAGCTGATTCGCGTCGGTCACTTAAGCCTGCGTTACGATGTTCGAATGCTGACCCTGCAAATGATCGAGTCTGCTTTACGCGACGTCGGCTTCTTTCTCGATAACCGGCTGACGACACGTATCCAGCGCAGCCTGTTTGCCTATTGCGAAGATGCCCAGCGTGCCAGCCTGGGTGTTGAACATGATCCAGAGCATGTGATCTTTTCCCACCACGATAGCGCCACGCACGATCCCCGCCCGCACAACTGGCGAAACTATATTTAAATAGCCGGATTGGTCGGATTAATGGTCGGATTTTAATGGTCGACAGTCACAGCGTGTAGTTTCACTGCACACTGACACATTTCATGCTGCCCTACCCGGCAACACAATTCACTCCCGCTCAAGTAAACTTGGCCCATGGATGATTCACAGTTACTGCGTTACAACCGCCACATCATGCTGCCACAAATCAGCATTGAAGGTCAGCAGCGCCTGCTCGATGCCCATGTACTTATTATTGGACTGGGCGGGCTGGGTTCACCGGCTGCAATGTATCTCGCCTCGGCAGGTGTTGGCACTATCACCCTGGTGGATGATGACAGCGTTGAAATCACCAACCTGCAACGCCAGATTGTGCATCGCACTGCGAATATTGGCACGGCCAAGGTAGACTCGGCGCGCGATAACCTGCTCGCACTCAATCCACTGATTCAGATCAACTGTATACACCAGCGTTTAAAAACGCATGAACTCGAACAGGCCGTGAGCAATGCCGATATTGTGATCGATGCCACCGACAATTTTGAATCACGTTATGCCATCAATGCCGCCTGCGTAAAACAGCAGACACCACTGGTCTCGGGTGCTGCGATTCGCTTTGAAGGTCAGCTTGCGGTGTTTGATCTGCGCCAGCCGGATTCACCGTGTTACCACTGTCTTTATCCGTACAGTGACGATATAGAAGAGGAAACCTGCAGCGAGAATGGCATTCTTGCACCCGTGGTGGGTATTATTGGCAGCATGCAGGCGCTGGAAGCCATAAAACTGATCTGCGGTGTTGGTGAAACATCAACGGGTAGATTGTTACTGTTTGATGCACTCGCGCTGGAATGGCGCACGATGAATTTTAAACACGATCCCCATTGCCCGGTGTGCGGCGAGGAAGCTTGATGAACACTAAACTCGTGCTACCGCGGCCACTGGTGAATCAAATGCTGGCGCATGCACAGCAAAATCCTCAACGGGAAATTTGTGGACTAATTGCAATTGATGACAGGCAAGGCATGCGCTATGTGCGCATCGACAATCGCGCGACCGACAGCACACACCGCTACCAGATGGATGACAAACAGCTGGTGGACAACATGCGGCAATTCAGACTAAACCACGAGACCTTATACGCTATCGTGCACTCGCATCCAGCGTCAGAAGCGCAACCGTCAATACTCGACATCGAACAGGCGAATTACCCCGATGTGTATTACCTGATTATTTCGTTGAATACACGCGGCGTGCTGGAAATGCGCGCCTATAAAATAAACCACGGATCGGTCACCGAAGTTGAAGTAAATATCTAGGCGAACACTGGCTTACGACCGCCGGCAAACATCAGCAAAGGCTTAGAGCTTTTCACCGTTATCTTCGGGCTGACGATGGAATACACGCGTCATGCCCTTGTCATCGCGGGTGATGAGCTTGTTATTCTTTACCTTGTAGCGATAGCGAATTTCCTTGTCGTAATCATCCACCGTTGCCACCAGGTCTTTGATGGTGGCCTGCATTTTACCACTGAGTGTACGCTCCCCGCCGTCACTCCAGTCGAAACGATTATCCTTGATGGTCAGGGTTTCGCCCGACTCGTTTTTCCATACGCCTTCGAGTGCCTTTTTCACCTGAATGCGGTCGCATAAACCACTCGGACATATACCGCTTTCGGCAAACAATGGATTTGTAATTCGTCGCGGGAATCCGCCTGCTGAATAACCGGCGGGATAGCCATTCACACCTGCCGGCAGACGCCGACCCCAGCGATTAGTATACGCATAAGGATTTACATTATGGCTGGCATAGCCGGGCTGCCAGGGACGGGTCGCGAATGGTGACGCGCCCCACGGAGCCCCGGCGTAGGGCGAGCCACCCCAGGGTGAACCACCGTAGGGTGAACCACCCCAGGGTGAACCACCCCAGGGCGAACCACCCCAGGGTGAAGCGCCCCACGGAGAACCGCCGTATGGCGCACCCCCCCAGGGAGATCCACCATATCTATTACCGCGGTAAGGAGAACCGCCCCAGGGAGATCCACCATATCGAGAACCACCATATCGAGAACCGCGGTAGGGTGCACCATAGGGTGCTCCACCCAACTGGCCAGCGTTGTATGGCGAACCACCCCACGGTGACCCGGCGTATGGCGAACCACCCCACGGTGAAATACCGGGGCCAGATAACATCCACGGTGAAGCCCCCTGACCACCCCATGGACTTGTGCCCCAGGGTGAGCGACTGTAGTTACCCCAGCTGGAATAAGGACTGCCAAAGGATGCAGGGTAACCGCCATAGCCACCAACAGGCACACGATCGAGCATACCCATGGCGACCATCATGTTGATCATCATTTCAACAAACGGGATATCGGTAGTGGAACGGTAATATTTGACGGAGGCAAAGGTACTGAAACTCGTGGTGAGCATCAGCAATGCGACAATAATGCGTCGTCTCTTCATGTGGGCAATGTCTGTTCGATATTTATTATTATAGCTCAGGCACGTTCGAACATTTTGCGTATCCGCCTGAGGATGTGTTACATGATATATTCATTTGCAGTGAAAGCAAAGGCCGGTTGTATACAATTATGTCACCTGACCAGTTTATCTCGACTGTTACCGGCTGGCCTGGCCGCCAGCTCATCCAGCGATTTCTATATGTTGTTGATCTGACTAGCTTTGGCATGCTGGCCGTACGCGACTGGACGCTTAAAGCACGCCTCTTCGATTCGCGCAGTTACAGCACCATTGTTTCACAAATTATTTTTACCGGCGTCGACGCCCTGCCCACGATCACTTTCCTCGGCCTGCTCACCGGGTTTCTGTTTACTTTTCGACTGATCGGAATTCTCGACTCGGTTGGTGGCGCGAGTGACCTGGTCGATATTCTATCTGCCGTCATCGGTCTCGAAATCGGCCCTCTGCTGGCCGCTTTTATTCTCATCAGTCGCACCGGCTCAGCCATTGTGGTCGATATCGGCAATATGAAACTGCACGGCGAAATCGAAGGCCTGGAAAACCTCGGTATAAACATCAATGATTACCTGGTCGCCCCGCGACTGATTGGCGCTGCCATCTCGCAACTCGCGATCACAGTGTATTTCACCTTCATCACCCTGGTGTTTGGCATAATTCTCAGCGGGGTGTTCCTGTCTTCAGCGCATTTTGAGTTCCTGACCACGCTGGAGAGCGCATTTGATTTTCAAATCGTCGGCGCTTTCGTCGTCAAAAACCTGCTGTTCGGCTATATCATTGCCACCACGGCGTGTTATCACGGCCTGTCGGTACACAGTTCGGCGACCGAAGTGCCGCAGCAAACCCAGCGTGCCATCGTAAATTCACTGGTCATCATTTTTATCGTCGATGGCCTGATGGGCATTGCCCTGCTGACCTGACATGGAAACCGCACTCGACATACAGCACTGCATTTCGCAGATACCCCGCGCTGACTACAGCGGCAGCCCGATTTCATTCAGTATCGGTCGCGGTGAAATCGTCAGCATCATCGGCCCGGACTATAACGGCAAGTCTGAATGGCTGCGAACTTTCGCCGGACTCATCAGGCCGGCCAGTGGCAAAGTGATCAGCGGTGAAATAAGCACTGACTGTGAAAATCGTGCACAGTGGGAGCAATTGAGACGCAAGCTGGCTTTTGTCAGCTCGGAAACAGCATTGTTATCCGCATCCAACGGGCTCGCCAACGTCATACTCGCCGCCAGCTATCACCAGCTCGGCGATAGTGATGACCTGCGCGACCGGGCCACCGAGCTGATGACCCAGTTGCATGTGCAATTTCAGGCTGACGCCCTGCCGGCATTCATGCGTCGTGATCAACGTTACCGGCTGGCGCTAGCGCGTGCACTGATGCTGGAACCCGAAGTTCTAATGCTGGATAATCCATTCGCACACACCGATGCCGCCGGCACAGGCAAACTCAAACAGTTTTTGCTCAAGCGCGTCGACGAACATGCGACTGCGCTGGTCATCATGTCGCATGACCTTGAATTCAGCCTCAAATATGCGCAACAGATTTTATTTGTTACGCGTGAACAGGTATATTGTTTCAAGGGCGCCAGTGAATTTCTCGGCAGCCAGGTTGAAAGCATTCGCCAGTACATCGAAAAACCGGGGCTGCATTAATGGATCGCCGCAATACGCCACGTACACACTATATCCATCGCCTGAGTTACAGCGCCCAGGAACGGATCGTCGGTGCCTTCCTCTTGCTCGCTATCGGTATCCTGGTCTGGCTGCTGTTCACCGCAGGCTCATCAAAAATTTCCTTTGAAGACTATTTCACTCTCTATGGTGAGCTCGAAACCAACCAGGCAGTCAATACCAACACTGAAATTATTGTGTCAGGATTAACTGCCGGCAATGTAGAAGACGTCAGTATCAATGAACACAATAAAATCATCGTCACGCTACGCATGCTTGAACGTTATCACTCGCTGATTCGCACTGACACTGTCGCACATATCGAAGCACTCAATTTTGGCGTTATCAACAAGTCGGTGATTGAATTTAGCGTAGGCAACCCGGCGCTTCCGCTGCTGGCCGACGGCAGTAAAATTAATATAGCGTCGTCGTTCGATGTTAAACAGCTGATGGCAAAACTGGCACCTGCACTCGATAACCTGGTCAGTACCATTGAGCAGGCTAACCAGCTGTTAACGGCGATCGATCCCGCCGTGGTGACAGATTCGATTAATAATCTCAATGCTATTTCCAGTGACGTGCGCGCAATTACAGCACAGGTAAAATCCGGCGACGGCATTGCCAACCAGGTGATTTATGATAATGCACTGGCAAATAACATGAAGGCCATCGCCAGTAACCTGAATCTCGCCACTTCTCAGTTCGACAGACTACTCAGTGTAATCAACAAGGAACTTGAATCAGTTCCCGGACTAATGAAAAAAGTCGAACCGCTAATTAAAGAAGCTGACAAAACCATCAAGGCGACACAGCGTATCTGGCCACTTTCCTCTGCGATCGGTGATGACAATAAAACCGAACGCCTGACACCGCAGGCACCGGCCAATGATTAGCTGCATAAGCCGCCTGATTTCGTGTGCAATCCTCCTGCTGATAGCAGCCTGCACCAGTCAGCCCACGGATAAACCGCCGGAACTGCTCGGCGAAGCCAATAGCCTTATCAGCAATGGCGTCGACCAGTACAACCAGGCAAACTATACAAAGGCCACTGTTCTGTTCGAGCAGGCAATGTATATCTACCGCAGCATCGACA
Organism: uncultured Gammaproteobacteria bacterium; assembly: GCA_963847575.1. GTDB lineage: Bacteria > Pseudomonadota > Gammaproteobacteria > SZUA-229 > SZUA-229 > JASBSR01. Next base: position 23,157 of record CAWKAL010000110.1, read on the forward strand.
ATCCTGACGGCACTGCATCTGCGTACATCAACCTGGCTAAAACTGCGATAACACAGCATGAATTGACCCGTGCTACTCACTGGCTGACGCAAACCCGGTCGATTGTTGATGCTGAACAACTGACAGCACTGCAAAATCACATCACCATTATCGGCTCAAGCATTGCGATAGAACAGCATGATTACCCTGCTGCCAAAAACATGCTTGGCAGCCTGCTGGATGCGTCCAGTAAAAATATTGACCCTGAAACGCGACTCGCCGCCGTGCAAAACCGCACCCGCATTGCATTTGCAGAAAATGATAACGCGCAGGCATGGACAGAACGTTACGCCAGCCTCGCCAGTGACGACCAGCCACACGCACAGGCACGCCTCGCCCGCTTCCGCGCTGCGCTGAGCACCGACACTGGCGAGCAGGACACGTATTATCAGCACGCCCTGGACATCAACCGAAAACTGGCCTGGCGCCCCGGCATAGCCGCCACCCTCAGCGAGTGGGCCGAACAGAACATCAATGTGAACAATTACAGCGGCGCACAAAACAAACTCGAACGCGCTTTACTGATCCGCCTCGACCTGCGTGACAATCACAACACCGCACAGGTGCTGAGCATGCTCGAATACACCTACGAACATCGGCAAGAACCCAAAAAGCAACAACGCGCAGCCTACTGGAAGCAACAGGTCGCGAATGCCGATTTTTATGACTGGGATAACGTAATGAAAGACTTCGAGAGTTTTTAACCCACTAACGGCCGCAGATATAAACAAAATAAATTAAAATCTGGCCGCGAAATACGCAAAGAACGCAGAAAGAACGCAAAGCGAATTAATTTCAAATATTGTTTGGCGTACTTTGCGTATTTCGCGGCAAAATTATTTTCTTGCAATCTGTTTTTATCGACGCTCGTCTGTTGACAAACTAACAACTTCCCCGCCCTGCTCGGTGGCGAGGCGGCTTAGCATGGCGTAGAGTTCTTCGTGGTCGGCGTTGTCACAAATCCAGCGCGATGATGCTTCATCGTAGTCAAAGTGAAAACCGCCGGATTTTGCCGCCATCCACAACTGCTTGACCGGCGGCTGCTTGCTGAAAATAATCTTGCTGCCGTTTTCGAATTCCAGCGTCAATACGCCACCGCTTTCTTCGTAGTCGATATCGGCGCCGCTATCGTCGATAGCCGTCTGGATGTTTTCGATAGTTTCATCGGCCAGGTCACGAAATTCTGATTCGTTCATAATGATATTAAATCGCCACAGAGGGCATAGAGATCACTGGGGAAAACAAACGCGTAATGATTTGTCCGCGAATGAACGCAAATGAACGCGAATAAAACTTTTGTATGCTGTAAAAGCGGACCGCAGGCGCATCTAATTATCTGCGTTCATTTGCGTTCATTCGCGGCTAATATAATTTTAATCTTTTAATTTATTTCGTATCAGCTGCGTTGACCTGGCCCGGGTTGGCTTTGCCTTTCGACGCTTTTAGCACCTGGCCGACGAAGAAGCCCATCAGCTTGTCTTTGCCGCCCTTGAGTTCGGCAAACTGTTCCGGGTTGTTGGCGATGACTTCATCCACCATGGCTTCGATGGCGCCGCTGTCGGTGATCTGTTTCAGGCCGCGGCTTTCGATGACGGCATCTGCGCTGCCTTCACCGTTCCACATGGCGTCGAATACTTCTTTGGCGATCTTGCCGGATATCGTGTTGTCCTTGATGCGCGTGAGCAAACCGGCGAAGGCTTCAGCATCGACTTTCGACTGGCTGATGCCGAGTTCTTCCTTGTTCAGGCGCGCGGACATTTCACCACTGATCCAGTTGGCGGACAGTTTTGCATCGGCGGATTTTTCGGCCACGGTTTCAAAGTAATCCGCCAGTTCGCGTGATGCTGTTAGTACCGCCGCATCATAGGCTGACAGGCCGAACGCATCTATGTAACGCTGTTTTTTCTGTTCCGGCAGTTCCGGCAGCTCGGCGCGCACTGTTCGAGATAGTCTTCGGTCACTACCACCGGCAGCAAATCCGGGTCCGGGAAATAGCGATAATCGTTGGCCTCTTCCTTGCTGCGCATGGAACGGGTTTCATCACGATCAGAATCGTACAGCCGGGTTTCCTGCACTATGCTGCCACCGTCTTCGATGAGGTCGATCTGGCGTTCGATTTCGTGGTTGATTGCACGTTCGACAAAACGGAACGAGTTGATGTTTTTGATTTCCGCGCGGGTACCGAACTCTTCCTGGCCCACCGGCCGCACTGAGACATTGGCATCACAACGGAACGAACCTTCCTGCATGTTGCCATCACAGATATCGAGGTAGGTCACCAGCGCGTGCATTTTTTTCATGTAGGCCACGGCTTCTGCGGCTGAACGCATGTCGGGCTCGGACACCACTTCGAGCAACGGCGTGCCGGCGCGATTCAGGTCGATCCCGGTCATGCCGGCATAATCTTCGTGCAGCGATTTACCGGCATCTTCTTCGAGATGCGCGCGGGTCACGCCAATGCGCTTGGTGTCGCCATTTTCGAGTTCGATATCGATATGCCCCATGCCCACGATCGGCAGTTCAACTGGCTGATCTGGTAACCCTTGGGCAAATCCGGATAAAAATAATTCTTGCGCGCGAACACCGAGCGCGGCGCAACTTTCGCGTCAATCGCCAGACCGAACTTGACCGCCATGCGCACCGCTTCCTTGTTTAACACCGGCAACACACCCGGCAGCGCGATATCGACCGCGCAGGCCTGGGTATTGGGCTCGGCACCATAGGCGGTACTCGCCGCCGAAAATATTTTCGACTTCGTCGCCAGCTGCACGTGTATTTCAAGACCGATAACTGCTTCGTAATTCATGTTAAAAATTAGTCATAAGGAAAAAACTGTATATCCACAGATGAACGCGGATAAACACAGATAATTATTGTTCAAACACTCCGGATCACAATTCACTATTCACTATTCACTATTCACTATTACACTATTCTACATTATTCACTTATTCATTATTCATTATTCATTCGAATCCCTTCGGGATTCGCGTATGCCAGTCAGTTTCCTGCTGATATTGATGCGCAACGTTCAGCAGGCGGCTTTCTTCAAAGTAATTTCCGATCAATTGCAGGCCTACCGGCATGCCATTGGCAAACCCGGCCGGGATCGACATGCCGGGCAGGCCGGCGAGGTTGACTGCAATGGTGTAGATGTCAGACAGATACATCGATATCGGGTCATCGGCTTTTTCACCGATTTTGAATGCCGTGCCCGGGGCGGTCGGCCCCATGATGACATCGACTTTTTCGAATGCCTTTTTAAAATCGTCACTGATGAGGTGGCGCAACTGCTGTGCTTTGAGGTAATACGCATCGTAATAACCGGCAGACAGGGCATAGGTACCGACCATGATGCGGCGCTTCACTTCAGCACCAAAACCTTCGCCGCGCGAACGTTCGTATAAATCTGTCAGGTCTTTCGGATCTTCACAGCGATAACCGTAACGTACACCATCAAACCGTGACAGGTTGGCGGAGCATTCCGCCGGCGCGACCACGTAATACACCGGTACTGAAAGCTCGCTGTTGGGCAGTTCGATTTCAATCAGCTCGGCGCCCATGGATTTGTAGTGTTGCAGTGCCTGCTGAATGACGCTTTCTACAGCTGCGTCCATGCCGTGTGCAAAATATTCTTTCGGCAGACCGATGCGCAGCCCGCGCAGCGGCAGGTTGAGCGCATTGGTGTAATCTTCCGTTTCGCGCTCCAGGCTGGTGGAATCCTTTTCATCAAACCCGGTCATGCTGTTTAACATCAATGCGCAATCTTCCGCGCTTTGCGCCATCGGCCCGCCCTGGTCGAGGCTGGAGGCAAACGCAATCATGCCGTAACGCGACACTGTGCCATACGTCGGTTTCAGCCCGGTAATGCCGCACAGCGCAGCTGGCTGGCGAATCGAGCCGCCGGTATCCGTGCCAGTCGCAGCGGGTGCCAGCCGTGCTGCCACGCTCGCAGCCGAACCGCCGGAGGATCCACCGGGGACACATTCAAGGTCCCATGGATTTTTGACTGCACCGTAGTAACTGGTTTCATTGGATGAACCCATGGCAAATTCATCCATGTTGGTTTTACCCAGCATGACGACGCCGGCGCGTTTAAATTTTGCCACCACGGTCGCATCGTAAGGTGAAATAAAATTGTCCAGCATTCTCGAGCCGCAACTGGTGCGCACGCCTTCGGTGCAAAAAATATCTTTATGCGCCAGCGGAATTCCACAGAGCGCATCGGCATTGCCGGTTTTCAATGTTGCATCAGCCGACAGTGCAGCCTGCATCGCCAGTTCTTCAGTCAGGGTGACAAAGCTGTTGAGCTGCGCATCGTGCTGTTTAATACGCGCCAGGAAATGTTCTGTCAGCTGCTGGCTGCTGACGTCGCCGGACTGCAGCAGGGCTGACAGCTCGCTCAGTGACTGGGTGTGATACTCACTCATTAGTATGCTTTGGTTTAGGCTAATCGGTATAACAAATACAGGTTACAGGACTTACTCGATGACCCGGGGCACCAGGTAGAGCCCGTTTTCGGTACTCGGTGCGATGCGTTGAAAAACCTCGCGCTGGTTGGTTTCACGCACCTCGTCTTCACGCAGGCGCTGCACCGCATCGAGCGGATGCGACATCGGCACTACCTTGCTGGTGTCGACAGCATTCATCTGCTCGAACATGTGCAGAATATTGCCCAGGTTGGTAACATAGCCCGGCACATCCGACTCATCTATTTTGAGGCGTGCGAGATGGGCAATTTTTTTGACTTGCTCGGCGTCGAGTGACATGGAAACTCCGCATTGCGCGTTATGGACGTTCTTCAAGAAGGCGGCAAGTTAGCATACTCTGCGCTTTGTCTCCATACACCAGACTTTATAGATGGAACCCCAGGCCCTTATTAAGGTCTGTTAGTGCGCACTACCGGCGCCGATTCCACTTGCCCGCAGAGGGTGCGATTGTTACAGTACGCGCACATTTTTCGGCAAATATGACTTTATTTTGTCAGTTTGACCTATATTCTCTAGCTATAATTAAAACTATAACGATTTCAACAGGTAAGCAGCCTCATGTTACTCAACCGTTTTCGGGGACTTTTCTCGAACGATCTCTCGATTGACCTCGGCACCGCCAACACACTGATTTACGCGCGCGGTAAAGGGATTGTTCTCAACGAGCCTTCAGTAGTCGCCGTTCGCCAGGACCGTGGTCCCGGTGGTCCCAAGAGTATCGAAGCCTTCGGTAAAGACGCCAAGGGCATGCTGGGGCGCACGCCGCAAAACATTACAGCGATTCGCCCGATGCGTGATGGCGTGATTGCCGATTTCAATATCACTGAAAAAATGCTGCAGCATTTCATCCGCTCGGTACACGAAAGCCAGTTGCTGCGGCCGAGTCCGCGCGTGCTGATCTGCGTGCCCTGCGGTGCAACCCAGGTCGAACGTCGTGCGATTCGCGAATCGGCTGCCGGTGCCGGTGCGCGTCGAGTCTACCTGATTGAAGAACCCATGGCCGCCGCGATCGGCGCCGGCATGCCGGTGGATGAACCGCGCGGTTCGATGGTACTGGATATCGGCGGTGGTACTTCGGAAGTGGCGGTGATTTCGCTCAACGGTATTGTCTATGCCGCCTCGGTGCGTGTCGGTGGTGACAAGTTCGACGAAGCAATTATCTCCTACGTGCGCCGCAATTACGGCATCCTCATCGGTGAAGCCACGGCAGAAAAAATCAAGCACGAAATCGGCACCGCCTATCCCGGCAAGGACCTGCTCGAAATCGAAGTCAAGGGCCGCAACCTGTCGGAAGGTATTCCGCGCAGCTTCTCGCTCAACAGCAATGAAATTCTCGAAGCCCTGCAGGAACCCCTGCACGGTATCGTCAGCGCAGTCAAAACCGCACTTGAACAAACCCCGCCGGAACTCGGCGCCGATGTCGCCGAACGCGGCATTGTACTCACCGGTGGCGGTTCATTGCTGCGCGATCTTGATCGCCTGATTATGGAAGAAACCGGGCTACCGGTGGTGATGGCAGAAGATCCACTCACCTGTGTCGCACGCGGCGGTGGTCGTGTGCTTGAACTGATCGACAAGCACGGCGGTGACTTCCTCGCTGTCGAATAAGGCCATTGCAGGGCAGATCAGCGTGTCCTGTCCTGTGCACACAGCACAACTGACTGAATCCAACAACTCGAAGCTGTTGTTCTGATGCAAACACTTTTTCTCCAGGGGCCACCGGTTTTTTTCAGAACACTGGTTCTGATCGTGGCGTCTATCGTGCTGATGACGGCCGACCACCGCTGGCACCAGCTGGAAATTGTGCGCAATGCCCTGTCACACCTGCTCTACCCCCTGCAGTACACCATCGACCTGCCGATCCGGCTGTATTACTGGGGCGACGAAACCCTTAGCGAGCACCAGACCCTGCTCGATGAAAACCGCAAGTTAAAAGATCTCCACCTGCAAAGCCGTGTGCAATTGCAGAAACTTGATATCCTCGAAAAAGAAAACGCCCGCCTGCGCGAACTGCTCAGCGCCACGCCCAAGATCAGTGAGCGTGTACTGGTGGCTGAAATCATGAGCGTCGATGTCGATCCCTATCGCCAGTTATTAATCCTCAACAAGAGCAGTCGCGACGACGTGTATGACGGCCAGCCGGTAATCGATGCACAGGGTGTTATGGGCCAGATTGTGCACGTCAGTGCCAGCAGTTCCACCATGATGCTGATCACCGACGCCAGCCACGCACTGCCGGTACAGATTGACCGCACCGGTTTGCGTGCAGTGGCATTCGGCACCGGCAAAATTGATTATCTCGACCTGCGGCATATTCCACACAATGCCGATGTGCGCGAAGGTGACCTGCTGATTACCTCCGGGCTCGGCGGTCGCTTTCCGCCCAATTACCCGGTGGCAAAAATCACCCATATTGAACGCCCGATGGGTGAACCGTTTGTAAACGTGCGCGCCGAACCGCTCGCACTACTCGATCGCAGTCGCGAGGTTCTGCTGGTCTGGCACAACCCGCCGACAGAAACCGCACCGCCGGTGGATGAACTACCTGTGGTCGAGCCTGCAGCTGACCCGGCCGAAAAGCCTGCCGCAGAGGCCGCCACCCAGGCGGATACACCGCCGGCCACAAATGTGAGCAGCGATGAATAATAACGCGCGCATCAGCACACTCACGATCATCGCCGCATTCATGCTGACGATTATGCCGCTGCCTGAATGGGCACAGGCATTCAGGCCTGACTGGGTAACACTGGTATTGATTTACTGGGTGATGGCACTGCCTGCCAGTATTGGCGTCACCATCGCGTGGGGACTTGGACTGATGCTCGATGTCACCCACGGCGCCCTGCTCGGCCAGCATGCGCTCGGCCTGGTCATCGCGGTTTATATTGTACATAGCCAGCACCAGCGTCTGCGCGTGGCATCATTACTGCAACAGGCAATTGTGTTTTTCTTTTTATTATTATTAAAACAGCTGCTGGTGTTGTGGGTGTACGGCATCATGGGACAGGCACCGGACACCGGGCTTTATTTTGCACCCAGCCTGGTCGGAGCACTGCTGTGGCCGTGGATTTATATCATCCTGCGCGACCTGAGAAGGCGCTTCGGCTACCGGGCAATGTAATGAAACATCTGCCCGGTAAATCCCTGCTCGACAAGTACATCAAGCCGATTACCCGGCTGCATGTCGATCAGACCATCGCTGACGAAAAAAACACCCATGAAATTCGCGTGTGCATAAAACGCATACGCGCCATGCTGGTGCTGCACGAAGCACTTAGCGGACACCAGCCGGAATTCGCGCAGCTGGATGATTACCTGAAACAGCTTAAAAAGACCCTTTCTGCCTGCCGCGATCATGATGTTTTGCTGGTACTGCTCGACAGCATTATTGCAAAAGTAGATGAGCCAAACGTGCTCCAGCTGTTCAGCAGCACCCGGACCAGCATCGCCGAATCCAGCCTGCCGCAGCTGTACGATGTCAACCAGGTCGAGCACATGACTACTGACATACTGAACGCCTACCAGGCATTCCCGCTGATCGATGTCCGGGTTAAAAACATACGCAACTACCTGAAAAAAAGACTGCGGAAAACCTGCAAACAAGCCGACCTGCTGATCAGGGAAGCCGACTGCATCGCCCTGCATTCATGGCGTAAACAGGTCAAGCGACTGTATTACCAGGCTGATGCGCTGCGCGCTGTCAGCGGCAAATCACCCCTGCCAAACAAAACCCTCGAAAAGCTCGGCGAAAAGCTCGGTGATATTCATGATTTATGCGTACTGGAAACGACCCTGCAACACCAGCTTGCCATGCACCCAGAGCTGGCAAGCCCGTCGACCTGGCAGCAGGCACGCCAGCTGTTAAATACAAAACGCGCCCGCCTGCTGAAACAATGTCAGCGCCTTTCTAAAAAAGCCTGTGTAAAATAAGCAGGCGCACACCTGCTGCAGCACCCGCGGGCATGCACAAACAAGCACCATCCACCCAATCGCCACAACCCGCGTGAGACACTTATGTTTGAATGGGTAACACAACCGGAAGCCTGGATCGCGCTTAGCACACTGATTGCATTAGAGATCGTGCTGGGTATCGACAATATTATTTTCATTTCCATCCTGGTGGGAAAATTACCGAGCCATCAGCGCAACAGTGCACGACAGATTGGACTGGTGCTGGCCATGCTGATGCGACTGGCGTTGTTGCTCAGTATCGTCTGGGTCATGGGCCTGGTAAGTCCATGGTTTACTATTTTCGATAACGCGATTTCCGGACGTGACGTGATCCTGATTGTCGGCGGGCTATTCCTGTTAACCAAGTCGACCCACGAAATCCACAACAGCCTGGAAATTGTCCACCCTGACCAGGCGAGTCCAGCGAAAAGCAGTTACCTGTCAGTCATCGTGCAAATCGGATTGCTGGATATCGTGTTCTCGCTCGATTCCGTAATCACCGCGGTTGGTCTGGTCCAGCATGTCAGCATCATGGTGATTGCCATCTTGCTGTCGGTGGTGGTGATGATTTTTGCAGCCAGGCCCATTGGCGAGTTTGTCGACGCCAACCCCACCATTAAAATGCTGGCGCTTTCATTCCTCATGCTGATTGGTGTCACCCTGATTGCAGAAGGCTTCGATGTGCACGTGCCCAAGGGCTATATTTATTTCGCCATGGCATTCTCGGTTGGTGTAGAACTACTCAACATCAGGGTGCGCAGGAAAATCAAAACCGAGGTCATACAGCTCAGCAAAAATATATCCTGATTGATTGCATCGAATCACGCCGCAGTTTGCAAGCTGTTGAAACCTGCGTGCCGAACAAACCGGTATTGTAAATATGAACTATCTATGAACTATCTATGAATTATGGCGCCATCATGCGTTCAGCACGCATCCCGTTCCTGGTACTGACGCCGGTGTGTATTTTCCTCGGCGCCAGCATCGCGATCGCAAACCAGTCAAGTATAGATACACGCATGCTGGCGCTGGTTTTCACCGGCGCTTTACTGGCACACATCAGCGTCAACATGCTGAATGAATACCAGGATTTCAAAAGCGGACTTGATCTGCAAACAACCAAAACACCATTTAGCGGCGGCAGCGGCGCATTACCAGAAAACCCAGGCATGGCGAACACTGTGCTGCTGGCAAGCATATTGACCCTGCTGGCCTGCGCTGGTATTGGCATTTACCTGTACATGCTATACGGCCCCGGTATTTTACCCATCGGCATTGCCGGGCTGGCACTGGTGGTGAGTTATACGCGCTGGGTCAACCGCCATCCCGTGCTATGCCTGCTCGCACCCGGCGCAGGCTTTGGACTGCTGATGGTCGCGGGCACACAGTTTGTGCTTGAGGGCCACTACACGGCCACTGCTTTCCTCGCCGGCGGTGTGCCGTTTTTCCTGGTGAATAATGTATTACTGTTGAACCAGTATCCCGACATGGCAGCTGACGCCAGCGCAGGACGCAGGACGCTGCCGATTGTCTATGGTACACATAAGTCTAACCGTGTGTACCTCGCGTTTGTGATTGCATCTATCATGCTGATCACAACTGGTGTTACGTTCAATATATTTCCCGCCCTCGCCCTGGCCGCACTAGCACCGTCACCACTGGCACTCTATGCATTGAATGGCGCCAGAAAATTTAATGAAACAATAGGCGATCATCCGCGCTACCTCGCTGCTAACGTTGCCGCATCCGTGTTAACACCTTTGTTACTCGGACTTGCGATAATTTATGGTTCTGCATGAGACGAGTTAATAATTATCCATGGATGAACGCTGATGAACTCGGATAAAAAGCAGGTCAATGTCTGCGAAAAACGTAAAACCAGTTAATTTTTGTTTTGCGTTTTTCGCAGACTATTATTTTTGTTGTTATCTGTGTTCATCAGCGTTCATCCGTGGATAATTGTTCTTTGTTATGAAGATGAAATGACGCGCAGGTTATCAAACTGTTAACGCTGCCTGCATTCAGCCGGTGCGCCTTCTGCCATCAATGGCTTGAGCGTAGTCAGCAAAGACTTGAACAGTGTTTTGTTGCTCGCTTCCTCGCCAGCCAGGAGCTCTTTCATGTGCTGACGCTGTGTTGGCATACTGAAACAGGCGGGACAGGAATCTGCAATCACCGGCAATTTGTTATTGTATGCAAAATCACGCGTCATGCGTTCACGCGCATAGACCAGCGGCCGGATAACACGCAGGTCGCCGTCATCAGTCACATAGTGCGCTTTCATGGTATTGAGCTTGCCACCATGAAAAGCCGACATTAAAAAGCTTTCTGCAAGATCGTCGAGATGCTGCGCCAGTGCAATCACGTTGTAATTATTCTTGCGCGCGACACTATAAATCACACCACGCTTGATGCGCGAACAAAAAGCACAATAGGATTTTTTCCCCATGTGTTCATTCGCCATATCCATGATCGGCTCGCGCATATAATGATAATCAACGCCCAGGTCAGCCAGGTAAGGAATCATTGGCGAGGGGTCGAAGTCGCCCGCCATCGGGTCCACTGTAATCGCGCCAAATTCAAACTTCACCGGCGACACCTTGCGGTAATGATGCAGTATATGCAGCAGTGAAAGTGAATCCTTGCCGCCGGAAAGCCCGAGCAGCACACGGTCACCCTCGCGCAACATCAGGAATTCCCCCATCGCACGCCCGACCAGGGTCAACAGGGTTTTCGACGGTTTGATAAATTCAGCCATGGCTATACTTCCACAGGCAATCAGCAGGAGTCGCCAATTTTAACAGGTAGCTGGCGGTGGCGCTCACTGAGTTATAAAGCAAAACTCAAAAGCGAAACCGCAAAGGCGCAAAGATTGCAAAGAAAATCTAAATTACAGGGCGGGCTACGCCCGCTAAAAGATACATGCAAGCGTTCATTTCTTACTTTGCGTCCTTTGCGCCTTTGCGGTCAATTTTTTTACCCTTATCGGTTTTCTCTGCGACCTCTGCGCTCGTCTGCGGTTTCGCCTTTAAATCCGTTATACCTAATCCACCGCCACAGTTCGGTTTGAGGCCCAGTCGCGGAGTTGTGTTATGTGTTCTGCCATGACCACGGATAACGGCCGGGTTGTACTGATTTCATTCAGCAGGGTTTGCGTCGTCACCGGTTCGCCGCTGGCATGGCTGGCGTAATGCGCACTAACGATTACCTGTTCTATTTCCGAGCCGGAGAAGCCTTCACTGGCGTCGATCAGTTCATCGAGTTTTACCGCGCTCGATTCGAGACCGCGTTTTTGCATATGGATGCTGAAGATTTGTTTGCGGATATCTGCCGAGGGTAAATCGACAAAGAAAATTTCGTCCAGTCGGCCTTTGCGTATCAGCTCCGGCGGCAGATCGTGAATGTTGTTTGCTGTTGCCACCACGAATACATGCTGTTTATTTTCTGCCAGCCAGGTCAGGAATGCTCCGAGCACACGTTTTGATGTACCGTCGTCATTACCGCCGGAAATGCCTTTTTCGATTTCATCAATCCAGAGCACACACGGCGACATCACCTGCGCGGTTTTCAATGATTCACGCAAATTACGTTCTGTCTCACCGATGTACTTGTTATACAAGGCGGCGAAATCAAACCGCAGCAAAGGTACTCTCCAGATTCCTGCGATGGCCTTGGCGGCGAGGCTCTTGCCGCAGCCCTGCACGCCCAGCAGCAATACACCACGCGGACGGTCGAGGGACTTGCCGTTATTTGCGTCGAGAAATGCCGACTCGCGGGTTTGCAGCCATTGCTTAAGCCGGGCCATGCCGCCGACTTCGCTGAACTTTGCGGTTTCGTATTCAAATGAAATTACATCATCGCGATTCAGCAGGCGGTATTTTGCCTGCATCACTTCGGGCAGGTCATCGCTGGTAATTGCGCCGTCATCAACAATGGCATTGCGGATCAGGCGACGTGCGTCGTTGTAACTCAGGCCGCCCAGGTTTTTCACCAGCCGAGAAATATTGTCACGACTGGTCGACAGGCGCTTGCCGCTTTCCTGCTGCCAGCGTGTGGCTTCTTCACCCACCAGTTTATTGAGTGCAGCCTCATTCGGCAGGCTGAGTTCAAACTTGACGACCAGGTGTTTCAGGCTTGATGGCAGACTGATGTCATGACTCACCAGCACCAGCTTGCTGCGCGTGCCTTCCATTCTCATTGCAATTTCTTTCAGATGGCGGGCGTTCACCGGGTCCTGGCAATAGGGTTCGAAATCGAGCAGGATATATACACCTTCACGCTCAACTGCAGCAATATGCTTGAGGACTTCAACCGGCTCGGCGATGTGTTTCTGAGTGCCGAGATCAATATCCAGCCGCGCCAGTCCTTGCGTCACCGACCATTTAAATATAGACAGGGTATTGCGCGTGGCAATTTCGACCAGCAGTTTGAGCGCGCGTTTTTCTTCGTGGGTTTCGATCTGCAGGATGGGTGCGTGGCCGAGCAGCAGCAGTTCTAGATCGCGGGTATCCGGCATGAGTTGTTGTTATTTTTACGGCCAGGGGATGCATAAAGATTAGCACATAAATAAAAAAACCCCCGCCAGGGACTACCGAGGCCGGGGTTTGATCGGCGCCCGCCAAAGGCTTCAGCTGCTTCTGCGCTGGTACATCATCAGGCCAACGCCTGTGAGCAATACCAGCAACTGCAGGCCCAGGCTTTGCGCGGTGGGATATACGCCGAGCATTTCGATGCGTGGGAAATTCATCAGGCTGGTGCTGACTATGCCGGCTTCCTGCAAGGCAGCAATCCCCTGACCGGTGAAAATGACCGCGAGCAGGAACAGCAGCACCGCATTAATCTGGAAAAACTGGCGGATTGGCAGCCTGATGCCAAGGCGATACACCAGCAGAGACAGCACCACCAGCAGCACGATCGCCGCACCGATGCCCATCAGGAAACTTTGTTCGGAACCCTCGTCCACCTGCACCCACATCGCCTGGTAGAACAGCACGGTTTCAAACATTTCGCGGTACACCGCGATAAACGACACCAGCGCCAGTACCCACAGCGTGCTGCCTTCCATCGCGCTCGATACTTTGTGCTGCACGAACTGCTGCCAGCGCTTGCTGTGGCTGGCATTGTGCAACCAGAAACCAACGTAGATCAGGATCAATGCCGCGACCAGTGCGGCCGCGCCCTCGGTGACTTCGCGACTGGCACCGCTGATGCTGATAATATTTTCCGCCACCCACCAGGTGAATATGCCAAGTACAATCGCGCCAATCCAGCCAATGTGAATATATTTCATCGCATCGCGACGACCGGTCTTGATCAGTGCCGCCATGATCGCGGCCAGCACCAGGATGGCTTCCACGCCTTCGCGCAGCAAAATAATAAATGCACCGGTAAACGCGGCTTCGCCAGACATGCTGCCACTGCCCAGCAAACGCTTGGCATCGATCAACAGCGCCACGGCTTCAATACGCTTTTGTTCCAGCGCGTCGATATTTGAACTGCGCGAGAGCTCGCGAAATTCAAGCATGGCCTGTTCGATTTTGAGTTTGAGCGCTTTATCCAGGACTAACACGCTCGGCTCTGCCAGCTCGAAACCATCAAGGTAGGCTGACAGTGCGGTTTTATGTGCATTGACTGCATCACCGGCGCGGGCAAATTCAACGCTTTCTGCGAGCTTTGCAATACTGGTATCCAGCGCAGCATGATCACTCACCTGCAACACTTCAGGTGTATCGCGAAGATAGGTCAGCACCGCCTCGCCGTCTTTGTCTGACAGGCCAGCGAGCAATGCCAGCTCACCTGCTTGGGCATACGAGGTCGAAGTGATATCTGCGATCGTCATGAACTTGTCGTGCAGATGCCCCTGCCGCCAGAGCAGCTCACCGTTCTGGCTTTGCACCGTGCTACCTGAAAAACGGCTCACCATGAATGCCAGCGCCCAGCGTTGTTCATCAGCCAGATGCGCGAACGATGCCATCGGGGTGCCGGGCACGCCCAGGCTGATAGTGTTATAGAGATCGAATACGCTGCGTGAGTACTGTCGCGCGCTATCATGGAAATTACTCGGCGCCGGCGACATTCCCGCGGCCAGCTCACCATCGCCATAGCCCTGCGCGCCGTGACAACTCGCACAACTGGAGTCGTACAGGCTGCTCACCTGGTCCATCGCCGGTAGATGTGCAGGCGCCACCACCAGGTCATAACTGCTGATCAGGGCCAGCTTGAGCTGTGCGGTCAAACGCGCGACCTCGCCGCCGTCCACGCGGCGCTCAACCGAAGAGCTGATGCGCTCAGCAGCCTGCTGAAGCTCGGCTTTGTTCGCCACCGGCGGCAGGGTCTTGAGCAGGTTCAGAATTTCCCCTGAAAACTCCTGCATCTCGGCATACTCGACGCCATCGATCACCCGCCCCTCGCTGACCGTTGGCGCATAGTCCACACCCACGTAATCCAGCATTTGCAACAGGCGCTGCGACGAATCCGCAGCGGCCATAGTATCGGCATAGGCACTGAATGAAGATAAATAAGTAGCAAATACAAAAACTTGTAGAATTCTGGCTGTCATGGTCGGGAACCGTTTAAACACAAATGAAAACGATTCGCATTATGATATAAGGACTTACTTATGTCAAATACCACCGCGTGCGCATTGGGGATAGGGAATAATTAATAATGAATAATGTAATAGTGAATAGTGAATAGTGAATAGTGAATAGTGAATAGTGAATAGTGAATTTTAAAATTAGCTACCTGCTCGGTTCAGGTTTTTTTTCATTATTCATTATTCATTATTAATCATTCATTATTAATTGCTTCCCTCATTCCAGCATCGCGCGCAGTCCGGCGAGGTGCGACTTGCCCTTGTCCTGGGTGGTTTTTTCCTGGCGTGCGCCGCCGTGCCATTCGAGTTCGTCCTGTGGCAGCTCTTCGATGAAGCGGCTGGGTTCGCAAATGTTACGTTCACCGTAGCGTTTGCGGGTTTTTGCCATGGTCATGGTCAGTGTGCGTTGCGCGCGGGTGATCCCGACATAGGCGAGGCGGCGTTCTTCTTCGATGGTGTCCTGCTGAATGCTGGTGGCATGCGGCAGCAACTGTTCTTCAAAGCCGACCAGGAATACATGCGGAAACTCCAGTCCCTTGGCGGCGTGCAGGGTCATCAGTTGCACGCCATCGACATCACGCTCATCTTTATTGCGCTGCAGGATATCCATCAGTGACAAACGCGAAATCAGGTCGGCCAGCGACCGGGTTTCTTCCTGTTTTTGCAGGCGCGTGATCCATTCACGCAATTCCAGCACATTCGCCCAGCGGCGTTCGGCGGTTTCCACATCCTTGCTCTGCTCCATCAGCCAGCCTTCGAAACCGATATCATCCAGCAGACTTTGCATAATAGTGCTGGCTGCGTCATCTTCGGCGCGGTGTGCGAGACGCAGCAGCCAGTCGGTAAACTTGTCGAGGTGTTTGATCGCACTGGCGGGCACGTGCGACTGCAGCCCGACTTCACCGCAGGCGGTGAGCAGGCTGACGCCTCGATCAGTCGCATAACGGCCAATTTTTTCCAGCGTGACTGAGCCGATATTGCGCCGCGGGGTGTTGATCACGCGCAAAAACGCGGCATCATCATCCGGGTTTGCCAGCAACCGCAAATACGCAGTGACATCCTTGATCTCGGTACGATCAAAAAATGACAGGCCACCGCTGACCACGTACGGAATATTGAGATTACGCAACTGCTGTTCAAATAAACGTGCCTGGAAATTGCCGCGGTATAAAATCGCGTAATCGCGGTAGCGACCATTGTTCTGCAATTTGTGCGACTGCAGTTCGATACAGACGCGCTCGGCTTCTGCATTTTCACTGCTGCATTCAATCACCCGTAGCGGATCACCATAACCCAGCTCGCTCCACAGGTTTTTTTCATAGACATGCGGGTTGTTGCGTATCAGCTGGTTGGCGACCTTGAGGATGCGGCCGCAGGAACGATAATTTTGTTCGAGCTTGATCACATTCAGTTTGGGAAAATCGATCGACAGCTGCTCGAGGTTCTCCGGCCGTGCGCCACGCCAGGCGTAGACCGACTGGTCATCATCGCCGACCGCGGTCAGGCAATGGCGTTTCGCGGTGAGCAGCTTGACCAGCTCGTACTGCATTGCATTGGTGTCCTGGTATTCATCCACCAGTAAATAATGAATGCTGTTTTGCCAGTTTTCGAGAATATCCAGCCGCTGCCTGAACAGCGCCACCGGCTGTAATATCAGGTCGTCGAGGTCGAAGGCGTTGTAGGCGTGCAACTGGCGCTGGTATTTCACATAGGCACGCGCGGCCTGCAGTTGCGAATCGTCTTCTGCCGCGGCAATCGCCTGCTCGGGCAGCAGGCCGTCGTTCTTCCAGCTGGAGATCTGCGCCTGCACCCTGCCCGCAAGATCGAGGCCGCGTTCACCGCGCGCACTCAGCAGCTCCTGCAGGGTGGAAATGGCGTCCTGGGTATCAAACACGGTAAACCCGGCCTTGTAATCCAGCGCGGTGTATTCCTTGTGCAGAATATTCAGCCCGAGGCGATGAAAGGTAGACACGCGCAGGCCTTTCGAGGCCTTCGATCCGACCAGGCTTTTGACCCTGGATTTCATTTCTTCCGCGGCCTTGTTGGTAAACGTCACCGCCGCGATATGGCTGGCCGAGATGCCGCAGGGCCCCAGCAGGTAGGCAATTTTTTCGGTAATGACGCGGGTCTTGCCGCTGCCGGCGCCCGCCAGCACCAGCATCGGGCCATCAATACGCTTCACCGCGCGCGCCTGCTGCGGATTTAAGCTGGGACTGGATTTTTGACTCACGGGGGCTCCACAAACGAAGCCGCCATTGTACGCAAGATGCGGGAAATATCATCCTGTCATGGGGGTGATGGATCTGGTCGGTGAATTAGGGTATGGAAGATTACTAATATCCACAGATGAACGCAGATGAACACGGATAAAAGCAAATAATATTGTCCGCGAAAAACGCAAATGACGCGAATAAAAACATTAAGTTTGTATTTTGCGTTCTTTGCGTTATTCGCGGCTGATATCTTTGCTTTTATCTGTGTTCATCTGCGTTCATCCGCGGACGATTTTTTGTCTGCAGTTCAAAAACACCCCCTGAACCAGCTAGACTCTGTTAACTAACGAATAAATAACAAATTTTAAATACCACATGCAGATTGATCCCAGCACTGGCCTGATTCGCGAAGCGCGCCAGGTGGCCTCGCCCAACGCCGATGACCGGCCTGCGGGTGCGCCGCTGGATCTCGTGGTGCTGCATTCCATCAGCCTGCCGCCGGGTGAGTTTGGCGGGCCGTGGATAGAGCAGCTGTTCTGCAATACCCTGCCGCCGGATGAGCACCCCTATTTCGCCGAGATTCACGCCGTTAAAGGTCTCTGCGCATGTGCTTATCAGGCGCGATGGCGAGCTGGTCCAGTTTGTCCCCTTCCAGCAGCGTGCCTGGCACGCCGGGCAGTCAAATTACTGCGGCCGCGAGGCCTGCAACGATTTTTCCATCGGCATCGAACTTGAAGGCACCGATGATTCGGCATTCGAAGCCATCCAGTATGAAACCCTGGCCGCGCTGATCACCGCGCTCTGCGCCACCTACCCGGGGATCAACCGTGACCACATCACCGGCCACAGCGATATTGCACCGGGACGAAAAACAGACCCCGGCAGTGGATTTGAATGGGATAAACTTTATGCCCTGCTGGATAGCAGCGCGCCCGATCAACAATCGGCGTGAGACTGGCGCTGCCACGTTACTAATTATGTCACTCATAACCGTCATTATTGCCCTGATTCTTGATCGCCTGTTGCGCGAGCATCATGACCTGCGCGACCTTGGCTGGTTCGAGCATTATTCCGGCTGGCTCAGCAAGCGGCTGCCCATTGGCAGCCCCGTGCTGAACATCATCCTGATCCTGTTGTTACCGCTGGGCCTGATCCTGCTGGTTCAGCTAGCGCTGCATGACACCCTGTTTAATGGCCCTTATTTTATATTTGGTGTGCTGGTCGTGATTTATTGTCTCGGCCCGGCCTGCCTGGCCAGCGACATCGAAGCCTACCTGGACGCACGCAGCCTGGGTGATGATGAAGAAGCCATGCATTATGCAGGCGTGATCACCGAACGCTCGGCATCGACCGTGCCTGACCAGCAAACCTCCGATGTCACGCGCGCCATTCTGTATGTCGCCAACCAGCGCATATTTTCGGTACTGGTCTGGTTCGTATTGCTCGGCCCGATTGGCGCAGTGCTGTTTCGCTTCATCACCCAGCTCGCCAGGGACGACGACAATTCTCCCGGGCAAATCCAGCTGGCGAAAAAACTCCACGCCTGGATGGCCTGGTTACCTGCACGCATGCTCGCCCTTGGCTACGCGATGATGGGAAATTTTGAAAGCGCCGTACAGGCGTATCGTTCTCGTACCCCCGAACCTGACCTCGGCTTACGCAATTATGACGTGCTGGTGACTACCGGTATCGGCGCTATCAAGGACCACGCCGAACTGGACGAGGTGGCCAGCATCCACGCCGTGCGTGGACTGGTGATGCGCTCTGTGCTGCTCTGGGTCACCATGCTTGCCTTACTCACCATGGGTGGCTGGTTAAGTTGAAAACCCGGATTGATGTCATACGCCATGGCGAACCCGTGGGTGGCAGACGTTATCGTGGCCACGGTGTTGATGACCCCTTGACCGAAACAGGCTGGCAGCAAATGTGGGCATCTACACCTGAAACCCTACAATGGGATGTGATTATCAGCTCGCCATTGTTGCGCTGTGCGGAATTTTCCCAGGCGCTTGCCGCGCGTATGCAGTGTCCGTATGAAATTGTAGATGCGATGAAAGAAATCGGCTTTGGCGCCTGGGAAGGCAAAACGCCCGAAGAAATCATTGCGGCCGATGCCATGGCACTGGAGCGGTTTTACGCAGACCCGGTACATAACCGCCCTGCCGGCGCCGAATCACTCGAAGATTTTTCCGCACGCGTGTGGCAGGCCTATAGCGAGATTGCCGAGAAACACCCGGGCAAACGCGTGCTCATCGTAGCGCACGCCGGCGTCGCGCGCGCGGTCATCGCCAATGTACTGCGCATGTCACTCGATGATGTCTACAGCCGCCTGAAAATCGAATACGGCGCGGTGGTGTCCACCCTGATCGAAAAAGAAGGCGGCACACCCAAGATGCTGGTGGCGAATTGTTTATAGAAAGTTAAAACCTAAGGCGCAACCGCAGAGGCGCAGAGGACGCTGAGAAAACATTCTTAAAATTGTAAAAATGATTGGCCGCAAATTACGCAAAGAACGCAAATAAAATCTTTATGTCTGGACGGGCTTCGCCCGCCGAATAGCCACCGATTTATTTTTACTTTGCGTCCTTTGCGTAATTTGCGGCAATTAATTTTTTTGCATATAACCTGTAATCTTTCTCTGCGTCCTCTGCGCCTCTGCGGTTGCGCCTTTATCTTTGTAATCCACCTACGCACTCTTCTTCGACAGGTTCACCAGTTCTATGGTGGGTAAATCCAGTTGGTAGTGTTTTGCCAGTGCTAGTGCGCGTTCGAGCCGTGCCGGGGCGCTGCGGCCCATGCACTTGTGATCGAGGTCGCCCTTGAAGGCCTCCAGCATGCCGTTCATCAGCCTGCCCGGTTCAATGATTTCGCCGGTCATGGCGAACTGCAGTTGCATGACTTCGCGCGCAATATCCTGCGCCAGCTCGCGGTGGTTACGCCAGAGTTCACCGACAGTGCCACCGACGCGTAGACCCGCGATATTGGTGGTGATGATATACACATTTTTCAGAATCAGCTCGAACAGCAGCGCAGTTTCGTCCTCGAGTACCCGTACCGGGATAGCGAGTGTGCCAAGCGCATCCGCCAGCTGCTGTGCGTGTTTCCCATAGGCGGGTGACGGAATCAGTACTTTCACATCCTGGCCTTTTTTCTTTTCGAACCATACTGATATCACCGTCGGTTCGATACCGTGCTGTTTCCAGTCCGCCGGCAGCAGCTCGTTTTGCAGCAGTACAATGCGATCGCGCCAGCGCGCTGGCACCTGCTCGAGCATGGGCTGTAAATCAGCTTCAGCGACCGCGATCAGCACCAGCTCGGGATCGGGCAGTTCGGCCGCCTGTTGAGCCATGCTGGTGTCCACGCACCACCGGCACCACCGGGTAGCCGGCGCGCAGAAATCCGCGGGCAAATACGCTGCCCATTTCACCCAGACCGACGATCACAACAGGTTTATGCATAACAGTTCCGCTCATAAGACACACTTTCTCCACAGGCTGATAGAATGGCGGCGAATTATAACAATGACCGAGCCAGAAAATTGAGACCCGTAGCGCAATCGCAGGACCGCATTTCCCTGCTGACACAATGGTTAAACACACTCGCCGAGGGAAATTTTAGCGCACCGCTGCCGGCCTCTGCCGACGCCAGCTTCCGCCGTTATTTCCGTGTACATGATAGCGCCGCCAATACCGACCGTATCGTTATGGATGCACCGCCGGACAAAGAAGACTGCAGCGCGTTTATTCATGTCACGCATTTACTCAGGGGGGTCGGTGTAAATGCGCCCGCGATCCTGGCGCAGGACCCGTCGCTGGGATTTTTGCTGCTGGAAGACCTGGGCAGCGAACCCTACCTGGACCTGCTGAATGACAACAGTGCGGACAGCCTGTATGCCGATGCTATCGGCGCCCTGGTCAGGATGCAGGCCATCAAAAATAATTTACCCGCCTATGACAGCCCAGCGCCTGCAAACTGAAATGGGACTGTTCGAAACATGGTACCTCAACCGGCACCTTGGCGTGCAGCTGGATGCAAGGCAGCAGCAAACACTTGCACAGTGCTGCAAGCTGCTTATAGACAACGCCACGCAACAGCCGCAGGTATTTGTGCATCGTGATTATCATTCGCGCAACCTGATGAAAACCAGCAGCAATAATCCCGGCGTGATTGATTACCAGGATGCGGTCATCGGACCGATCAGCTATGACCTCGTGTCCCTGTTCAAGGACTGTTACATAGAATGGCCGCGTGATCGCATCGAAGCCTGGCTGAAAAACTATCTTGCAACTGCACAGCTCAAGGTTGATTTTAAAACGTTCCTGCGCTGGTTTGACCTGATGGGCGTGCAACGCCATCTGAAAGTACTCGGCATATTTTCAAGATTGAATTACCGTGATGGCAAAGCGCAATACCTGGATGATCTGCCGCTAACACTTAAGTATGTTGTGGATGTGTGCGAACGCTATGCAGAACTCAAACCTTTGCTTGAATTGCTGCAGACATGCGTTCTTAGCCATCCACAGCTGGGCGACTGACACTATGTGCTTCAGCCTGTTATTTATTCCATGAATAAGAAAATCACCCGCGCCATGATACTCGCCGCCGGCCGCGGTGAACGCCTGCGCCCGTTGACTGACCGCACACCCAAGCCGCTGCTTGAAGTCGCCGGAAAAAAACTGATTGAATACCATATCGAAAACCTCGCGCGGGCAGGCATTACTGATATCGTCATCAACACCGCGTGGCTGAGTGAGCAGATTCATTCGGCACTCGGCGATGGTACACGCTACGGCGTGAACATACGCTATTCGAATGAAGGCGAAGCACTCGAAACCGCGGGCGGTATTATTCGCGCATTGCCCTTGCTCGGTGAAACCTTCATTGTCGTCAATGGCGACATCTGGTGTGATTTTGATTTTTCGACCTGGGCAAATAAAAAACTCGATACGCAGGCACATCTTTTGCTGGTTGAAAATCCTGACCATAATACCTCGGGAGACTTTGGCATTGAACACGGCATGCTGACCAATACAGCTTCCAGCATGTATACCTACAGCGGCATTGGTATTTACAGCGCAGATTTATTCAACAACATGCCCGATGGCAAGGCTGCGCTCGCACCGATTCTTCGCAATAGAAGCCAGCAGGGATTAATCAGCGCAGAACTCTATACAGGCAAATGGACCGATGTCGGTACCCTGGAGCGCCTGCAGCAGCTGGAAATTGAACCTGGCGCTGGCAACCACTAAAGTCACAGGAACAAACACGACTCTCGGCCAATGATGCACACCCCGGATACCAACAATGCGCAGGCCTGAAACTCGCTACATAATAGTGCTGGTTCTGTTGATACTGTTATCTGGGCTCTGGCTGGCACGCGTAACACTTGCAGAATTCGTGTTTTTGGCAGCCCTGCGTAATGCCGGAATGCAGGACGTCAGTGCCGACATACAGCAGCTCGACCTTGATCACACAAAGCTGGCACGCCTTGGTTTCAGTCTTGCCAATGACGCGGGCCTGCTCAAGCTAGAATCACAAGATCTTGATATTGGCTACAGCTTTGGCCAGCTCGCCAGCGGCCGGATTGAATCACTGACAATTAAACGGCTCGACGTACACTATACGCCTGCCCAGGACGTGCAGCCTGAATCCTCTGCCACAGCAAAGGTGATGCAACCTGTACAAGTGCTTGCGGCAATCAGGCATGGATTGCACGAATATGCATTCGCAAATCGCGTCAGCGTTCACACCATGGTGCTTGCACGGCGAGCCGTTCGATGCCCTGCAGGACATGCCGATTGAACTCGACGTGATTCATGATGCCGGCACCTTACAGGCAAGCGTGACACTGCTACAGCCGCCGCAGTCAACCGACACCCGTCAACGCCAGCTCGCAATTACACAATTCACAGCGGACAGACTTGCAGCTGAACTAAGATTTTCTGACACGCCCGGGGAATCTGCCGCAGGCATCATGATTGATTTCCCGGACACGGATAATCACGAAACCACGCTAGCAGGCACCTACCAGCTCGACCCGCAAAGACTGCAGCACTGGCTAGATCCAACCAGGCAGCTGAACACCATCAATACCACAGGCACAATAAAAGGCGCAATCGCGGTTGATTTCAAACACACGGATGCAATCAGTACCCGCTTGAGCGCCAGCTCTAATCGCATCACTGCGGGCAGCTATAGTGCGGATAAAGCTGAAATCCATTTTTCCGGCATCTACTCAAACACGGAATCACAACATCGGCTGAGCCTGGATAAAGACTCGTACGTGACATTTAACAAATTCAACTACGATACGATTGCACTCGTACCTGGAAAAATAATGCTGTCAGGTGTACTGCTGGCATCTGCCAGCGGCCGGGATTATAACGCCACAATCCATACCGACACACTCACATTAAACCTGCCAGAACAGGTTCTCCGGCTGAAAGAGCTCTCTACGCGCATACAGGCGAACGACCAGCAAGTGTCACTAGACGGCAGTTTCGCTCCAGCCGATCTGCCTGGAAAATTCAGCTTCGTTGCCAGGCACAATTTTACGACCGCAGCCGGCACGCTGCTGATCGACCCGCAAACACCGATAAACCTGAACACCGATACACATAAACTCAGCCAGCTACTATCGCCATGGCCCTGGCCGTTTGATCTTCTGGCAGGAACTTTGCACCTGTCATCACGGGCACACTGGTCACAGACAACTGACTTCACACTCACGACTAAAGTTACACTTGACGACGCCGGTGGCAGTATTGGCGAGCTGCTGTTCTCCGGCCTCAGTTTTGATCACGAACTTGGAATACAACCGACACTGCAATCACTTCGCCCAACACAATTTGAACTTAAGCACATGGACAGCGGTGTTATTGCAAGCAATATAAGCACTCTACTTAGACTCAAAACACCCGAAAAGAAATTACTGCCCGAGATCGAGATACAAAATCTACAGGGTGAAATATTTGGCGGAAAATTCACTGCAGATGATTTTATCTATAATTTGAATTCTGCTACAAACAGGCTAAAGGTAAATGCCACCAACATAGACCTCGCGAAAATTGTTGAGACCCAGCAACTCGAAGATATCACGGTCACTGGCAGAATCGATGGCAACATACCGGTGACTATAAATGCGCAGGGTATTTCTATCGAACATGGCGCCTTCATCAATGACGTTCGTGCCGGCACTATTCGCTACAATCCAGCCGCCGGTACTGAGCAGCTGAAACAGAATCCGCTCACTGGCATCACACTGGACGCTCTGCGGGATTTCCGCTACAGTGAATTATCTGCCGGCGTCGATTTCACCCCTGAAGGCGTATTGACCATAGATCTCAAGTTAAAAGGAACCAGCCCGGAGCTTGATACAAATCGCCCCGTGCATTTGAATATAAATACTGAACAAAACTTGCTTTCACTACTCAAAAGCTTACGATATGCCAAAGGCGTCAGCGATGCGATCGACGCAAAAGTTCGCCGTCAGTATGAAAAAACCCAACAGTAACTACCAGGCCGGTAAAAAACACATGCAAAGACTACTTTTGATATTCACCCTGGGGATTTTTATCATCGCCTGTTCCCCCACCGTCAAGGTTGAAGCACCCGACAAACCTATTACCATCAATCTCAATGTCAAAATCGAACATGAAATTCGCGTCAAGGTAGATAAAGATCTTGAAGACGTATTCAGCAATGACAGCGGACTTTTCTAACGGAGGCCAGCCACAATGAAACATTTATTAGCCCTATTTACCACATGCCTGCTGTTAATAGCGCAGCCAGCGTATGCAATCGACCTGCAAACAGCCAAAGACCAGGGGCTGGTGGGTGAGACCCCCAGTGGCTACCTGGCAGCCGTCAAATCACCCTCAGCCGATGTGACTTCGATGATGAACAGCGTCAATGCCCAGCGTAAAGAAAAATACCAGGAAATTGCCACCCGCAATAACACTTCACTACAGGCAGTAGAACAACTGGCAGGCAAGAAGGCCATTGAAAAGTCTGCCCCCGGCAGTTACATACAGATCAATGGTGCATGGCAGAAAAAGTAAGCCATATATTTTCACGGGTTATAAATATCGCGCTGTGCTTTAAAATCGCACCCGTTCAAAACAACTTGCCAAAACAATATGCCAGAGCAACAAATGTTTAACACCGCTATAAAACTCATCGATGCTGCAAACAGTGAAGATCCCAACATTGAATCCAGCGATGGCAAGGACTGGCCGAAAGAGCTGCTGTATTCACATCGCATGTCCGACATGATCGAACGTTACGCGCCGGAGGCCGACGATGCGATGAAAATCGCTGTGCGCGCCCAGCACATCCAGCGCTGGAAGTCCCCACGCAGTGACTACCCGATGGACCGCAAGGGCTACCACCAGTGGCGCACGCGTCTTTACACCTTTCATGCAGACACCGTGGCAGCGCTGCTGGTGAAGGCCGGCTACGATAATGACTTTATCGAACGCGTTAAACTTGCCGTCAGCAAAAAATCACTCAAGACCAACCCCGACACCCAGATGCTGGAAGACGTGATTGGCCTGGTGTTTATCGAGCACTACATGCTGGAATTCGCCGGCAAGCATCCCGAGTACGACGAGGCGAAGTGGATCGACATTATCCGCAAGACCTGGCGAAAAATGTCTGAGCGGGCTCACCAGTTCGCCCTCGGTGGTAATATCACCCTGCCAGAACCGCTGGTTCCGCTGATTCAAAAAGCAGTCGCTTAAAGTTGGTGTTCAGCGCCCCCACGGTACCATTTCAACTGACATACATAAGCGCACTGATTCACTGATAAAGTACCGATAACTGTTCATATCAAATTCAAACCGGCTCACCTCGCCCCTTCCCTTCATATAAATTCGATCGGGGCGGTGGTTTTCACCGTTCTCAAGTACGCGAAGGCTTATTTCAAATACCACCGGCTGGGTTACACCGTGCAGCGTAAGCTCACCGTGGACATGGCCCTGTTCCTGATTGTCCAGGTGCACCGCGCGCCCTACGAAGAGGATTTCGGGAAAGCGACTGGCATCAATAAAATCCCGCCCCTGCACCATCGGCAACATATCGATGTTTTCTGATTCAAGGCTGGTGGTATGTATCAGTAACAATGCCTGCCCGACTTTCGAAAGCCCTGGCGGCACTGCAAGCCCACCAGTAAGGTGGGTAAACTCACCGCGAAATTCCTGGAACGGAAAATGACGCACGCAAAAACCCACTTTTGACCTGTCTGGATCTACTCGATACAGGCGACCATCTTCGGCAGCATCGCGCATGACACGCAAATGCTGCGGATCAACCTTGCCACCCTCGAAGATACTGCAGGGCTGTGATGCCATCACAACGCCCGCGATCAGCATGATCGTGCCAATGCAAACAAGGCGCGCAAAAGATAGCCTGCTGATCATCGATATGTCGGCATGCAATACGCGTGTTGCAACAAGGTAGTTTCTGAGCACTGAATTAACGAGGCGCAATAACCCACGAACAACCACCCTCCCAATCATAGATAGTCATGAATACATTTAGACAATTATCAGGATAGTCTCAAGCCTGAAGTGGCTCGTTGACCCTGATCAAGACAGGACTCTATCCTGCGAGGCGTCAGGATACTGGATCCCGGCCAGAAACATGCCAGGATGACGGGATTAAAGCGGGTTAAGTATATTGGTGCCGGAGTAACGTAACTGTAGCGGCCTGGCGCGTAGGATATAAGGTTGCAAACCTCTGCGTTCTCTGTGACCACTGTGGCAAATAGTATTTCTAAATCTTGCCAACCAGGTTAATAAAGAAGCCCTGTGAATCATAATCAAGATCCGTCAGGTCATCCGAGAAATCGGTGAAGTTGTAACCCACGCCGAATTTCAGGTTCTTGCCGACATGGCGGTAGATACCAAACAGGGTACCGCTGCGCTGATCCTGCGCGTCGGGCAGATCGAGCAGGCGGGCTTCCATCAACACATCCCACTTGTAGGTAAAGTGCCAGTCGGCACGCAGGATATACAGGCTGGCACGGCTGTCAAAGAACTCCGGGTTGACACGGTCCTGGCTGACCTGGCCGAGACGATAGGCATATTTACCGCCAAGACTCCAGCGGGTTGTTAAATCATAAATCGTATCCAGCGACAGTATATGGCTCTTTTGCAGGAATTCGACCGAGGTGTTCTGCGTGGTGACCTGTTCCGCGGTGGGGACGTTGAAGAAATAGGTGTACTTGAATAATGAATTCCAGCGATCATTCAGGATCGGGCGATAACCATAACCCAGCACTGCCTCGGTGAATTTACCATCGAAGAATTCCCCCTGTGAACTCTTGCTGTCGGAATGATTCAGCTTGCCGATAAAACGCCAGGCCGGATCGAGCTGGTACTTGACACTGTTTTTCACCAGCCAGGTTTTACGATTATTGGTGCCGCCGATGGTGTTGTCGGTATCATCGGTGCGGTATTCAAGTGCACCCGAATACTGCACAGCTTCATAGGTGTAGGAAGTTTTCAAACCCAGTGCACGGCGCTCGGTATCAGCACCGGTGTTGTCATCTGTCAGTGAGCCGGCTTCGAGTGATGCACCGTAGGTCCAGCGATCATTCGGTGCCAGGTCAACACCCAGTGCGTGGGTCAGGCCGGTGGGTACATCACCGTGCGCATAACGTTCTTCTGCGTACACGCTGACGCTATCACTGTAACGCGAGCGCACACCGGTGTTCATGTTACCGCGACGTGAACTCACGCCATTATCGGTGCGCTCGTTTTCCAGTGCATAATTAAGATAAACACTGCTGCGGTCTGATACCAGGTAATCTGTCCCCAGTTTTGCACCGGTGCCGGTCTGGCCGAATGACAGTTCACCATCGAGCTTGAGGTTTTCGGTGGCACGGATACTGCCACCGCCACCGACGCGATTATTTTCTTCACGATTACCGGTGGTGTTTGCTGTCACCTGGGTGAAACCGTAGGCGGTCCAGTCTTCTTTGGAATCAAACGCAGCTTCAAATGCCACATCGAAACGGTTACCGGTTTTTTGCGTAGCGGCGATCACCGCTGAATTATCTTCGCGGGTATCGAGTCGGCCACCTGTGCTCAGGCGCCAGTTTTCATCCAGCAGGTATTCAACATCAGCATCCACTGCCGAGGTGTTGAGTGAATTTTCCTGGTCGCGACTGTCGGCCTTGACGTTCAGGTTCATGTCTTCGCTCAGCGCCATGTTCAACTTACCGCCGAACTGTTCGGTTTCATTGGCAGTGAGCTGTCCGGGCGCGGAGAACCCGGCTTCACGATTCTGCGTGTACACGCTGGCGGTACCGCGTGAATTGTCCACCAGGTCTTCGAGCCGGGTGCTGGCCTCGATACGGTAGGCATCGGCCTTGGTGTTCGGATCCAGGTCCTGATCGAGCTGGTTAAAATTGAAACCACCGTCGTTCGAGTTCAGCGCGCCAGTGCCGTCGCCCTTGCTGCTGGCGATTTCTGCTTTCAGCCAGGTACCGGCGTTCTTACGCAGGGTCAGGTCGATGCCGTTTAAAGTGTTTTCATTATCGGCTTCATCCTGCTTGCTGGCGGTAATGCCCAGTTTTACATTATCGTTAAACCAGACATGGGCACGGCCACCGACAGCAACATCATTAATATCGGCGAAGCCCGGGGTGTATTCATAACGCGCAACCAGGAACGCCGGGTTGCCGCTGAGTGAACCGTTATCCACCAGCAGGTCATCATTGGCCGTGGATGACAGGGGCTCACTCAGGATCACCCGGCCCTGGATATAATCAATATCGTAATCAATCGCGGGCGTGAGGTTTTTCACGCCGATCACAATACCCGAATCCTTGTCACGCACTTCGATACGCAAACGTTCAGACCCGATCAACAGGTCCTGGTGACGCAGGAAGTAGAGCGAACCACCGGTGCCGCGGAATTCATCACGACCGGCAATGGTGCCCGGCTCGGCGGCGAAGCCATCAACCATGATTGATTTTTCGCCGAACTCGGTAGCGCCCATGCTTTCATAATGGCCGTTGGCACCGTAGAGCCCGCGATCGATATGCGCGAGATCGGTATCGGTGTAGGCAATCTTGAAATTACCCCACAGGCCAAAGCTGTCGTGCTGGCGTAACTTGACGTAGAACTTGCCCGAGGTCGGTGCGTTTTCGACCACGGTGGAATCATCGCCGAAGGTCGGATAAGCAAGGTCAGGATCAATTCGACGGAACAGTGACTGCGGATCTTTTTCGATGAAGTTGGTAAACAGTTCGTCGAACGGGCCTTCGAGAGTGTCGGCACTGGTGGTCAGTTCCCAGTCATCACCGAACTGGCCGTTGGCGTAAAACGCCAGTCGACCATCGACATTCAAATCATTGTCGTAATGCGTTTTATCACCCGTGACCAGTTGCGCCGGACCGTTGGTGCTGTCTTTCGCAATCGTGAGATCCGCAATGCCCACGTAGAACCAGTCACTCTTGTCAAACTGCAGCTCGCGCATGTACAGGTCACCGTTGCCCGCGGGATCGAGCACCGCAACTTCTACGGTGTGGAAACCTTTGGGGAAAATTTCTTCAGCGACAAAGGTATGTTCCGCACTAACCGGCATGCGACGCCCGGCCAGCCATACACTGAATCCCTCGGGTATATTGCTGCCGTTGACCAGCACGGTGCCACCCGCCAGTGGAATATTTTGCATGCCGAGGTGGTTTTCACCATAGCCCACTAGCTGTTCGACGGCCGTGACATCCTCGTCAAACGCTGCCAGCGCATCTTCTTCGACACTGTCGACCAGCCATAACGGCAGCGCCGTGGTTTCATCGAAGTTGCCCTTGTCATCATAAACCCGCAGCACATACTTGAGCTTGATCACCGGTGCGGTGAATTTTTCTATGTCAGCAGACCAGTGCGCGCGGTTATTTTCATCGACCGGTACGATGTTCATGGGTTCATCGCGGGTCGATTGTTCGTCTTCGAAGATGCGCACTTCTGCATGATGGATAAAACTCGGGTAATTACTGTAGACCTGGAAGCTGACCGCGTTTTCCGCCAGCTCAGTTTCAGTGTCATCCCGGTAACGCACCGTGTTCGGCCAGGCGGTAACATTCAGTCGTGGACGCATTTCAAGATTATCGAAACGGAACTGGATGTCGGCTTTTTCCAGTGCAACATCGGTACAGCGTTGCAGGTCAGCAATATTTTTATACGGATCATATTCCGGCACGCCATCGATGGTGATACGCATCAGGTTGAGTGCAAACGGGTTGTGCGCAGTGGCTTCGCGGTCGATGCGGGTGATATCGAGGCCTTCGTTTTCTTCCAGCACTGCAAGTTCGTCGTACAGCACCTGCACTTCGACGCGCGAGGTATCAAACTGTTTGAAGCCGGTGTTGGCCACATCTTTCGAATGCACATAACCGAGGCCTTCATATTCGACCTGCTTGTCGTCCAGGCCGAGTTCCTGTTTCACCATCTCCATGGCGCGACGCGCGCGTGAGGTTGAAAGACCGATATCATCGCCGTATACCATCGATGTACGACGATCCATGCGCTCGTTATTGGTATACCCGGTAAAGCCAAGACGTACATTGGACTTGTCAGAAATTTCATCCATGAGTTTTTTCAGGCGACTGGTGTAACCTTCCGGCAACATCGGCTTGCCTTCTTTATAACGTATCGCGCGGATCGGGCCCGAGGGCGGATCGTACGCCAGGGTGATGGTTTCGGCGACATCAGCATCTGGGCAAGCCTGCGGCTCGGCAGTGAATTCCTGAAATGGATCGTCGTGCCAGAACTCGACTTCAACACGCGTATTCAGTGCGCGGCCTTTCTCGGTATCATTCGAAGCCACCGGGAACGCCGAACCTTTGCCGGTCGAGCTCACCGCGTTGTTCTCCAGACCCATCGCATCCTGGATGCCGAGCGCGACACGGCGTCCACGCGCTTTCGACAAACCGGTGTGGTCACGATAAATACGTTCAGCACCGTCGGTCAACGGCAGGTTATCGGTATGGCCGACGAAGTGCACGACAACATTGTTCTTGTCACGCAGGTTGCCCAGCACCTCGCTAATCTGGCGAATAAATTCAGCAGGAATTTCGGTCTGGCCTACTTCGAGCCGTAGCGGCGACACCAGATTTTTCAGCCGCGCGCGTTTTGCATTGCCGGCGCGGTATTGCAGTTTACACACCGTTTCATTGCGGCAGACCTTGACACGGTTGAGACCGACAGCCGCGATCACAACTTCTTTATCAACCGCAGTCTCGGTGATTTCGTCGTACCACACCTGTACTTCCACACGACGGTTCCTGCGCTTACCTTCTACCGTATCGTTGCTGGCTATCGGCTGGCTCTCGCCGGCACCGTCATAGCTGACGGACTCGGGTTCGAGATCGAGTGCGCGCTGGAAAAATTCTGCGGTGATTTCTGCGCGGGCACGCGACAGGCCAATATTGTCACCGTATTTTGCTGTCAGCCCCGGGCCAAGCTTGTCAGTATCACTGTGGCCAATAAAGTGCACCCGTACATTGGCGCGGTGCTTCATGCCATTGAGCACTTCGCGTAATTGCGTTACCGCGGATTCGGGAATATCGGCTTCACCTGAACGGAAACCAATCGGCGGCACTGCATTTTCGAGTTTGAAAGTATCAGCTTTCTTGTCGAGCACTTTCTGCATCTCGACACGGTCTTCCTCGCGCGGCCTGAAGAAAGTTTCATCCTGTATCCAGAGATTGAATACTTCATCCGGTGGCAACTGCTGTTCGGTGTTCTCGCCCAGCGGGTGCGACTGCAACTGTAATGCAGGCGACGCAGTAGTGCCTTCAGGCGCATCGTCAAAACCAAGCTCGGCATAGAGCGGCCCTGCCAGCGCACTCAGCAGCGTGCCGAACAACAGGGTGTGCAGATATTTGTGCATCGCTCTAGTCATCGAAGCCACCCTTCGTCGCCGGCTTGCCGCGACGCCAGAATACTTCGGTTTCGATTTCGAGGCGGTAACAACAATCCAGGCCTTCCCAGCGACGTTCGACTTCGTCTTTCACACTTTGCAGGCGATCTTCCACCAGCGAAGGCTCTTCAACATCTGCCAGGTAGGACAGGCGCAATACTGATGGCGCTTCGATTAATTTTTCCAGCAGCAGGCCAACACGCGACAGCCACTGGGTACGCATCTCGGTGGTGCCGGGCTCGAACACGGCATCGGCCATGTCGAGACGTACCACGCGATGGATAGTGGCACCGAAGTTATACTTCAGCATCTTGCCGCGGGTAGCGCGCTGTACTCGCGGATTTTCTGTGGTCATGCGATAACCGCTCGGCAGACTGCGTTCATCGAGCTTGATAATAAAGTTCGAACCGCGATCTTCATTCGGCACCACCGCACAGGTGATATGGAAGCGGCCGAATTCATCGGTCTTGGCTTCGATACCGCGCGCAGTGACCACGCGTGAACTCGGTATTCCCTCTTCACCTTCATCCTGGTAACCGTTCAGGTTCTTGTCATCGAACACCTTGCCGATGATGTCGGAACAGTCGAAGGTCGGGTCGGGCACGACGCGCACCGTGGCACTCGCCTGCTCTGAGGCGGCTTCGCCATTGCGGTTATTAATGACCTGCGCAAGGTTGATGTATTCACCTTCACCAACACCGGAACCGACCACCAGCAGCAGCTTGATGGTTCTGACTTCAGATGAATTCAGTGTCAGGTTCGGCCAGGTCAGCATCAGGCCGTTGATTGTCGGTTCGGTCGGCACACCGTCGATACGCGCCGAGCCGGCCACGTACTTGAAGCCCGCCGGGAAGTTATCGACGATATCGAGATCCTGCAATGGCGCTGCCAGCGTATTGTTCAGCGTAATGGTGTACGGGATCAGCTGGCTACGGGTGACATTGAGCAGCGCCGAAGTTTTCGAAATCGCGATTGCAGCATCCAGCTCCGGATCGATCGGGATATGGTTGTTGTATATCTGGCTGGTGAACGGGCTCGCGCTATTGCCCAGGGTGTATTGCAGGTAATAATTCGTGCCCGTCGTGCGCGGTGCGATCGAAGTTGCCGGCGCCTGTTCAGAGACCTGGATTTCGCAACGATCCGGTACCGTGCTGAGCTGGTCATCTGCACTGCCGGGACAGGTCGGTACGCTGAACGGTGGATCCGTCAGCGCCAGTGCCGGCGGAATTATCACCGAGGTGGTACCAACATAGCCCGTGGCCGGTGGCGTAACTTCAATGACATACGCGTCGCCGACATCACAGTTACCGGCCACGCTGAAGTTCATGTCGAACTTGTAATAACCGTCTGCCAGTGTCACCTGGTTTTGTTGCGCGGGATCATTGAAGCAGCTCACCGGCACCGGCAGGCTGCCGTTGCTTGCATTCAACATAGTGAGCGTAACGCCTTCGACCGGGGTGCGCAGTATCGAATTGTAAACCACGCCGTTAGGATCAATCGGCAGGTTGAGGTTGAAGGTATTGCTACCGGCGCCAACGCTGATGCTGCTGATCAGTTGCAGGCCGTCGCTAAACGGCACGGCAGAACTCGCGGAGTCGGCCACACCCAGTAAGGCACTGCCGCCGCCTGCGCCCGGCGCGATAAAGCGCAGTTCGTATTCACCGCCTGCGATACTGCTCGGGGTCAGACCGATAATGCGGTACTGGCCGTTGGCGTCGGTGAACACGTTATCGAGCAACTGGGTGTTGAGATAAATTTCTACACTCCAGTTTTCCAGCAGGCGTTCATTGCTGTCGAGCACGTTATCAAAATTGGCATCGTGCCACGCGGTGCCGTTGAGCACGGCGATACCCGGTGCCGAACCGATATCTACATTGGCCGAGTCGGATGCGTTCTGTGCGCCCGCGTTCCAGCTAACATTGGCGGTGTTGTCGATCATGGTGCCGTCGGCGAGAGACGCATTCACATCAACTACAAAATTCAACGTGACCGAAACACCCGCTTCGAGTACGCCATAGGTGGTACCGAAATCGGCCGTAACCACGCCAGCGAGTTCGCTGACACCGTTGACAGAACCGTTCATGCGACCTGAACCGTTCACATAACTTATTTGTCCGGCCACCGGCAGGTTGAGATCGTCGGTGATCAGCAGGTTGGTCACGTCGACGCTGCCGACGTTCTCAGCGCGGATAATATATTCGAGCTGGCCCCCGGCACGCGCGACACCGCCACCGACCACCTGCACTTCCTTGGTGATGACGACCTGTTGTGCATTACCAATCGCGATCACGGTGGGCTGGTCGCCGTTCTCGTCGTTACCGTCGGCGTCGGATAACTCGTCGGGTAATTCGTTCGATGCCAGTGTTGCCTGGTTCGTCACTAACTGGCCGGCCGCACCCGTGACTGTTACATCGAAGGTCACCAGCGCTGACCGACCCGGGTTCATCTGGCCGTTACCGGGTGTCGGTAATGGCAAGTCAGACGAACTGATATCGATGCCGGCGATCAGCGGAGATGTGCCGGGCACCGTATCGGTGATCGCATTACCATTGATGGTGACACTGTCTGCAATATAGCTTGAATTGGCCGGCACGTTATCGCTGAGGATAACGCTGGTGCCAGGTATCGCGCCGGCATTGCTGATGTTGAATGTGTAACGCAGGGTATCGCCGGTATCAACCACGCCATCAAGCAATACATCGTTCAGCAGGGTCACGGTTTTCTGCACATCGAGTATCGGCAGGTTGCCAATCACGTCCTGCGTCGGGTCACCGAAGATATCGGTGGACGGATCATCCGACTGCTGTGTCGGGAACGGACCGCTGCCAACACCTTCGCCGGTGACAAAGCCCTGGTTGGAAATAATCGTGCCGTTAACGATGTCAGTAGCCACTACTACATCAAATGTAATGGTGGCGACATTGGTCGTGGTGCCACTAGCATCGGCGCGCATGGTACCCGGCGTGGGATCTTCCGGTGCGTTGATCAGGATTCCGTTTTGCAGAGGCGAAACCCCGGCGGCCGGATCGGCAATGACGGCACCGTTCAAGGTGGTACTGCCGGCAACATACGTCGTATTCGCCGGTACCTGGTCACGCAGGAAGGTATTGATTGCGTTTTCGACACCGATGTTTTTCGCGGTGATGGTGTAACGCAAGCTGTCACCCTGCGCGAGCACATTGGGATCGCCGGTTAAATCCTGCGACAGTTTTTGCAAGGCGGAATGTTGGTACCGAACCCACCAGGGTATTGGTGGTGTCTTCGTCACCGAAGATCAGCGGATTATCTGCGCCGTTGACGTTGGGATCATCCGACAACAGGGTGCTGAAGTTGGGCGCTTCTACCAGGGCCTGGTTGCGTATCAGGCTGCCGCTTGGCAGCACCGGCTGAATAGTGACATCAAACGTAATGGTGACATTGTCCGGTGTTACCAGGTTGCCGACATCACCCAGGTTAATATTACTGATATCCACCAGGCCGGCGCCGTTAGCACCGCCATTGATAATACTGTTGTCAGTCCCTGCAGTGGTGGTGATATTTGCCATCGAACCGGGGACAAACAGGCCCGGTGGTGTCGTTAACCTGTCGGGTTCATCAGTCACGCGTATGCCGTTAATAGCGACCGGGCCCGTGTTCTGGATAAATATGGTGTAGCTCAGGGTGTCACCCGGTTCTGCATTCACACCCGGATCCTGTCCCGAGGTAGTGTTGACCACGGTTTTCTGAATCACCAGGATCGGCGCCTCGGTCAACACCGTGTGGTTATCCTGGTTATCAACGACTAAGGGTGTACCGTCGGTGAGTACCCGCGTATAGGTTCTGACTTCACCGACAGCGCCTGCACCCGCAGTATCGGCACTGAACCATTCGGTGACACCCGCAACATTGGTTAATGACACAGCATTGATAGTATCGACATCGAGGAAAGCATCGTAAGTGATCACCAGGCGTTCATTGGCAGCAATTATCGCAGCCGGCTGCAACGGTGAAGAGGTCGTGGTAATAACAAACTCGCATGTTGGCGCCGGTGTGTGTACTAGCGTGTAATCCGTGTTGAGTACCAGGGTGCGCAATACCGCTAGCGCATCATCGGTCACCTGTACGATTACATTGTTCGGAGAAATATCGCAGGTACCGCCGGTTTGGGGTGGGCCGGCGTCTGTCACATCAGGCAAACGATCTCGAATGGTAATATCGTGCGCGGGACCTGTGCCGGTATTTTCAACTTCCAGTCGATACGCAATCGGACTGCCAAACTGCGCGATCGCCGGGCCGGTTTTAATCAGCGTCAACTCGGGTTCAACCACGGTCATGTTGCCGGTGGTGACCGGCACAGTCACACCCTGCGTGCCGTTGTCATCATCGACCATGTTGAAGGTGTAACTCGCGGTGTTGTTAAACAACAGCGGTGGAGTTGCGGTATTCACCGGCTGATTGCGCAGCTGCACGGTAATATCTATTTCAACCTGCTCATTCGCCGGGATATCAATCCCGTCGGGACCTGAATCCTGGATAATAAGATTTTTCGCATCGCCAACATTGACAGGTGTCCAGGGCAGCGAGCCCGAAACACGCGTCACGCTGACAAACACAAGATCTGCCGCGGACAGGGCGAGATTATCCAGGATGCGCACGTCATGGATCGCCGTTGGCTGCACCACGTCCGGAATGGTGATGCGATAGGTGAACGGTTCACCGATCGATGCGTTCAGATTCGCCGGGTTCTGTTTATCCAGCGGATTCGCCGCCGGCGTCATCAAGGTCGCGGTTGCGGTATTGCTCGGGCCGTAAATTTCACGCACACCGGTGACTCCACCCACCACCGGCACGGCATCATCATCAAACGAGTAATACAGCTGCACCTGCGCCGAGTTGGTCATGGTGAGGCCGGCACCGATATCGGCTTCTGCCTGTACGCGGTAGACGATACGCAAGGTCTCACCCGGCGGAATGTTGTACTGGTTCGCTACACCGGAATCGAAATCCCAGGTCGCGACTCCTGTGGCCGCGTTATACACCGGCGCAACATTAGGTAACACTGTTGCTGCCACCACCAGTTGTGTACTGACCATGGTGATAGTCGCACCGCCGTTACGCAAACCGACAGGAATAATGTCGCGCAATACCGTGTCATACGCCGGCGCAGTGCCATTATTGGTAATATCGACGGTGTAATCGATCAGCTCGTTGGCATCAATAATGACATCACCGCCCGCAGGCAATGCGGTTTTGGCAACGCTTAGATCAGGTTGTAGTACTGCAATTGCTTCGTTATCAGTTTCCGTGGTGGCTGCACCGAGCGCGGTGGTGTAATCCAGGGTCGCGGTATTGGTCAGCGCGATATTATTGACTTGCGGATGCACAAGGTTGAGTACGCGCGCGCGATACACCAGGACAAATTCGTCATTCGCGGTATTGTTATCAGCAGCATTGACGATATCACCCAGGGTCCAGGTCACGGTGCTCGGGCCGGTGATCGGATTCCCTGCGACCGTGATGTTCGCTGCCAGAATATCGCTATGGGTGAAAGGCGGGATCGCCGCATACGGCGCTGCAGTATCACCGTTGATGCTGACAACACCTTCGAACGCAAGCCCCTGTGGTAATAGATCGCGTACCACCACCGCCGGCGTTGAACCTTCCTGTACGGTCAAACGCAATTCGTAATCAATAATGTCACCAATGCGCACATTGGCGTCACCCGCAACAAAGGTATCCGTGAGACGTGTTTTCACCACGGCGTTGTTATCACTGGTGGTGACGACCGCGATGATCGGTGCAGTACAGTAATCATTCGGCGCGGTAATCATGGGACAGCCCGCGCCGGTACGTTCATCTGCAGACACACCGTTCAGCGAGGTCCAGTCGGCAAGCACGCTGTTGTTAATCGACAGGTCGGCGAGCACGTTGTCCTGCACCACTACGCGATAGGTCAGTACCAGTTGCTGCGCGGCACCGACCGGGATATCGAGGGTTTCGTCGGCATTGCCCCGGCCCCAGATCAGCGGGCCGCCCGGCGCGCCGGCAGGGACTGGATCAAACAGGGGAATGGCAGCGCCGCCGATAGTCGCACTCGCCGAGCCTGCAACAAACTGCAAGGCCGCCGGCAGGGTGTCGACAATATTGGTATCAAACGCGGTGCTGGTGCCGTTGTTAGTCAGCGTGAGTACGTACTCGATGATGTCACCACCGTCTGGCGGATCTGTGGCGACTTTGCCCGGCGTGACATTACTCGCCACCTTGGTGCCGACCAGTAACGGTTCTTCCACATCAACCTGCGGTGCGGCCACCGGCCCCGAAGTCGCCGTGCCGCCGTATGTCACCATTGGTGAAATCCGCGGTCGCCGCGTTGAGCATGGCATCACCGGCATCGGTGCTGAGGTTGTTTTCGATGCGCGCGAAATAATTGATGCGAATCGTTGGTACAATGGGACCCGGCGTTGCATCATTTTCGGTATTCGTCACCACATTTCCGATAGTCCACGTCACCACGCTACTGGCGTTGACAGTGGGTGCGGCAATGGCCGGTGCAGCTCCGTTGATGGTGTTAATGCCGGAGAAACTATAGGTGATATCGCCGGGATTATTCAGCAGCACATAGGCCGCGTTCTGTGGCAAGCCGGAAGCGGCGAACAGGTCATCGTTAATCACCAGGTTATTGGTGACACCTTCCGGAATGGAAATCACCAGTTCGAAATTCTTGACTTCACCTATGGTGGGTACGACCGCGGGATTTAAATCGTTCTTGGCAATGTCTACCGGCAGTACGCTCAGGTTGATATTGGTGAACGTGGCTTCGTAATCATTCAGCAGACTGCCGGCGTTGGGTATCGCACCGATGCGCATGCCGGTGGCGGTGCCGTCAGCACCAATCGTACCGCCCGAATTCAATGCGGTGTTCGCATCGGGCAATGATGTCCAGTCTGCCTGTATGGTGTTATCCAGCACTTCGAGCGGCTGCACCAGCGAACTGGCCAGTATGTCAAAGGTAAATACAAAGCTGCCACCGCTGGCCGCAATTGGCGCCGGTGTAGCCATGCTGAAGATCGGTTTGTTTGCGCCCAGCGTGGCTGTATCAACACTGACGTTCGCCGAGTTACTCAGCGCTACATAGCTCAGGTTGGCGACCGCATCCAGATCATCCAGCACGCGCAGGTTATACGCTGGCGAAGTACCGTTGTTGGTCGCAGTCACCGTCACCGTGATGACGTCATCGGCATCGGCATTCGCGACGGCGTAGGACTTGTCGAGCACGATCAAAGGTTCGCGCACGGTGATATCGGCGGGGCCAAGATTAATCACCACCGGGTTGCCGCCGGCATCGGTGTAACTCACCGTGACCTGGGTACTGCCTGCACCAACACCACCGTTGCGTATCATGGCGTTTTCGACGTTGGCTGCCGTGTTTTCGACGCGCGCAATAAATGTCGCGGTGAAATTGAATGTCGGGCCGGTGGTTAATTGCTGGTTGCCGAAATTCCATTCGACCAGGTTGTCGGTACAGGTCGGCAACGAATGGGCCCGGGCCCGGATCGGGCGGATTTCCATTCCACACGAAACCCGCAGCTGCATAATTGGTGGTGTCGCCCACTGAATTTGTATAGCTGCCATTGAGGTCAATGGTCTGCGCTTCGATACAGCGGATGCCGGGCGGTAACTCGTCACGAATCACGAAATTATTCAGGTTCGATACCGGCATTTCCACCTGCAGCTGGTATTCGATTTCTTCGCCCACGACTACATCCTGCGGACCCACGAACGGCGCCGCACCGCCGAGTGCAGTATGTGACAGGTTGAGTACGCCTTTCGAATCCGGCGGTGCGACCAGCGCGGTAATTTCGATAGTGGCGGTTTGCGCCGTGGTGCTGTATTCGCGCGCGCCGCCGAAGGTACCGCTGGCTTCCAGCGGTACATTCTGGTTACCGGACTCACCCGGCAAGGTGTCATAGCGGGTGGTCACCGAGTTGAGCAATTGCTGCCCCGGTGCGACTGCATCATCCGGGTTGGCGCGGTAATACAGGAATACCGTGGTGCCTGGATCGATCTTTTGCAGCGCGGTACTGTTGGCCGACAGAATCGTCACTGTGCCTGCGCCTGCTGCGCCACCGCCCGGGGTGTTGTCCGGCAGAATGGTTATGGTGGCTTCGTCAGCCTCATCAGCCACGCCATCGCCATCATTGTCGAGGCCGTCAGTTGCCAAATTGGCAAGCGTCAATAAATCGCTTGGATCCAGCACATCGGTAATATCAACATCGTAAGCCGGGGCACGCTGGAGTAACCACCGTCTGGTCGCTTCGTTGGTAATCCTGATGCGATAGACATAATCATCATTGGTATCGCCATCGTTCACCAGCGGCAGGAAGGTGGTACAGGCAGCACCAATGCCGTTGATGGTTTCATTACAGACATCCTTGATGACTGTCAGGCTGGGCTCGATGACACGTACATTTCGCTGACGCAATCCCGGTGGCGGATAACCCGGCGTCGTCGGACCAAATGAAATCACCGTGCCACCAAAGTTGACATCAAAAGTGGCATTTAATGTATCTACTCGATTTGCCCCGTGCATGTTGGTGACCGGACTATCCGTATCATTCAATGTGCGCTCAACCAGGTCGACGCTGAAAACTTCATCTGTAGAGAATGGATCAAATGTCCAGGTAATATCAGTTTCAGCCAGCGGGGCCGGCGCTGCGGGTACTTTTGTTACATTAAGAATGCCCGCCGAGCTGTTGGTAGTATCATCAGAAATATAGCCCTGGCGACTGGGTATGGTATCGGTTACCTGCGCATTTTGAATCGTGATCCCGAAAAACCCCGGTGTCGCGAA
>CAWKAL010000111.1:0-5161 GCA_963847575.1 uncultured Gammaproteobacteria bacterium
CGATAGAGATCTGCGCACTCTGACCCGGGTGCAGCGCCGGATGAGTCGCCGGGTTGAAAACTATCTCGCCCGCCGTGGTCTGCCAGCAGTGCCTCGACATCCGCTTTGATGTCGTAAAAATCGACCGCGCGCGACCTTCCGCCCATTGTTGAAGGTGCCCAGTTCACCGCAGATGACACCGGCAAGACGAGCAGTTTGTTCGGGCAGGCCCTGCGACTGTGGGTGAAAACACAGCCCGCTTTCGAACAGCCTGACCCGGGGCTGCTGGCGGTTTAAATTATGGCCGCAGGGCCTGCAGCAGGCCCGGCCATAAGCCGGTGCGCATCACCGACATTTCTGATGAAATCGGGTTCGCCAGCGTCACTGCCGTGGCCCTGCGGGTCCAGCACCTGCTGCCAGCGCGGGTCGACAAAACTGTAGGTGATCGCTTCAAAATAGCCACGTTCGACCAGGCGCTGGCGTATGACGGCCATCGAACGCGCCGCTCGGAAACCGGCTGCATCTCGGGCTGGTCTCGCCGGTCGCGTACGCGGGATCTGGTTATATCCGTGAATGCGCACCAGTTCTTCCAGCAAATCCGCTTCGATCGAAATATCAAAACGGAAAGCCGGCGGTTTCACCAGCCAGCCATCGCTGTATAGGTTTTCACTTCCATGCCCAGGCGCTGCA
The DNA here is from genome assembly GCA_963847575.1 of uncultured Gammaproteobacteria bacterium. Classification (GTDB taxonomy): domain Bacteria; phylum Pseudomonadota; class Gammaproteobacteria; order SZUA-229; family SZUA-229; genus JASBSR01. The sequence goes on from CAWKAL010000111.1 coordinate 670, forward strand.
GGATGTCAGTGATCTGCTCGCCATTCATCGAAATTCCAGGCAGCACGACGTAATACGCTCACCGCGCAATTGCATCGGCAGACGATCGGGCGTATCTGAGGCAGCAGTGCTGTGCTCAACAACCGGCCCGGCGTCGCCGCCACAGATGGACAGCACCAGTTCAGTCGCGCGTTCGATGGCGTAGACCTGCAGCTCGGGATCGACACCGCGCTCAAAGCGGTGCGACGAATCAGTATGCAGTCCATACGCGCGCGCCTTGCCCGCGATGACTTCCGGAACAAAGAAAGCGCTTTCCAGGAAAACATTTTGCGTGGTGTCAGCAACGCCCGAGTTTTCACCACCCATCACGCCCGCCAGTGCCAGTGCACGCGCATTATCAGCTATCACCAGGGTTTCATCATCCAGTTCGATTGTTTTGCCATCGAGCAGGGTGATTTTTTCTGCCGCTGCGCATAGCGAACCGTGATTTTGCCATCGAGCGTTTCAAGATCGAATGCATGCATCGGCTGGCCGAGCTCGAGCATGACGTAATTGGTTATATCCACCACCGCACCCAGGCTGCGAATGCCTGAGCGGCGCAGACGCTCGATCATCCACATCGGTGTGCGCGCGGCAACATCAATATTCTTTATTACCCGGCCCGCATAATGCGGACACGCCATCTCGGCACTGATCTCGACACCAAAGGTATCTTTGACTGTCGGCTTAACTGCCCGATGTTTCTGCTCAACAACTTCGCACTGGGTAAGTGCCCCAAGTTCACGCGCAATACCTGAAATGCCCAGGCAGTCACCGCGGTTGGGGGTGAGATCAATTTCGATAATGCTGTCATCAAGTTCCAGATAATCGCGCAGCGTGATGCCGAGCGGCGCATCACTCGGCAATTCCATCAAACCTTCAGCCGACTCTGCCAGGCCGAGTTCTTTTTCCGAACACAACATGCCGGATGATGCCACGCCGCGTAATTTTGCGGCTTTTATTTTCAGCGGGTCTTTGCCAGGAATCGGCAGCAGTGCGCCGATTTTAGCCATCGGCACACGCAAACCGACACGCACGTTGGCAGCACCACAAACAATTTGCAGTACATCTTTGCCATCACTCACCTGGCAGACATTCAGCTTGTCAGCATCGGGATGTTTCTCCACAGATTCGACACGCGCAACCACCACATCTGAAAATGCCGACGCCGCCGGTTCAACACCATCCACTTCGAGACCGGCCATGGTGAGCTGCTCGCACATTTCTTCTGTTGAAATGTCCGGGTTCACCCAGGTGCGTAACCATTGTTCGCTAAATTTCATTTAGGGATCTCAAAACACTTTGCCGCAAAAATCGCAAAGGACGCAAAGTCATTATTATTTTAGTGTCGGTCTTCATTACGCTAAATATCAACAGCGCAAGTTTGTTTGATTACTAACATAAAAAATCCTGGGTAGTCTAAATATCCATTAGCGTATTTTGCGTCCTTTGCGGCTAAGTATTTTTTCATGCAAACTGCTGCAAAAACTTCAAGTCGTTTTCGAAAAACAAACGCAGGTCATTTACGCCGTAACGCAGCATCGCGAGCCTTTCAACGCCCATACCAAACGCATAACCGGTGAATTTTTCGTTATCAATGCCTACGCTCTCGAACACTTTCGGGTGCACCATGCCGCAACCAAGCACTTCCAGCCAGCCGGTATGGCCGCACACGCGACAACCTTCGCCGGCACACATCACGCATTGGATATCGACTTCTGAAGATGGTTCAGTAAACGGAAAGTAGGACGGCCTGAAACGAGTTTTCAGGTTTTCATTTTCAAAAAACAGCTGCAGGAAATCCGCCAGTGTTCCCATCAAATCGGCAAAGCTGACATTCTCATCGACCAGCAGACCTTCGACCTGGTGAAACATCGGCGTATGCGTCAAATCTGAATCGCAGCGATACACCCGGCCCGGCGCAATAATACGCATCGGCGGCGGTTGCTGCTCCATGTGCCTCACCTGCACCGGTGACGTATGCGTGCGTAATAATGTTCTTGCATCAAAATAAAATGTATCGTGCATCGCACGCGCGGGATGATGCGCAGGAATATTCAGTGCTTCGAAGTTGTGATAATCGTCTTCGATTTCCGGGCCTTCAGCAACATTAAACCCAAGTTGTGAAAACAGGGTTTCGATGCGTTGCATGGTGCGCGTCACCGGATGCAGGCCACCGGCCTGCTGGCCACGGCCCGGCAAAGTCACATCGATACTTTCACTGGCCAGCTTTGCCTGCAGTTCAGCCTGCTGCAATTGCGTCTTGCGCGCTTCAATTGCAGTTTGCACAGCCTGCTTGGCAAGGTTGATTTCCTGCCCGGCGGTTTTGCGCTGATCACCCGGCAGATTACCCAGCGACTTCAGCAATGCTGTGAGCTCACCTTTTTTACCCAGGTAATTCACCCGTATCTGGTCGAGTGCATCCAGGCTGTTTGCCAGCGTGATTTCAGACAGGGCCTGTGCACTCAAGCTTTGCAGATCCACTTTAACTCCCTAAAAATAGGCTCAGGATAAAACTGAAAAGGGGGAAGCAAGCTTCCCCCTGTATATGCATTGCGCCCTTCGCTTGTGACATCGCATCGCGTGTCACACGCTCCAGGCAGCCGGGTTAAGCAGCGAGTGCCTGCTTGGCTTTTTCAGCAATCTGGCCAAACGCGGCCATGTCATGCACGGCAAGATCAGCCAGCACCTTGCGATCAATCTCGACTTCCGCCTTGTTCAGACCGTCGATCAGACGGCTGTAAGACATTCCGCATTGACGGGCAGCGGCATTGATGCGCGCAATCCACAGCGAACGGAAAGTACGTTTTTTAACTTTGCGGTCACGGTATGCGTATTGCCCGGCCTTGATAACCGCCTGGGTAGCCACGCGGTATACGCGACTGCGCGCACCGTAATAACCTTTTGCTTTGGCCAGTACTTTTTTATGACGTGCTCTGGCCTGTACGCCTCTTTTTACTCTTGGCATCTCTTATATCCTCAATACTTAAACGTAAGGCAACATGCGATTGACCATTTTCACGTCGCTCGCATGCACAGTCGCATCGTCACGCAAATGACGTTTACGCTTGGTGCTCTTCTTGGTGAGGATATGGCGGCGGAACGATTGTGCTCGTTTGAATCCGCCGGAGCCAGTGCGTCTAAAACGCTTGGCTGCGCCACGATTGGTTTTCATCTTAGGCATGATGCCTTTCTCCTATGTAGAGTGTTCTTCAAAAATAAGCACGGTGTTCATCCATGACACTTGTGACCGGCTCACTCGCTGTGTGTAGTATTAATTAACTACCTGGTTTGCTCTTTTTCGGCCCCAGCAGCATAACCATCTGCCGCCCTTCCATTCCGGGCATTTGCTCGACAACGCCAAATTCAGCCAGATCGGCCTCAACGCGTTTCAGCAACTGCATTCCCAGTTCCTGATGAGCAAATTCGCGACCACGAAAGCGCATGGTCACCTTGGTTTTATCGCCTTCTTCAAGGAATTTTTGCAACTTGCGCAATTTTACCTTGTAATCACCTTCCTCAGTCCTTGGTCTGAACTTGATTTCCTTAATCTGTGTCCGCTTCTGTTTTTTCTTGGAAGCCTGGTTCTTTTTGCTGTTTTCAAATCTGAACTTGCCGAAGTCCATAATTCGACACACCGGGGGCTCAGCATTGGGGGAAACTTCCACCAGGTCCAGCCCTGATTCCTGCGCCATCTTGATTGCATCTGCACTGGCCATGATGCCTAGCTGTCCGCCTTCCGCGTCAATTACCCTCACTTGCGGGTAAGTAATGTCGTCATTTAATAGCGTCTTTTTCGGTGATGCGATTTTAGTACTCCTATATAACAGCAGAGCCGCGGCTCGCGATTTCGCTGGAGAAGCGGTTTACCAGGTCATCTAGTGACATGGATCCCAGGTCTTCTCCACCTCGCGTGCGCACGGCCACGGTATTGGTTTCGAGCTCCCGGTCGCCGATCACCAGCATGTAGGGAACGCGCTGTATTGTGTGCTCGCGGATTTTATAGCCGATTTTTTCATTTCTCAAGTCTATTTCGACTTTAAAGCCTTGTTCGGCAAGGTATCGGTGTGTTTTTTGAGCAAATTCGGCCTGCTTGTCCGTAATATTGATCACCACCGCCTGCACCGGCGCCAGCCAGAGCGGGAATTTGCCCTCGTGCTCCTCGATCAAAATGCCGATAAAACGCTCGACCGAGCCCAGAATGGCGCGGTGCAGCATCACCGGCACCTTGCGGGTGTCGTCTTCGGCCACGTACTGGGCATCGAGCAGGCCCGGCATGGAAAAATCGACCTGCATTGTACCGCACTGCCAGCGTCGGCCGAGGCAGTCTTTCAGCACGAATTCGATCTTGGGGCCGTAGAACGCACCTTCACCGGGCTGCAGTTTCCAGTCGAGGCCCTTGTTATCGAGCGCGACCTCGAGGGCTTTTTCAGCCTTGTCCCAGGCGGCATCATCGCCCACACGCTGTTCAGGC
>CAWKAL010000112.1:0-21024 GCA_963847575.1 uncultured Gammaproteobacteria bacterium
AATCGCGGTGATCGCCAGTATGTTGCTGACCCAGCTGGTGCAAATGCATGCATCACAGTTAAATGAGCGCAGTGATGACTGAGGTTACGCGTTCAAAAATTGGCGTTATCCGCTATAGCATCGGCCGTATGTGGATGGCGCTGACTGGCTGGAAGGTGATCGGCGAGGTTCCGTCAGGCAGCAAGTTTGTGCTGGTCGGCGCGCCACACACCAGTAACTGGGATTTTCCCTTCGCCATCGCCGCGTTTTTTGTCTATCGCATCAAGATCCACTGGATGGGTAAAGATTCATTATTTCGCTGGCCATACGGCTGGCTTTTTCGGCTGTTGGGCGGGATACCGATTGATCGCAGTCATCACCAGGGCGTTGTTAACCAGGTCGCAGATACGTTTAAACATCGCGATGAACTGATCATAGTGATTGCTGCCAAGGGAACGCGTAAAAAAACCGAGTACTGGAAATCAGGATTTTACTGGATAGCACACAGTGCCCAGGTTCCGATATTGTGCGGCTACCTTGACTATAAAAATAAAAAAACCTGTATCGGTTTGTCATTCATGCCGAGCGGTGATGTAAAACAGGACATGGAAAAGATAAGAGCGTTTTTCGGCGAATTACACGGCAAGCGCCCCGGTCTCGAGGATAATATTCGCCTCAGTGAAGAATCGCCTGATGTTTAGCTTGATGATGTTTACAAGTCAGGACTATAACTTAAAAGCGAAATTATAAAGTCATAACCGCAGAGGCGCAGAGGACGCAGAGAAAAGCTAATTGATATTTAAAAACATTCATACCGCAAAGACGCAAAGGACGCAAAGTAAAAATTAATCTTTGAATTTTTGGCGGGCGATGCCCGCCCGGACATGAAGCTTTTCTTTGCGACCTTTGCGTCTTTGCGGTCATTCAGTTTTTTACAATCAGTAATGTTTTCTCTGCGTCCTCTGCGCCTCTGCGGTTATGCCCTAGATTTAGATCTCATTCACGTTCCTCGGCCCAGGCCTGTTGCTCGGCAAGGATTTTTTGCTCTTCCTGTAACTTGCGCATGACGGCCTCGTAGCGTTTGCGTTTTTCAAACCGGGTTTTTTCTGCGGCAGTCATCATGCTTTCAGCCTCTGCGGCTTTGGCTGGCTGTTTCATCTCAGGATTTGCCACTGCGACAACGGCTGATTCGCTGGCCGCTGTATTCGCCTTAGCAGCTGCAGCCGCTTGCCTGGCCAGTCTTTGTTGTTCCTGTTGTGCCCAGCGCGCTTTCTGGAGTTTACGCAGGCGTTCAGCTTCGGCAGCGCGTTCCTGCGCCAGTACCTGTTCGCGTTTGCGGTTGGCCTGTATTTCTGCATCGACCAGGGCGATTTCCCTGTCCACGCCGAGGTTGCCGGTGGTGCTGAGAATATCCAGCAAATCCCTGGCGGCGACCAGGTCTTTTTTGACGCCCAAACCTTCGCGGTGCATCTGGGCCAGTAACAGCATTGATGTGGTATTGCGCTGCTCGGCTTCAGCCACGACTGTGGCCACCCAGTCGGCGTATTTTTCCGGGCTGTAGCCACTGGCTTTTATTTCGAGATAGGTCAGACGATTCTTTGCCGGGGCATAACCGCTACTGGCGGCCTGCTGATACCAGCTTTTGGCCTGGTCAAGATTTTTCTCGACACCGCCCCCGGCCTCGTACATTTCGCCCAGTTTATATTGTGATTGAACATTGCCGTTATTAGCAAGTTTCTGTTGAAAATTGAATACGTTAGAGGACATATCATCTAAACTGGATGAGCTTGTATGCTGGAAGCCCGTGGCGATAAAGCACGCCAGGCACAGTGTAGAAATTTTGAATAATCGGTAGGCCATGAGTCTGCTCTCCCTGATAGGCATGTGTGTACGTAGGTACAGTCGGGATTTTGAGCATTTGAAGGTGTAGCCCTGTAATGATAGACCAGGTACAGACGGCCTGCCTGAATCGGCGGTAAATTTGTGATATTCGGCGGGTAAAAGCTTAAAGGCGAAACCACAGACTAAATTTGATCCGCGTCAAATTTAGTCTGTGGTTTCGCTTCTAAAAGTTTTCAGCGAGTTCATATAACGGCCAGCAATACATCACATTCCTGCACGTATTTTTTTCGGCTGAACAATATCTGCCAGCGACTGCCGCCGCACTGGCGCCAGAGTACAGCTGAGCGGATGCCGGCCAGCAGCAGGGCGCGTACCTTGCTGGCATTGGTTTCGTTGCTGAGATGGGGTTGTTCGCCGCTGACCATGACGCGCGGGCCGAGGGTGCTGATGGTGTCCTGGTAGAGGCTGCCGAGTTTGGCGTATATCGTGTCATGGCCGAGGTGAAAATAATCCAGCGATGTTTCGATGTCTTTTAGACGGCTGGTGACTGTGTCCAGCATTGCCGGGTTGCGGTTGAGATTGCGTTCGAGCACCAGTAAGGAAATCACGTAGCGGGTGATTTCCATATCGCGTTCATTGCGTGCGTTTGTCAGCTGCAGTTTGAGGGTGCGCAACCCGGTGCTGACGCCGGCGAGCCCGCCAAACACGTCTTCGGTGGAACTGGCATCAAAGCGAAACAGGCTTTCGATACTGGTTTCAATCACCGCGCTGTTGGCCATGCCGCGGTTGGCAATCTGTTGTACCAGGGCGCAGGCCTGGAACACACCGGCTAGCGCAATACAACGGTCACGTATAGTGTATTTCATAAATAGCCTTCCGTGTTCGACATGGTTTCGATGATGCCACCGCCGAGGCAGCATTCATCACGGTAAAAAACAATGGATTGTCCGGGCGTGATGGCGCGTTGCGCCTGGTCGAACTGAACCTGCAGGCGATCAGGTGCCAGCTCGAGCATGCGACACGCCTGGTCCGGCTGGCGATATCGTATTTTTGCGCTCAGCGCTGAATCACCCGGATAATCGCCCGATACCCAGTGCAGTTGCGAACACGCCAGCGTGTCGTGAAACAAATGCGGATCATCCTGTCCCTGCGCTACGATCAGCTGGTTTGACGCCAGGTTTTTGCCGACCACGTACCACGGGTTTTCATTACTGTCGTGCAGACCGCCTATGCCCAGGCCCTTGCGTTGTCCATAGGTATACACCATCAGGCCGTTGTGTGTGCCAATAGTAGTGCCGTGGGTGTCGATGATATCGCCGGGTTTAGCTGGCAGGTAGTTACGTAAAAATGTGTCGAAGCGACGCTCACCGATAAAACAGATGCCGGTGCTGTCTTTTTTATCATGCGTAGCGAGATTGTGTTGTTTTGCCAGTGCACGTATTTCGGGCTTGGCGTATTCACCAATGGGAAACAGCGCGTGGCCAATTTGCTGCTGGTTCAGGGTGTATAAAAAATACGACTGGTCCTTGTTGTTATCGAGGCCGCGCAGCAATTGCCATTGATGGTTCACAAATCGATTGCGGCAATAATGGCCGGTGGCAATTTTATCGGCACCAAGCGTGAAGGCGTGATCAAGAAACGCGTGAAACTTGATTTCCTTGTTACACAATATATCGGGATTCGGCGTGCGCCCGGCGCTGTATTCATCGAGAAAATGTTTGAATACGCGGTCCCAGTATTCAGTGGCAAAATTGACACTGTGTAATTTAATGCCCAGTGTGTCGCAAACCCTGGTTGCGTCTTCGAGATCCTGCTGCGCGGCGCAGTAGTCTGCGTCGTCATCTTCTTCCCAGTTCTTCATGAACAGGCCTTCAACTTCGTATCCCTGTTCGAGTAACAGGAGCGCGGCCACGGACGAATCCACACCACCGGACATTCCGACGATTATCTTGCTCTGGCTGTGTGGTTTTGAGTTCATGTCTATGCAGTCGCCAAAGTCACGGCTATGCGCTGCCGTTGATCAGGTCATCGTGAAACATGTCGAGCGGGTAGCGCTTGCCGGCGAGGTAATCATCTATACAGTCGATCACCATCGGGCTGCGAATTTTTTCCGGCATGGCAATGAGTTCATCGCGGCTTAACCACACCGCGCGAATGATGCCCTCATCGAGTGGCTGGGCCTGGTCATGATTGCGCACGCTGCCGCTAAATGCAAAGCGCAGGAAGGTACGCTCGGTGCCGGGTTGTTCCCATAAATAAATTCCAACGACAGCATCAGCTTCGAACTGCCAGGCGGTTTCTTCACGGGTTTCGCGAACCGCGGCATCGACAATATTTTCACCCGGGTCGAGATGGCCGGCCGGTTGATTGTAAACAATCACACCATCGGCTTGTTCTTCGACCATTAAAAATTTTCCCTCGCGTTCGACAATGGCGGCGACGGTGGCGTGTGGTTTCCAGATCACGATGTTTCCTGATTGATTAGTGACAATATGCAGATTAGAGTTTTCGTTTGCCGCGCAAGCCGTGGCGTCGCACAATCGAAATACGCCAGATGATTGCAATGCTGACATACCCCAGGATAGCGCTGATCGTCCCCAAGGTCAGGCAGCCGGTGAGAAACGGTTTCCAGATAACGTGAAGTTCATTCATTAACCAGGCGGTACTGGCTTCAAATTTGAATGCCCGTTCGGGTGCGCCCACAATCCAGACACCGACCACGTAAGCAGAATAAAACATCGGTGGCATGGTGAAGGGATTGGTGATCCACACCAGCGCGACAGAAATCGGCAGGTTGGCGCGAAACATGATGGCGCCGGCAGCGGCGAACGCCATCTGGAACGGCACCGGCCACCAGGCGAAAAAAAGCCCGACCGCGAATGCTGCGGCAACCGAGCGGCGGTTGAGGTGCCACAGGTTGGGCTCGTGAAGCAGGGTGCCGAATATGCTCAGGATTTTGTTATTTTTAATTTCATGCGGGTTGGGCATGTATTTTCTGAAAAACTTACGCGGCATGGTGGTGAATCGTTGTGTACTTCTGCTGAAGAGGGTAGATTATCGGCGTTGTGTGCTGTCTTGGCAAACAGCCCAGTGAGGTTTGCTGTGCTGGATCACAATTACTAGTGATTAAAGGCCAGGCAGCTTCAATAGAAAACACCGCATAATTTAATTGCAGGGATCAGGTGTAATCATGGATGACATTTCTCGGTGGTGCCTATGTTGCCGCTAGCGCTGGCAGTATTGCTCGGGGTTGGTTTAACCCTGGGGCTCGCCGAGCTGTATATAGATGAGTGGCTGGTGGCACTGCTGGCGGGTTTGATCATCGCCATTGCGCTTCGAATCCGACCGGGTCCAGGTCATCCTGGTTACCGTGTTGCATGCCTGTGCTGCGTGATGCTGGCAGCTGCCCTGTGGGCCTCGCTGCGTGCTTCATTCTACCTTGAGCAACGCCTGCCTGAAGACCTTGCCGGCAAGGATATCCTGGTCAGCGGTCGCGTAGTAGATATCCCCCAAGATGAAAACGGTGTGCAACGCTTTGAGTTTGAGCTGGACGGGTTTGATCTCGAGCAGCAGTTTCCGGCCTTGTACAATCCACCGCAAAGGCTGCGCCTGAGCTGGTATTACGCAGCGAAAGTGAATGCCGGAGAACGCTGGCAGTTGCGCCTGCGGCTGAAACCACCACACGGTTTTTACAACCCGGGCGGGTTTGATTACGAGGGCTGGCTTTACCAGCAGGGCATCCACGCCACGGGCTATGTGCGCGACGCTAAAGACAGCCCTGACGATAACCAGTTGCTGGCGACAGCATCTGCATGGTCGCTAGACCATCTACGCCAGGCGATTTTTGAACGCATCAGCGAACAGCTCGCAGATCAGCCGCACGTCGGCATGATCACCGCGCTGGCCGTGGGTGAGCGCGCCGCTATAGATCAACAGCAGTGGCAACAACTGATTTCGACCGGTACCAACCACCTGATGGCGATTTCCGGGCTGCACATCGGGCTGGCGGCGGCATTTGGCTATTTATTCACGCGGCGCGTGTTGTGTCGGCTGATGCCGGCGCGCTGGTGGCTGGTAGTGCCGGCGCAGCAGATGGCGATTATCAGTGCACTGTTGCTGGCAGCGATCTATGCGCTGCTGGCGGGGCTAACGATTCCGACCCAGCGCGCGTTGCTGATGCTGGCGAGTTTTTCAGCCGCCTGGTTACTGCGGCGCAACCAGTGGGCCTTCGATGCACTCGGGCTGGCGCTGCTGGTGATCCTGATCTGGCAGCCGGTGTCGGTGCTGTCGGCGGGGTTCTGGTTTTCGTTTCTCGCGGTCGGCGTAATTTTTTATGTGTTTCGCCATCCTGCTAGCAGCCGGCAACGCTGGTTGCGCTGGGGTGGCATCCAGTTTTGCATCGCGCTGGCGTTAATGCCCTTATCCCTCTTCATGTTTCAGCAAAGCTCGCTGGTATCACCGCTGGCAAACCTGGTGATGGTGCCTTACGTGAGTCTGCTGGTGGTGCCGCTGGTGCTGCTGGGGATGTTGCTGCTGCCGCTGTGGTCATGGGCGGGGGGCGGCCTGCTCTGGCTGGCGGCTGAACTCATGCAGTTCGCCTGGCCGCTGATCGATGTCCTCGCCGGGCAGGATTTTGCCCGCTGGGTACGTCCACAACCGGCATTATGGGTAGTGGTTCTGGCCATGGTCGGGCTGGGCTGGTTGATGGCACCTCGTGCACGTATGCCCAGTCGACTGGTGCGTGCTGCCGGGGGTTTATTCTGCCTGCCACTTGTGTTGCTGCAGCCGGCGTCGCCCGAGGCAGGCAGTTTTGAACTGCATCAGCTCGATGTTGGCCAGGGCCTGTCGGTGGTGATTCGCACCCGGCAGCATGCGCTGGTCTACGATACCGGCGCGAAAATGGGTTCACGGCTCGATGCCGGTGATGCGGTGGTGGTGCCGTTTCTGCGCCAGCTCGGGGTGACTACGCTGGATCGGCTGGTGGTGAGCCACGGTGATGCCGACCATATCGGCGGTGCCGAGGCGATACTGCGGGCGTATCCGCGGGCAGCGTTGTTCGGCCGCGATATTGAAACGCTGACGGCGACTTCCAGAACCGCCTGCAGCCGCGGCCAGCACTGGCACTGGGACGGGGTGGATTTTGAATTTCTGCATCCCGACGTTGATCAGCCTGATACCGTGGGTTCGCGTAATAATCATTCCTGTATTTTGCGCATCAGTAATGCCGCGGGTGCGGCGCTACTGACCGGTGACATTGAGCATGATATCGAAGCTCAGTTACTCAAGGCGTCGCCCGAAAAGCTCAGAGCCGAGGTGATGCTGGTGCCGCACCATGGCAGTAAAACCTCGTCCACCGATGCGTTTATCGCGGCGGTCAGCCCGGCGTATGCCTTGTTGCCGGCCGGTTATCGCAACCGATATCGCCTGCCAGCGGCTGAGATCAGCCAGCGCTATCTTGCGGCGGGGGCGAAGCTGCTGATATCCGGGCAGGAAGGCACGGTCAGCCTGGTGTTTTCCGAGCAGTCCGGGATACGCCTGGACAGTCGTCATCGGCGAGATCAGCACCATTACTGGAACCATCTGGGCGCCGGGATGGCACAATAGTCCTGGCAATAGACCAGGCCGCTTCGATACTGCGGTTAAATAAAGTATCATTGGCGGGGTTTATGAAACTCTGAACGCGGCCGGCCATGGCCTGTCAGAGTTGAGGGTGCAGTAAGGCACCGTACGTCATCCCTGGCTCGCCGGGGATTCCCGAGCAGTCTGCATCGTATAACGATAATCATAAAGGTGAGAATGTGTTTGAGATGGTAAAGTCCGGCGGCTGGTTGATGCTGCCAATCATTCTCTGTTCCATAATTTCAATTTCTATTATTGCCGAGCGCTTCTGGAGTTTACGCAGAGACAAGGTGCTGCCCAGGCATCTCGTGGCAGAAGTCTGGAACCGGGTCAAGCAGGGCAAGTTCAAGAAAATCGATATGGAATTACTCGGCAAGCAATCCGCGCTGGGCAGAATCCTGGTCGCCGGCATTCTGTGTCGCGGCGAAAACCGTGACCGCATCAAGGAAGGCATCGAAGAACGCGGTCGCGAAGTCGTGCACGAACTTGAGCGTTTTCTCGACACACTGGGGACCATTGCCGCAATCTCGCCCTTGCTGGGTCTGCTCGGCACGGTCATCGGCATGATCAGCGTGTTCACCGCGATCACCACCCACGGCGTTGGCAATCCCGCGGCGCTCGCCAGTGGAATATCGCAGGCCATGATTACCACCGCGGCGGGCCTGACGGTGGCGATTCCCAGCCTGGTGTTCTATCGCTATTTTCGCCGGCGGGTCGATTCGATCGTGGTGGAAATGGAACGCGAGGCCATCAAGATGGTGGATGTGCTGCACCTTGAAGGCAAGGCGTGAGATTGCCTCAATGAATCTTCGCCCGGGTTACAAAAAAGAAGAAGATGTCGAGATCAATCTCACTGCGCTGATTGACGTGGTGTTCCTGCTGCTGATTTTTTTCATGGTATCCACCACCTTCGATCGACATGCAAATCTGAAAGTGCAATTGCCCGAATCAAGCAACCAGGCAGAACAGAGCAGTGAAGAACCGCTGGTGCTGACGATCGACGCCAAGGGCAATTACTATATCAATGAACGCCAGGTGGTAAATACTTCGCTCGAAACCCTCAAGTCAGCTTTGCAACAAACCGTGGCTGACAAAAAAGATATCGCGATTATGTTGCGCGCCGATGCCAACACGCCGCACCAGGCCGTGGTGCGTGCGATGGATGCTGCAGCCCAGCTCGGTCTCACACGTATCTCTATCGCCACAGTAGAAAGCCAATAATGTCTGCAGTACACAAGCAGTCAGAAAAAAAAGTGACGGGCACTGAAAATTATCGACGCCTGCTCAAACATGCACTGAAATACTGGAAAGTATTTATTATTTCTATTATCAGCATGGCAGTAGTGGCAGCGACCGCGACCGCATTTGCGGCACTGATGAAACCACTGATGGATGGCAGCTTTGTGAATCGCGATCCTGACACCATTCGCTGGATCCCGCTGGCGCTGATCGGTATCTACCTGGTGCGCGCGGTCGGCCTGTTTGTGTCGATGTACGGCATGAGCTGGGTAGGGCGCACCATTATTAGCGAAATGCGCAACCTGATGTTTCACAAACTGTTGTCATTACCGAAAAACTTTTACGATAAAAGCACCACCGGTGAAATCATTGCCAAGTTTTCGTTCAATGTCGAACAGGTGGCAAATGCCTCGACCTCGGCGATTACTGTGCTGGTGCGCGATTCACTCACTGCCATCGGCCTGCTGGGCTGGATGTTTTATCTCAATGTTACGCTGGCGACTATTTTTATTGTCGTCGGGCCGTTTATCGCTGCGCTGGTGGTCTATGTTTCCAGGCGTTTCCGTGTGATCAGCAAACGCATACAGGGCAGCATGGGTGATGTGTCGCGCGTCATCGAAGAATCCATCAAGGCGCACCTGGTGGTGAAAATATTTGGTGGCCGTGATTATGAAATGCAGTCGTTCGACAAGGTCAATCAGCACAACCGCCGGCAGAACCTGAAAATGACGCTGACCTCCGCCTTAAGTACGCCGATTATCCAGCTGATTATCGCGCTCGCGCTTGCAGGCATTATTTATGTGGCCACGCGCAAGGAAATGCTCGACGAGATTTCCGTGGGCACTTTTATGTCATTCATGATTGCGATGTTCATGTTGTTCGCACCGATTCGGCAATTGACCGCGATCAACGCTGAACTGCAACGCGGCATTGCCGCGGCAGAAAGTATTTTTGAACTGATTGACCTCGAACCGGAAAAAGACACGGGATCGTACACTGCAACACGTGTAGCCGGTGATATCGAATTCGACAGCGTCAGCTTCAGTTATCCGGATATGGATCGTGAAGCCCTGCACGATATTAACCTCGTCATCAAGGCCGGGCAGAAAGTCGCCTTCGTCGGCCGCTCCGGCAGCGGCAAGTCGACCCTGCTGAACCTGTTACCGCGGTTTTATGATATCAACCACGGCCATATTCGTCTTGATGGCCGTGATACCCGTGAATACACGCTGGATAATCTGCGCCAGCAAATCGCCTACGTGGGGCAGGACGTGGTGTTGTTCAATGACACGGTCGAGCAAAATATTGCCTACGGCGCGCTGGGCACTGTGAGCCGTGATGACGTGGTACAGGCGGCACGCTCGGCGCATGCGCTGGACTTTATCGAAAACATGCAAAATGGATTTGATTCGCTGGTCGGCGAGCGCGGTGTCATGCTTTCCGGCGGACAGCGCCAGCGCATTGCGATTGCGCGCGCTTTATTAAAAGACGCGCCGGTACTGATTCTGGATGAAGCAACCTCGGCGCTGGATACTGAATCAGAAAAATTTATCCAGGTCTCGCTGGAAACCCTGATGCAAAACCGCACCACGCTTGTCATAGCGCACCGGCTTTCGACCATTGAAAATGCAGATCGAATTATCGTCATGGACCAGGGACACATCGTTGAAGCCGGAACACATGCAGAGTTACTGGCACTCGACAGCCATTATGCCGGCCTGCATCGCCTGCAGTTCGGCGAATCGGAACAGGCCACACCCGGCTAGCCGGTCGAGAATGAAAACGCTCGATCATTACTGGTACAGCCAGAATTTCATTGCGTGGTTATTATTGCCATTGTCGTGGCTGTTTCGTGCGCTATCAATCGCGCGCAGATGGGGCTACAGCAGCGGCCTGCTGACGGCGGTTAAGCTACCGGTACCGGTTATCGTGGTCGGCAACATCGCGGTCGGTGGCACCGGAAAAACCCCTTTGCTGATTGCGTTGTGCGATCTGCTGAAAGCATGGGGATATACACCCGGTGTTATCAGCCGGGGGTATGCTTCACAGCTCAGCGGCGAAGCCCTGGTGAACGAAGACAGTACGCCGGTTGAAGTAGGCGATGAGCCGGTATTAATTTCGCGCCGCACGTTTTGTCCTGTCGCCGTGGGCAAAGACCGGGTCGCTGCGGCACAATTGCTGTTAAGCCATGCTGACTGCGACATTATTCTGTCTGACGACGGCCTGCAGCATTATCGTTTGCAGCGCGATATTGAAATTGCGGTGATCGATGCGCAGCGCAAACACGGCAATGGTTTTTATCTGCCGGCAGGGCCCCTGCGCGAACCGGTGAAACGCCTCGAATCAGTAGATTTCGTGGTAACGCATGGTGATGATAAAGCGCGCTATCACTTCAATCTCGAATTTTCCGCAGCGATGAACCTGGCGACACGTCAGCGGGTCGACCTGGCGTCACTGGCAAACGAACGTATCCATGCGGTGGCCGGTATTGGCAATCCACAACGTTTTTTTGATCAGCTTGAAGCACTTGGTATCAAAGTAATCCCCCACGGCTTTGACGATCACCATGACTTTACACAAGCAGACCTGCAGTTCGATAAAAACCTGCCGGTATTTATGACCGAGAAAGACGCGGTCAAATGTAATCACATGGCGCTGCAGGATCTCTGGTATGTGCCGGTCAGGGCAAAGCTCTCGCCGCAGTTGATTACTGACTTTCAAAATTGCGTGCGGCGTGTTTTCCATCAGCGGGCGCACACGAGCTCATGAAGCGGAAAATGCTCGAACTTCTGGCCTGTCCACGCTGTCATCGCCGGCTTGAATATCGACACAAGCAAAAGCTGCTGATTTGCAGCCATGACCGACTGGCGTTTCCGGTTCGCGAGGGAATACCGGTTTTGCTGGAATCTGATGCACACGAAATCGACGCTCATGGTATGGCGAGTCATGAGTCGTTTAAAAACTAAACACTTGAACACTTTTATACCGAAGATAAATTATGAATAATGATTTCAAAATTGTAATTCCAGCCAGGTTCGCCTCGACACGCCTGCCGGGAAAACCTTTGCTCGATATTCATGGCAAGCCGATGATTCAGCACGTGTATGAACGTGCACAGCAGGCCGGTGCCAGCGAAATAGTGATAGCAACTGACAGTCCAAAAATTGGCATGGCGGCAGAAGCCTTTGGTGCCGCGGTATGCATGACACGCGAAGACCATGTTTCGGGCACCGACCGGCTGGCTGAAGTAGTGAATGCTTTAGGCTGGCCTGATGACACCGTGGTGGTCAACGTGCAGGGTGATGAACCATTGATACCGCCACAGATAATTTCACAGGTCGCCCATAACCTGATCGTAAATCCTGAGGCCGCATGTGCCACCCTGATGTCTGTATTTGAGGCTGATGAAGATGTTAGCAATCCAAACGCGGTTAAAGTCGTGACAGATGCGCACGGCTATGCGCTTTATTTCAGTCGCGCGGCAATCCCGTTTGTGCGCGATGAGCAGCACACAGACGCAGTCACTTACTATCGACATATCGGCATGTATGCGTATCGCGCTGCGCTGTTGCGAAATTATGCAGAGCTACCTGCCTGTGAACTCGAATCGATCGAGAAACTGGAACAATTACGTTTGCTCTGGCACGGTATGAAAATACATGTTGCAGAAGCACTGGTAGTACCTGCGCACGGCGTCGATACAGAGCAGGACCTGGAAGTCATCAGGTCCGGCGTAAGCTGAAATGTTCTGCCTGTAATGACAACGACGATAATTCACATAACGCAATGACTGCACACCATCATTATTTTGTCACCTGCCCAAGAGGTGTGGAAGATTTGCTTGCACAGGAATGCGAGGCTGTCGGTATTACGCAATGGGTACAAACCGTAGGTGGCATCGAGTTTTCAGCTGAACTTGAAAATGCTTACAGGCTTTGCCTGTGGTCACGACTTGCAAGTCGCGTGTTACTTCGACTATCTACATTTGACGCAGATGATTACGATGAGCTCTATGCGGCCGCAGGTGCGGTAGACTGGTCGCAACATATGGACGTGCACAACAGTTTTGCGATTGACTGTTTTACTGCGCATGAAGCACTTAACAACAGTCACTTTGCCACATTGCGGGTAAAAGATGCCGTGGTCGACCAGTTCATCGAGCAGACCGGCGAGCGTCCGAATATCGAACGGGACACGCCGGATATCCGCATTAATGTCTATATCGGTAAACACACCACGCCAGCACAGCACAATGCTGCGCTCTATCTCGATCTCGCCGGACAGCCGCTACACGTGCGCGGTTACCGCCAGCACGGCGGCGACGCACCACTCAAGGAAAATCTTGCGGCCGCAATTTTGTTGCGATGCAAATGGCCGAACGTGTGTGCAGAACACGGGGCCCTGTTTGATCCCATGTGCGGCTCGGCGAGCTTTTTGATTGAAGCCGCCTACATGGCGCTCAATCGCGCGCCGGGTGTGTTGCGTGATTATTATGGTTTTCTCGGCTGGAAACAGCATTCGGCCACACTGTGGGCATCGATACTCGAACAGGCGCGTGCCGCCGAACACCCGCTGGATTCCTTGCCTGCACTGGTTGGCTGTGATGTGTCTGCTAAAACTCTGTCGATTGCACAGGCCAATGTCAACGCTGCCGGTTTTGAAAACCATATCGCGCTACACGTCATGGACTCGCTGGAAGCATTGCCAGAATTGCCGGTAAACAAGGGCCTGGTATTGTGCAATCCGCCGTACGGCAAACGCCTCGGCGATGTGCGCGAACTCAAGCAGGTGTATTACCGCCTGGGCCGGCTGTTTCAAGCAGAAATTTGCAGGCTGGGAGGCGGCGGTGTTCACCGCGGATGAAGAACTGGCGCGCACCATTGGTTTGCGTGCGCATCATAAAAATACCCTGTATAACGGTGCGCTCAAGTGCGGGCTGTATCAGTACCATCTACGTGCAATCACCGGTGCAGGCAAACAACCGCAGCCAGTTGAAACCACGACGCCTGTCGTAGCGCGAAGCGACAATGCGAAAATGTTCGAAAACCGTTTGCGTAAAAACCTGAAGCATCTCGGCAAATGGGCACGCAGAAATACTATCAGCTGTTATCGACTGTACGATGCCGATCAGCCGCAGTATGCCATGGCGATTGATATATACGGCGCACAGGTGCATGTGCAGGAGTACGAGGCACCTGCAGAAATCGATGACGCCAGGACCGAGCGTCGCCTGCATGAAGCCGTCGAGATCATCGCCGAAGTGCTGGGTCTCCCGCAAAAAGCGATAGTCACCAAAACCCGCAAGAAACAGAGCGGCAGTGAACAGTACATTCGCCAGGATGAAACCGGGCGCACGCGTATTGTAGAAGAGCAGGGGCTCAGGTTTGTCATCAACCTGCACGACTATCTCGATACCGGCCTGTTCCTCGATCATCGGCTGACGCGTTTATTGATAGCCAGGCTGGTCGGGAACAAGCGCTTTCTCAACCTGTTCGCCTATACCGGTACTGCGAGTGTTTTCGCAGCCTCCGGCGGCGCGGCCAGTACCACAACGGTTGACATGTCGAACACCTACCTCGAATGGGCGCAGGACAACATGGCGTTGAATAATTTCAGTGGCAGCCAGCACGGTTTCGAACGCGCCGACTGCCTGCAATGGCTGTGGGATGCATGGAAAGCAGGCCGCCGGTTCGAGCTGGTGTTTCTCGATCCGCCGACGTTTTCGAATTCAAAAAAAATGCAGCAGACATTCGACGTGGCACGCGATCACGTTGAACTGATTCAACATACCATGCGCATCCTCGACGATGACGGTATGCTGATTTTTTCAACCAATGCAAAACGTTTCAAGCTTGATATAACTGCGCTTGATCAATACCAGGTCTTCGATTTGACCGCACTCACCACCAGCGAAGACTTCAGGCGACGGCCTGCGCATAAGTGCTGGGTGATTAGTCGTGCGCCGTTAACTCTGAACTGGGCAGAGTTACTGCGCTGATAGACTGCCTAATATCAGTCCTTGAGATATTTCATCAAATCATCCAGCCGATAAAGTTGCCCGGCAGCGGCCCAGTTGCCATCGACGATTTCGTGGAAAAGTATCCACACCCGTGATGCATTCAGCGGATTCATTTTCTGTGCCTTCGATGGCGAGTGTGACCTCGGTCATGTCAGCCACTACCTGGCGTTTCACTGCCTCAGACATCGCACCCTGCATGATGCTGATCTCTATTCGGTAGTGCGGCTTCTTCTGCGGGGCACCCGCAACATAGACATGCGCGTCGGGGAGTTCGTGAATATAGCACCAGTTGATTGCCGGGGCTTTTGGATTATCACGGGTGACATCGCATTTGAGCAGGCACCGGGTTAGCTGTTCGGCGAGTTCAGCTTTTTGTGGCGGGCTGAGTTGTCCTTCAACCAGGGTGAAATCGATGATCGGCATATGAATAAGAATTTAAGGTAGTGTGGTTTATTCTAATGGCTGGGGCGGGCCGGGTGCCACTCATTTCAGTGTTGGTATATCCGGTTGATAGCCCTTGCAGGTACAGGACGGCCTGCCCGAGACGGTGGTTGTAAACATGCGAAAAGATCCAAAAGCGTGCACTGCGAGCGGGCTGCACCTGTTGCCCGGGGCCTGGCTTAAGGAATTCACACACCCGCCGATAGACGCTGTATAAACGACTATTAACCGGATGCGTCCTGCAGGAAACGCGCAATGCACATGCGATCTATCATCGAGGATTGTCACCATGCTGGCAAAACTATTCCAGCGATTTAGCCGCTCACCGGCTGAGCACGCTATGCCGTCCGTATCGCCTGCAGACAAGCCGGTGGAGTCGCAGGATCACCATGTCGATGCTGATGACGGGCATGAAATATGTCGAGAAATAGAGCAGTCATTTACCGGGCTATTGCTCGGGGTGCATTCGCTTGACGACTGCCCACTGAGCCCGTTTGAAAAATCATACCTGGCCTCGGCTAAAAAAATATACCTGGGCGATGATATGCCGGAAGCACTGTTACCAAGATTGCCCATGGTGGTACCAAGAGCCATGCAGGCCCTGCGTGAAAGTAATACAGATGCTGCTGCGCTGGCCAAGATATTGTCGAGCGATATTGTACTGGTCGCAGACCTGATTCGGTTGTCCAATAGCGCATTTTATGCACGGGGCAAGAACCTGAGTTCGATAGAGGATGCTATCGTCAATATCGGTTACAAGGGTATTCGCCAGCTGGTCATCGGTGCTGCGATGAAACCGATTTTGAGCGCCACGGTGGGACACCTGATCAAGAATTCCAGTCGCTACCTGTGGGACATGAGTATGCGCGCAGGTCTGTTGAGCGATGCCGCGGCAGGAAAAATGAATGAAAACCGTTTCCATGCATACCTCGCCTGTATGACGGCACACACGGGCATGGTGGTGCTGATACAGCACCTTGATCATTTTTTTGATGGCCGCGAAGTGCCACGTAGCCGGGCATTTATTGATGCACTTAATCGTTTCGCTGCTGAAGTGACTATGCGAGTCAGTCAACAATGGGAATTGCCGGAAGCAGTCATCAACGCACAGCGGGAGCAGTTTACAGAAGAGAGCCCCTACACCATGTCGCCACTGGGGAAGATCACGCGTTACTCCGGAAAATTGATCAAGATACGCACGCTGAAGGCTAATGGCCAGCTGCCGGCAACGGCGGAATTTGATTCACTTAGAATGAACGGCAGGATGGAAGAAGTGTATGCGCAACTCGCAGAGGCGCACATGAGTATCGCCTAGCTGCCAGTCATGGCCTTGCCTGTCAGGGCGCTTTCTTTAATGGTATACAAAGTAACGGCCTGCATGTTTATGCATAAACATGCAGGCCGTTTGTGTGTACAACAATGGCAATTCAATTATGCATTGATGGTGCTATCGTTGGCCGCGGATTTGACTGCAGATGCAGTCAACAGGGTGTTGATAAACTGGTCTTCGAGGTCGATACGGGTTGCCAGTTCTTCGCCCAGCCTGGCCAGGTGCTGGGGCAGTTTTTTCAATGTATTCGGATCGAAATCTTTCGAGGTGTCATACAGGTCATTGAATCCGATCGCGATTTGCGTCGTCTGCGTAATCCTGGGAAAAAGGCTGTTGGCAAGGCTGATAATTTCGGTACGGCGCTCGTCACCATCTTCGATACGGCGGTATATTTCAAAATGGCCGGTGGCCAGGTAATCAACCAGTTCCTGGCAAAATTCCTGCAACTGGTCAAGGATCGCTTCTGATTCAGTGTCCACCTGGTCCACCTGGCTGACCAGGCTGTAGTACTGTGACAACACGTTATTACGTTCTGCAATTAGCTGCTTAATTTCTTTGCGCGTGCGCGCGCGGCGTTCGTGTGGCGGCGTCTGGGTCGCACTGTTCATGGGTCTCTCCCGTAGATTAAGTCTCACATGCTGGCAGTGTGTGTCGCACCTTCCAGTCTATTTTTATTTTCTGTGCCTATGTTTACCCGCAAGAAACGGGTAAATCAAGTCTTGCGTAAGTGTACATTATTATGACAGTAAGTATAGTGAAGCAGGCGATTTTTTGTGTATTGAATCAACAATGTAATCTAACTTTATGATATCGAAGTATTTCCTGGTTTCAAATCCTCGAGGTGATTTTAACTATTACGTGTTTGTATTTGATAATCTGAAGAGAATATTTCACATAAATTTACGATTGACTGGCCAGGGTGCAGTGCCTGTCGGGTGATTACCTCGACGCAGCTTGATACAGTCACCAGGATAATCATCACGGAAAATCCGTTCGTTTGTCGGTACACTGCTATTGACTCGTACGCAATCCGATTGCAGCGAAGATATGAATACGCCTTACTCAATACATCGCGGCAGGGTTCGGTCCGCATGCTGCACTGCTCGACTGGCTGATACAGATCATCACCGGGTGGTCGGGATATATTGCATACTGCATCTGTCGTATTATGAAACAATCTCTGGAGGTAACCTGTTATGTCATCACCGAATCGTCTAAGACGTGCACTACTATCTTTCGCCAGTCTTGGCGGTATCGGTTTGCTCGCAAATAAGGCCCAGGCGCATCATACCGACACCCACTTTGAAGATGCCTCGAAGCACAAAGTGGTTTACCAGTGTAACAAGGGCGATAACGAGTATTACGGCCACATCCTGTTCTCGGTCGGGGAAATGCTGCGCCAGTACGGTGATGATGTCGAGCTGGTGGTGACTGCGTTCGGTGCGGGATTGCACCTGCTCGGCAAGCATCCGGGACGGCCGGTCGACCCGATACACCAGGACAGGGTGCGATCACTGATCAGTTACGGCGTCAGTTTTCACGCCTGCGGTAATACCATGAAGACCCTCGGCTGGACCGAGCGGGATTTACACGATGATGTCAAAGTCGTGCAAATCGGTGCGAATGACCTGATGCAGCTACAGGAACAGGGATTTAGCTACATTAGCTGGTAGTCCCCTGATTCCACATTGTTTTTTCTGGCGCCATATCTGATATATTAGCGTTCCCTGAATATCCCGGAAGACTGCGTTGCACCATCGAACCGATTTCCTGAGTGATCTTGTGCTGTTACGCAACGATCCGAGCGTGGTGGTGTCCGTGCGTGCCGAGGCACTGAAGGGCAATCCACACGCGCAATATGCCATGGGCCTGATCTATGCCGAAGGTCGCGGGGTATCACTCGACCGGGCCGAATCCTATGCCTGGCTGACACTGGCGGTGATGCAGGGTGACCGCGAAGCAGAAGTGCTGCGCAGTATTGTCGGTGTTGAGCTTGACGATAATGAATTCAACCAGGGAAAGCGCCTCGCCGGTGAACTTGCCCGACAAATTGAAACTAATCAAGATGCACATTAATCGACCCCTGCTCGCGGGCCTGCTGCTGTGTTTACCACTGTATCAGGTCGATGCAGCACCGATGGCTTACGCAGAAGTGTTGCAACGCGTAGTCGAACATTATCCTTCGCTTAAAACCGCCGCGATCCAGGTTGAGCGCGCGAGCCAGAACAGCAAAAAGCTTGCAAGCCAGCTCGGCTGGCAGTTGCAGGCCGACGGCGGGATTGCGCGCAATGTTTCAATCCTGGGGACCGAAGTCGATGTGCTCGATGCCAGTGCCAGCCTGGCGCGCAAGCTTGAATCCGGCGGAACCGTGGGCATCGAAACCTCGGTGTCGCGTGAAGACAATGCCGCGGTATTCAGCCCGGCCTTACCCAATCCTTCGACTTCGACCAGCGTCGATTTAAGTTATCGGCATCCACTGGGGCAGGGCGCGGGCAATCCTGAATACGAGGAAGGCCTGAAGAGTGCGCAGGCCCAGTACCTGCAAACCCAATCCGAAAGTTTTGCACTGTACGACCAGATCGCGACCCAGCTAATCGAACTCTATGCCGGCGCCGCCACCATACACGCGCGGCTGGAAAATATATCCAGCGCCATCGAGCGTTCAAAACGCCGGCAGCGCTATATCAAAGACCGTGCCGGGCTGGGTTTGTCCGAAGACAAGGATTTGTTGCAGGTGGATGCGCAGATCAAATCGCAACAGGCGGAGTATCGTGGGCTGCAAATGCAGTGGCAACAACAGCAGGTCGCGCTCAATCGTTTGATGGGGCTGGCATGGGACACCGAGTTTGAACCTGAGTATCAACTTCAGCGGCAGGCATCGGCACGGGCGTTCGAAACCGTACTCGAGCAGGCGCAGTCACATAATCCTGATCTGAAACGTGTCAATGCACGCATCGAGCTTGCCGACAGCGCTATTCGCAGTCGTCGTGATCAACGCGAGGATAATCTCGACCTGGTGATGTTTGTCGGTAACCGTACCCAGCAGGGTGATACCGCGCTGGGTAAATCCGATGAATCAGTTGTGGTTGGCGGTGTGCGTCTCGAATATGCCCATGGGTTTGACAAGAGTGCGCAGGATACCGAGCTCTACCAGGCACAGTTAGACCGCAGTGCTGCGTTGCAGGACAAACGCCAGCTGCTGGAAGACCTGCAGTATGATATTTCAAGTTTGCTGGCGCAGATCAGCGCCGGCGAGTCTGCGCTGACAGCGTACGAAAACAGTGTCAAAAGCGAACGCGCAAAACTCAATGAAGCCGAGCAGCGTTATCGTTCGGGACGTACCGATACCGATCAGCTGATTCAGTTTGAAACCCAGTTGTCCTCGGCCGAGCTTGCATTTGTATTGCAGCGCGTAGAACTGATGCGGCGGCGTTATTCGCTGAGCCTGCTCAGCGGTGAAGTCTGGCAGCAGATACGGCTGCCCGAGTACAGTGACTTTCTGCAGGGTACAGACGCAAGCGGTGAGCAGGAATGACGGCCTTGTTGCGTTTTCTCGTCACCCGGGGGCTGGTCGTCAACCTGGTGTCTATTTTCCTGTTCATACTCGGGCTGGTCACTTCGATCATGTTTATCCAGATCGAGGCATTTCCCAATGTCAATCTCGACCGGATTCAGATTGATGTGGTGTACCCGGGCGCATCGCCGCAGGAAGTTGAACAGTTAATTATTACCCCGATCGAGCAGGAGCTGCGCGCCCTCAACGGCATCGATGAAATGATATCGATGTCATTTCCGGGATCGGGTCGTATCGGCATGGAAGTCGATCCCAATGCAAACAACCGCGAAAAACTTTCCAACGAAATATCACTGGCGGTTGATCGCGCAAAACTGCCGACCGATTTACCGAATGATCCGTTTGTCACTGAAATTGACGGCGCCGTGTTTCCGGTGATTCGCCTCGCCGTATCCGCACCCATCTCGGAACTTGAACTCAAACGCCTCGGTGATGACATCAAGGACGACCTGCTCGGTCTCAGCGGCGTCGCGCGCGTCACCGTGCAGGGCAATCGCAAGGCAGAATATCGCGTCACGCTGAATCCCGAGGCAATGCAGCGCGAGCGAATCTCGGTCAGCGAGATTACCGCGGCGATCAAGGGCTGGAACCTGAATGCGCCCGGTGGCGATATCGAATCCGACGAGGGTCAGAAGTCGGTGCGCGTGGTGGGTGAATTCAGTGACGCGGAAGATGCCGGCAGTCTTATACTGCGTGCCAATGAACGCGGTAACGCGCTGCATTTGCGCGATGTTGCCACGGTTATCGAAGCGCTCGAAGTGCCACGAACCCTGTTTGATGTCGAAGGTCAGTCAGCCTTGTCGATGCTGGTGTTAAAACGTTCCGACGCAGACATTATCAAGACAGTTGATGCGATTCGTGAATACAGCGCCACCGTCCCGGAGCGATACGGTGAGAACGTCGTCATCAAGGACTTCCAGGATTTCTCGCGCTTTGCACGCATCCGCCTGGGCGTAGACATGAGTCGTCAGCGTACACGCA
>CAWKAL010000113.1:0-23206 GCA_963847575.1 uncultured Gammaproteobacteria bacterium
CCGGATCTGCTGCTGCCGCGGCGAGGCCGTTGGCAGCGGCATTACGTGCATTGATGACCGCTTCCAGGGTTTCGCGTTCGTGCTTCATATAGCCTTTGGCGGTTTCGATCAGGTTGGGTATCAGGTCATAGCGCCGCTTGAGCTGTACTTCGATTTGCGCGAATGCGTTTTTGAAACGGTTGCGCAGGCTCACCAGGGTATTGAATATGCTGACGATGTAGAGCACGAGTGCGCCAATAACAACAAGAATGACAATGGTAGGGGTTTCCATAATGGCTCCTAGGTTAGAAACAGTGTGGCCAGTCCAAGGAAGGCAAACAGGCCGACGATGTCAGTGACCGTGGTCAGTACCACGCTGCCGGCGAGCGCCGGGTCAACACGAATTTTGCGCATGATCAGCGGCAGCATCACACCGGAAAAGGCGGCGACCACCAGGTTGATGACCGTTGCCGCGGCAATCACCAGGCCGATGTTTATATCATCGAACCAGTACACCGCAATCAATGCAATCACCACCGCCCAGCCCAGGCCGTTGAGCAGGCCAACAATAATTTCCTTGGTGAGCAACCAGCGGCGGTTGTTACGGCTGACCTGGCCGAGTGCCAGTCCGCGAATGACCAGGGTAAGGGTTTGTGTGCCTGCAATTCCGCCCATGCTGGCAACCACGTTCATCAGGACTGCGATGGCAACGACTTTTTCCAGGGTGTCTTCAAAATTGGACACTACCCACGATGCCATGAATGCGGTCAGCAGGTTGAAGCCGAGCCAGATAGCGCGTCGGCGTGCGCTTGGCACCACGGGTGCGAACAGGTCTTCTTCTTCATTCAGGCCTGCCATGCTCATGACCGAGTGCTCGGCTTCATCACGAATCACGTCAACCACGTCATCGACCGTGATACGGCCCAGCAGTTTCATGTTGTCATCCACTACGGGCGCGGAAACAAGGTCGTAGCTTTCGAATATTTTTGCGACATCAACATCTTTCATGCTGGCGCTGACCACGACACTGTCGCGCTTCATGATTTCGCCAACGGTTAGATCGGGCGAGGATGTCAGCAGTGTGGTTAACGGCAATGTGCCGACATAGGTGTTCTTGCGCGTGGTAATAATCAGGCTGTCGGTATTATCAGGCAGTTTTCCGAGTATGCGCAGGTAGCGCAGCACCACATCCAGTGTCACCTGCGTGCGCAAGGTGATGGTGTCGGTGTTCATCAGGCCGCCGGCGCTGTCTTCGGGGTAAGACAGCACGGATTCGAGCATTTCGCGATGCTGTGAATCGAGTGATGTCAGTACCTGCGCGGTGACGCGGTCGGGCAGTGACTGAATAAAGTCGGCCAGGTCGTCGACATCCATGCCTTCTGCCGCCTGTACCAGGTCCTGCAGCGACATGTCGCGAATCAGGGTGGTGCGGACTTCGTCACCGACTTCCAGTAAAACTTCACCGTCGTTTTCATGATCGACGAGGTCCCAGATAAGCAGTCGCTCGGTGTGCGGCAGCGATTCGAGCAGGTGGGCAATTTCGGCAGGCGACAATTCATTCAACATGCGGCGAGCATGCTGCATGGTGCCGGTTTCCAGCGCATCAGCGAGTGCCTGTAACCGGGTTTCAGTTTTTTCTGATACTTCGTCTGACATTGTTATGATCGATTATTGTCGCCGGTTGGGTAATGCGGGCATGTAGACAATGGCGATTGTCGCAAGTTTACGTCTTATTGTATCGCGCGAGAATAAAGCCCTGTTCTGGTGAAGAGTGTAGCATGACACCACTGGCTTCTTGATCAGCGCCGGGCGGATTTTTTGCTGTGACGTAGCCGATTCGCGCACATGGCGAGATTTTGAACTCAGCTGTTTAGCCTGGCGACGCGAGCTTCAATTTCGGTCAATATCACTGGTTTCGAGTATTTTTTTAACCCGGGGACGCAGGCTGGAGAGTTTGCTGTTATTTATAATGTGTTTTATTTCGAGCAGGGTATTGGCCTGCACACTGAAATAATTCAGGCCCATACCGAGCAGCAGACGGGTGTAACTCGGGTCGCTGGCCATTTCACCGCACATCGAAACCGGCACGCCGGCTTTTTTGCCGGCCTGAATGGTCATATAAATCAGCTGCAGCACCGCCGGATTTAGCGGGTTATAAAGATAGCTGACTTCATCGTCGATACGGTCGAGGGCCAGGGTGTACTGAATCAGGTCATTGGTGCCGATGGAGAGGAAATCGAGTTTACGCGCGAAGGCCAGGGCCGACAGTGCCGCCGCCGGGACTTCAATCATGGCGCCAATCTGCAGCTTCTCGTCGAAGCGGAGTCCACGCGTGCGCAGATCCTGTTTTGCAGTTTCGATGAGTTCGAATACCTGCTGCAGCTCTTCGATATTGGTGAGCATGGGAATCATCATGCGCACCGGGCCAAAGGCCGAGGCGCGTAAAATAGCGTGCAACTGCGGGAGGAATGCTTCCGGTTCTTTCAGGCAGCGGCGGATCGCACGCAAGCCCATCGCGGGATTATGTGCCATCGGGCCGTGATCGATAGTGTCCTGAATTTCCTTGTCGGCACCCAGGTCGATGGTGCGGATGGTCAGTGGCTGGCCTTTGAGTTTTTGTACCGTGCGCTTGTAGTAGTGAAACTGGGTTTCTTCATCGGGCCATTCGTTTTTGTCAATGAACAGCATCTCGGTTCGGTACAGGCCAATACCGGTTTTATCGAACTGGTGCAGCACCTTGATATCTTCCGGTCGGTCGATGTTGCCGTGCAGAATAATGGTTTTCTTGTCCAGCGTGATCGCAGGTTTGCCCTTGAGCCGGTGCAGCGAATTTTTGCGCGTGACTTCATCGCGTTTCAGTTTGCGATAGATTTTGAGTGAACGCAGATCGGGGGTGTTGATCACCGTGCCGTGCTGGCCGTCAACGATCAGTGTTTCACCGGGCAGTATCAGTCGGCGCGCATTGTGTACACCAACAATTGCGGGAATGCCGAGGTTTCTTGCCAGGATCGCGGTGTGCGACAGCGGGCCGCCAAACTCGGTGATGAAGCCGGCAATCTTCTGGTGCTGCATGGTGAGCGTATCGGCGGGTGACAGGTCATCGGCAACAATAATGCGGCCCTTGAGCTGGGGGTCATCCTGCAGGTGGCTGGCGTTGTCGGCAAGACTGTCCTGGATGCGCCTCACCACGTGCATGACATCGTCCTTGCGGGTGCGCAGGTAGGGGTCTTCGATCTCATTAAAAACCTGCATCAGTCGCTCGCCCTGTTTTTGCAGGGCCCACTCGGCATTGCAGGAGAAGGCTTCGATATTGTTGATCGTGCCCTCATTGAACGCCGGGTCTTCCAGCATCAGCAAATGCGTATCGATGAATGCAAGAATGTCCGGCGGCGTGGTTTTTTCGATTTTTTTACGCTGATCGGCCAGTGTCTTGATGGCTTTCTTGAGCGCAGTGGAGAAGCGCTCAATTTCTTTAGGTTGCGCTTTTTTGCTGATGCCGTATTCGACGATGGTGCTGCGCTCACGCGCGTATACATAAGCTTCGCCGATGGCAATGCCCCTGGATACTGCAACACCATTAATTTGTATGCTCAAGTTGCCTGCTCTTTATTCGTTTTCATCAAACCGGTTGTTTATGAGTGTTTCGAGTTTATTGATGCATTGATTCGCATCTTCGCCATTCGCATGCAGGATAATACTACTGCCCTTGCTGGCAGCAAGCATCATCACGCCCATGATGCTTTTGCCATTAACTCGCTGGCCTTTGCGCTCGATCTCGATTTCGCTGGCGCAGCTCGACGCCAGTTGAACAAATTTTGCCGCAGCGCGTGCATGCATTCCCAGTTTGTTGATAATGGTCACTTCACGACTGAGTTGCATTGGTTTTCCTCGCTGGTGTGCAGCATAACACCTTGCTGGTCGCCACTGATGGCTTTGAAGAGGCATCACCGTAGTTGTATATTCTCGTTAACATGGGCTGATTGGGGCCGCTTATCATCGGTGCACGGTAACGTTTTGCCAGGGTGTGTACAATATTACTCGGGGTGTCGCCAAACATGTCAGTAATGATTACCAGGCCATCGGCCGTATGCAGCAGGTCAGATTGCTGCTGTGCCGAGGCAAGTACGTCATTATGTCGATGGCTGATGAATAACAGGGCAACACTCATAATGTATCTGTTGTGTGATTAAAGCTCGCGATGGCGTATGGATACATTGCTGATTTCAGTCGCGAAATCTTCACATAGTTGCTGTGCGATGTACACCGAGCGGTGTTGTCCGCCAGTGCAGCCAATGGATACAGTCAGGTAATACCGGTTCTGTTGTTCAAATTTTGGAATCCAGTGACGCAGAAATCCGCGGATATATTCGAGCATCTCTTCGACGTCTTCCTGCTGCTGAAGAAACTTGATTACATCGGCGTCGAGGCCAGTGAGTTGTCGCAGTTCGGGCTCCCAGTGTGGGTTGGGCAGGCAACGCACATCAAATACGAAGTCAGAGTCTGGTGGTGTGCCATGTTTAAAGCCGAATGACTGGAACAGTAAGGCGAGACCGCTGCCGCTTTTTTTGACGATATGCTGTTTTACCAGTTCACGCAGCTGGTGCACGTTGGTGTAGGTGGTGTCAATTATCAGGTCGGCCTCTGAAGCGACGTCACTCAGCAGGGCGCGTTCTACTTCTATGGCTTCGTGCAGTGGCAATCCCTTGCGTGACAATGGGTGCTTGCGCCGGGTGTCACTGAAACGCTTTATCAGTGTGGCATGTTCTGCCTGCAGGTAGATAACATCAAGCTGCAGTTTACTTTCACGCAACGAGTGTATGATTTCACTGAATCTTCTTAGATCGTGCGACTCGCTTCGCGCATCGATACCGACTGCAATATTGTCATAGGGTTGCATGCTGCGATTGAGCACGCGTGAAACGAATTCTGGGAGCAGGCCAATCGGCAGGTTATCGACGCAATAATAGTTCTCATCTTCCAGTGTATGCAGTGCAACGGTTTTACCTGAGCCGGAAAGGCCGCTGATGATGACCACTTTCATGTACCGGGGACCTGTCAGGTATTCGTGATATGGTTATTGGCAATGGCTCGCTGATGCAAATCAATGAGTTGTTCTGTAGCATCGTGTCCACTGTTTCGCAGTATGTGATTTCGTACTGCGGCTTCAACCAGCACTGCGAGATTTCGTCCGGGTGCAACTGGAATCAGGATGACCGGAATTTCGACACCGAGGATTTCGCGATGGTTGCGATTGCCGTACAGGCGGTCAAGTCGTTCGCGATCATCTTTTGACATGCGTACCAGCTGTATCACCAGGCGAAGGTACTTGTTGTTCTTGAGCGCATTATCGCCGTACATCTCGCGAATATTGATCACACCAAGACCGCGTACTTCCATGAAATCCTGGAGTAATGTCGGGCTGCTGCCATCGAGAACATCCGGCCCGATGCGGGTGAAAACCGGTGCGTCATCCGCGACCAGTCGGTGACCACGTGATATGAGTTCGAGTGCAAGCTCGCTTTTGCCCACGCTACTTTCGCCGGTAATTAGTACGCCTGTGCCGAGCACTTCCATAAAAACGCCGTGCAAGGTCTGTTTATCAGAAAACATTTCATGCAGATAGAAGCGCGCGGCGTCGACCACCTGGTTGCTTTCTGCGTCACAGCTGAGTAGTGGCACATGGTACTCATTGGCATGATTGACGAGTTCATCCGGGACAGGAATGTTGTCAGTGACCAGGATGGCGACCGGCCCGCTTTTGAATAATTGCTGCAACATGCCTTCGCGTACCTGTTCATCACTGCTCTTGAGATACTCGCACTCGGTTTTGCCGATGACCTGGATAATGTTTTTGTGAATCAGGTTGAGATGGCCAATAAGCGTGGCATGGTCGCTGATCTTGATTTCGTGTAACGGGCGCTTCGGATCCTCCTGTCCGGCAATCCATTGCAGTTCAATCTTGCTGGATAGACTGAAAATAATGGATTCGGCAGTGAGTATCTCGCTCATGAGGCCTGACTAGTTATTTGCCAGGAGTTGAGTGTGTTATAGAGATCGAGAGGGTCGTTTGATTCGCGTAAACGTTGGCAGAAATTCTTGTCATTGAACAGGCTGGCCAGCCCGGCAAGCAGTTTCAGATGTTCGTCCGTGTAGTGTTCGGGAACCATTAGTGCGAACAACAAATCAGTGGGCTTGTGATCCGGGCTGTCGAAATCAATGCCCTTGTTGAGTTTTACAAATGCCCCAATGGCGTGATCACATAAACTGGTTCTCGCATGGGGCAGGGCGACGCCGTGCCCCAGCGATGTAGAACCGAGTTTTTCCCGTTCAGTGAGCAACTGAAATATAGCCAGTGGATCATCCGTGCCGGATTCGAGTGCCAGCACTTCAGCAATAACTTCCAGTGCCCGTTTCTTACTGTTGATGTCAGCGCGGCAAAGAACCGAGTTCTGGCTGACGAGGGTATCAAGCTTCATAGATCCTGAACGACTTCACTGGATTTGAGATGATGGTGATTTTTGATTTTTTCCTTGTACTTCTTCACCTGGCGATCCAGTTTGTCCACCAGGGCGTCTATCGCAGCGTACATATCTGTTTCGGTTGCATCGGCAAAAATATCGTTACCACTCATGTGGACGGTGGCTTCTGCTTTATGGCGAACATTTTCAAGCGATAGAATGACGTGTGTATTACTGACCTTATCGAAATGCCGTTCCAGTTTTTCCATTTTTTCATTGACGTAATTTCTGAGTGAGTCCGTGATTTCGATATGGTGTCCGGTCAGATTGATTTGCATGGATTTACCTCCATTGATGTTTTAAGAAACTCGGTGCAAGGCTGTCCCTGTCTTGAGCGAGCGCGAACATATTGTTTGCGCCAGTCCGGTCTACGTTTAGGACTGACTCTCGCGGCATATACCCTGGCCGCTGTAGCGTCAGTCCGATCGGCCGGCATTTACGCCAGCCGTTTCCGCTCATTGGATGGCGGTATTGACATTGACTCCCTGTATTTTGCCACAGTTCGACGCGCAACATTAATGCCTTCTTTTACCAGAAAAGACGATATTTTGTTGTCACTCATCGGTTTTCTCGGGTTTTCGCTATCGATCAGTTTCTTCACCATGGCCCGAATCGCGGTGGCAGAGCATTCGCCGCCATCCACGGTGCGTACATGGCTGGAGAAGAAGAACTTGAACTCGAATACGCCCCGCGGTGTGTGCATATACTTATGGGTAGTGACGCGCGAAATAGTCGATTCGTGCATTTCGAGTTCTTCTGCGATGTCCCGCAGCACCATGGGCTTCATGCCTTCCTCGCCGTACTCCAGGAACAGGCGCTGGCGATTGACAATGGCCCGGCCCACGCGCATCAGGGTTTCACTGCGACTGTGCAGGCTTTTCAGGAACCAGCGGGCTTCCTGCAGGCTGTTTTTGAGGTAGGTGGCTTCCTTGCTGCGACCGCTGCTTTTGACATGGCCGGCATAAAACTGGTTGATGCGTATTTTGGGTGCGGCTTCCGGGTTCAGCTCCACTGTCCAGCGGCCTTTATGCTTGGAAACGTAAATATCGGGCACGATGTATTCGGGGCGGCTGTTGGAAATAGACGAGCCCGGCTTGGGGTTTAGTGTTTGTATAAAGATCAGTATGTTATTGAGCTGTTCTTCGCTCAGGCGGGTCTTGCGCTGAAGCCTGGCGTAGTCGTGCGCACCCAGCAGGTCAAGATGCTGGCTGACCAGCATCCTGGCGTCTTCCAGCCCCGGGGTATCGGCGTCAAACTGCTCCATCTGCAGCAGCAGGCATTCGCTCAGGTCACGCGCGCCCACGCCGATCGGGTCAAAATGCTGTACCCGGCGCAGCACGGCCTCGACTTCTGCGACATCGATATCAATATCGGTAATCAGGCTCTGCTGGATGTCTTCCACGCTCTCGGTGAGATAGCCATCTTCATTGATGGCGTCGATTATGCTGACAGCGATCAGGAAGTCATTATCGCTGATGGGCGTATTGCGCAGCTGCCAGAGCAAATGCTCGGACAGGGATTCTTCGCCGCTGCTCTGGTTTTCCAGGAAGTTATCGATACCGGCATCACTATGGGTATTGCTGCCGATGCCGGTGGTAGAGGATTCGTAAATATCATCCCAGTTACTGTCGACCGGCAGTTCATCCGGAATGTCCTGTTTACTGTCCAGGTCAATGTGCTGTTCATCAGGCGTAGCGTCATTTGCCGATGCCTGGTCTTCCTTGCTGCTGCGTTCGGAGCTGCTCTGGCTGGGGGATTCGTGGCTATAGCTATCATCTTCAAGTTCCAGCAGCGGGTTTTCTTCGAGCGCCTGCTGGATCTCGGTCTGGAGTTCGAGCGTCGACAATTGCAGCAGACGAATGGCCTGCTGCAACTGGGGCGTCATCGTAAGATGCTGGCCAAGTTTTAGCTGAAGTGATGGCTTCATAGTGACAAGACTGGCGAAATGCGGCAGCACACGGGCGATACAGCTTGCCCGACACTCAATTGATAAAAACTGCCAAAAATCGGTGCCGCTCTATGCTCCTGAGAATTAATAACCTGTACCTTATTTATAGCCGAAAATCGCGACCGAGATAGACTTCCCGCACCTGTTCGTCTGAAAGAATAGCCGCCGGCTCACCTTGCGCGATTATCTTGCCGCCACTCAATATATACGCGCGATGGCAGATACCCAACGTCTCACGTACATTATGATCAGTAATCAGTACGCCGATGTTGCGTTCTGTCAAATGTGCGATGATTTTCTGGATTTCAATGATCGAAAGCGGGTCGACACCGGCAAAAGGCTCATCCAGCAGGATGAACGCCGGCTGTGAGGCCAGCGCGCGTGCGATTTCGACCCGGCGGCGTTCACCGCCCGAGAGGCTGACGCCCAGGCTGTCGCGTATATGTTCGATCTGCAATTCTGCGAGTAACTGATCGAGTTGCTCAAGGCGTTCGCTGGCGCTGAATGATTTTTGTATCTCGAGCACGGCCAGAATATTGTCAGCCACACTCAGCTTGCGGAACACCGATGCTTCCTGCGGCAGGTAGCCAACCCCCAGCTGGGCGCGGGCATGCACCGGCAGCCGGGTAATGTCGCGGTCATCCAGCATGATTTTGCCGCCATCGGCTTCTATCAGGCCCACCATCATGTAAAAACAGGTGGTTTTGCCGGCGCCATTCGGGCCCAGCAGGCCGACAGCTTCACCGCTATTGACCTGCAATGAAACACCGTTGACCACGGTGCGGGTTTTGTATTTTTTGACCAGCTGTTCAGCATGCAGCACGCTCATAGTCAGGGCGCCCGGTCTTTTTTCGGCGTTAGCGTGATGTTCACGCGGTCAACCTTGCCGTCATCTGCGCCGAATGATTTCCCGGCGAGGATGAGTTTTTTCGCGGTGTCATAAATGATTTGCTGGCTTTGCACGAGGCGCTCATCCTGTTCAAGTCGGGCTGTGCCTTGCAGCGTGAGCCTGTTTTCTGTCACCGCATAATCCATCTGCTCGCTTTCGGCGAGTACGCGCCCGGACTCATTGGTGTCCTGGTAGCGCGCGGGCGTGCCTTCAACGTGTACCTTGATGACCTTGCCATCTTTGCTGCTGACATTGACACGGTCTCCGCTGAGATCGATCTTGCCCTGCACAAAGCGGACATTGCCCAGGTAAATACTGTTGCCGGTATTAATGTCGAATTGCATGTAATCAGAGTGAATCTGTATAGGTTCATCCTGGGCGGCGATGGCGTATTCACCCAGGCAACACAACGCACAAATCAACGCGATAAGCTGATTATGGTTTGACATACACACCTGCGACATTTGAGAGGAGTTCAAGTTGCCCGTTTCTATTATCGAGTCGCATGCCCAGTGATTTCATTTTTAGCTGACGGTACTCAATCTGCACCTGTAACTCAGTGGTGGCAAGTTGCGCTCCGGTATCGATATCAAGCCGTTCTGTGAGCAGGCGCAGGCCTTCAGTTGCGCCTTCATGCAGCGGAATCTGCTGCATCACGACATTGTCCTGCAACATGATCTGGTTATGGCTGTCATTGATTTCGCCACGCTCGGCGCTTAGTCGCCAGTGATAATCGTCCTGGATAAAGTGCAGCACGGGTTGTTCGAGAGTGGCGATATCGCTGTTGTTATAGTGGTTGAATTCGCGTGCACTCAGCGTGTAATCGGTTTTACCAGCGGCATTCATTGCGGTCAGTTTGAAATCACGCATGTAGGCATCGACAAATTTTTCATCATCAGTGGCGAACAGTTTGGCAGTTCGATCAGCATCGAGTTGAAACCACCAGATAAGTAGTG
The DNA here is from genome assembly GCA_963847575.1 of uncultured Gammaproteobacteria bacterium. Classification (GTDB taxonomy): domain Bacteria; phylum Pseudomonadota; class Gammaproteobacteria; order SZUA-229; family SZUA-229; genus JASBSR01. The sequence goes on from CAWKAL010000113.1 coordinate 10,291, forward strand.
CAACCAGTACCAGGATGAGTAGCGTTACCAGTGATTTAAGGCGCATGTTCCAGTCTAACCGGGTGTGTGGAGATAGCTCGCCAGTATTTCGGCGAGGCTGCCGCGTGCTTCGAGCAGCATCTCGCAAACATCGCGCACCGCGCCACGACCGCCGCTGCGTGTTGTGATCCAGTGCGCATGCTGTTTCACGAAAGGATGCGCATCCTGAACCGCGATGGCGAGGCCCACCTGGGTCATGATGGGCAGATCGACCACATCGTCACCGACGTAGGCGACCTGGTCCAGCCTGAGTTCAACTTTTTGTATCAGCGCTTCAAACGCGGGGCGCTTGTCACGATAGCCCTGGTAGATCAGGCTGACACCGAGGTCTTTCATGCGGTGCTTGACCACCTGCGAGCTGCGGCCAGTGATGATCGCTGCGCGCACGCCACCGTCCTGCAGCATGCGCATACCGTGGCCATCCTGCGAGTTGAATGCCTTGTATTCTTCGCCGGCATCGCCGAGAAACAGGCTGCCGTCGGTCATCACGCCGTCGATATCAAAAATGACCAGCTCTATGTTTTTTGCTTTTTCCAGTATGTCCTGCATTTTCAAGCTCAATTAATAATGAATAATGAATAATGAATAATGAAAATGAGTAATGAATATATCTTGACTAGATTGTGTTGCTGACTAGGGGTTAAATTATTCATTACTCACTATTAATTATTCATTGCTTTTAAACGACGCCTGCGCGCAGCAGGTCGTGCATGTTGAGTGCGCCGATTACGGTATTGTCTTCATTCACCACCAGCACGGCATTGATCTTGCTGTCATCCATCAGTTTCAGTGCCTCGGCGGCGAGGTCGTGTGTGTGTACGCGTTTGCCGCCGGCAGTCATCACTTCTGAAATCATGGTTTTATGTATATCTATATTACGGTCCAGGGTGCGGCGCAGGTCACCGTCGGTGTATACCCCCAGCAGCCTGTTTTGCGCATCGACAATCGCGGTCATGCCGAGGCCTTTTCGGGTCATTTCGAGCAATGCCTGTGTCACGGTTGCGTCAGCGCTCACCTGGGGTATTTCATCGCCGGTATGCATGATGTCTTCGACATGCAGTAGCAGGCGGCGGCCCAGGCTGCCGCCGGGGTGCGACAGTGCAAAATCCTCGGCAGAAAAACCGCGTGCCTGTAGCAGGGCGATGGCGAGTGCGTCGCCCATCACCAGCGCGGCCGTGGTGCTGGCAGTCGGCGCCAGGCCAAGCGGGCAGGCTTCGCTGGCGACACTGACATCCAGGTTCACTTCGGCTTCAATCGCCAGGGTCGAGCTGGGGTTACCGGTCATGCTGATCAAGGGCACGCCCAGGCGCTTGATAATAGGCACGATAGTGAGGATTTCACCGGTGTTGCCGGAATTCGACAGTGCGAGTACCACGTCTTTGGGCGTAATCATGCCGAGGTCGCCGTGGCTGGCTTCACCGGGGTGGACAAAAAACGCCGGGCTGCCGGTGCTGGCCAGGGTGGCGGCGATTTTGCCGGCAATGTGGCCGGATTTGCCCATACCGGTGACCACGATCCGGCCTTCACAGCCGAGCAGTAACTCGCAGGCATGCTCGAAGCTATGGTCGAGCCGTGCTTTCAGGGCTTCAACCGCTGCCAGCTCGGTCTCGATCACGGCTAGTCCAAGTGCTGCATAATTCTGCTGTACGCTGCGCTGGGTCATAAAAGGGATCTGCTCACGGTGTAATACAACAAGGCCTGGTAGGCGAAAAACGACAATACCAGAATACCACCCTCGATGCGGTTGATGCGGCCGGGTTTATTAAAGCCGTACGCCATCACTACCAGCGCGATGGTGAGGACAAATACGATCGGGAAATCACGTTCCAGCACACCGCTGTCCAGCATAGATGGCGCCAGCAGGCCGGGAATGCCGAATACCGCGAGCATATTAAACAGGTTGGAGCCGACAATGTTACCGATGGCGATGTCGTGTTCATCTTTGAGCGCACTGGCCACGGTGGCTGCGAGTTCCGGCAGGCTGGTACCGAGGGCGACTATGGTGAGGCCAATAATCAGCTCGCTGACACCAAAACTGGTGGCAATATTGACCGCGCCCCAGACCAGTAATTTTGAACTCAGCAGCAATATTGCCAGGCCCAGGATCAGCCAGAACAGGGCGCGTGGTACCGACATCTCGGGCGGCAGTTCTTCCTCGTACTCCGCCTGCATCGGGTCAAAACCGCGGTTGCTCAGTGCTTCACGGGTAATCCACCACATTATCAGGAACAGGGTGCTCAGCAGGATCAGGCCGTCACCGAGGCCGAGGTGATTGTCCTGCACCAGCAACAGTGCCAGCAGCATGCTGACGAGCAGCATCGGCAGCTCTTTTTTCAGGATACGCGAATGCACGTCCAGTGGTTTGACCAGCGCGGCGATACCGAGCACCAGCGCAATATTGGTGATATTGGAGCCCAGCGCGTTGCCCACGGCGAGGCCGGGACTGCCATCGAGCGAGGCGATGACGGAGACCAGCATTTCCGGCGCAGAGGTGCCAAATCCGACCACGGTGATGCCTATCACCAGCGGTGAAATCTTCAGGTTCCTGGCAGTTGCGGCGGCACCGATGATGAAACGATCGGCACTCCAGATCAAAAGCCCAAAGCCGGTCAATATGGCGAGCAGGTTATAAAGCATGTTTCATTCGTTTAAGTGAATCGTCTCATGGTTGCGCACGCGGGTGTAACATCGCGATGAATTGTACATGACAGGCTTTTGTTTTGGCCGAAAAAAATCCACACATGTTTGAGCGAACCCTGAAACAAATCATGGGTCTGTAGGTCGACTTGTTGTCGCTTTTACGTGCACTGTTAGTGAGATACGCATAGAATAGCGCTCATTTGGCGGCAGACCACCGCCGAATCCGGCCACAAAAAATACAGGACAATGATTTGAGCGACACCCTCATCAAAATAAGGGATCTGAGTTTCAGTCGTGGCAGCCGCCTGATTTTCGACGGTATCGACATGGATATTCCGCGTAAGGGCGTGACTGCCATCATGGGGCCGAGTGGCAGTGGCAAAACGACCTTGCTGAAACTGATCGGCGGCCAGTTGCGTCCGTCCGCGGGCTTTATCGAAGTCGATGGCCATGATGTGCACACCCTGAACACGCGCGAGTTATTCGAATTACGCAAGCGCATGGGCATGCTGTTCCAGAGCGGCGCCCTGCTGACTGACCTGAATGTATTTGAAAATGTCGCTTATCCATTGCGTGAACACACCCGGCTTAGCGAAGCCATGCTGCGCCAGCTGGTATTGCTTAAATTAAACGCGGTGGGATTGCGCGGTGCAGCCGCGCTGATGCCTTCGGAACTGTCGGGCGGAATGTCGCGACGGGTAGCACTGGCGCGCGCGATTGCGCTCGACCCGATGATGATTATGTACGATGAGCCATTTACCGGGCAGGACCCGATTTCGATGGGTGTGCTGGTAGAACTCATCAGGAACCTGAACAATGCGCTCAAACTATGCAGCATCGTGGTGTCACATGATGTGCGTGAAACCATGTCGATTGCAGATTATGTCTACATCATTTCCGCTGGCAAGGTGGTCGAACGCGGCACCACGGAAGCGATGATGAACAGTGAGCTTGAATGGACCCGGCAGTTTGTCGATGGCCTGGCGGACGGGCCGGTACCGTTCCATTACCAGGCGCCGCCGTTGCTCGATGACCTGTTGAACGCGGGGAAAAACTGATGTTACTGGGCTCGATTGAAAAGCTCGGCCGCGTCACGCTGAGCTCTGTGCAGCGCCTCGGGCGCGCCAATATTTTCCTGTTGCAGGTACTGGCGGGTCTGACCGGCATGCTGCGGCGGCCGTCGCTGCTGATAAAACAGCTGTATTCAGTTGGCGTTCAGACTCTCATTATTATAATTGTCGCAGGATTGTTCGTCGGCATGGTGATGGGCCTGCAGTCGTATTATGCGCTGGTGGATTTTGGCGCCGAGGATTCGGTCAGCGTGATGGTGGTGCTGTCGCTGTTGCGTGAGCTGGGCCCGGTGGTCACCGCCCTGTTGTTCGCGGGGCGCGCGGGATCAGCACTCACCGCCGAAATCGGATTGATGAAAGCCACCGAGCAGCTGTCGGGAATGGAGATGATGGCAGTCAACCCGGTCGAGCGTGTGGTCGCGCCACGTTTTCTCGCCGGTTTTATTTCCATGCCCCTGCTGGCGGCGATATTCAGTGCGGTCGGTGTGATCGGTGCCTACCTGGTCGCGGTAGAATTGCTTGGGCTGGATTCGGGCGCTTTCTGGTCGCAGGCACAGGCCAAGGTGGATTTATACGATGACCTGGGTAACGGTATGATCAAGTCGCTGGTATTCGGTTTTGTCGTGGCCTGGATCGCGGTGTTCGAAGGTTATGACTGTATCCCGACCTCAGAAGGACTGGGGCAGGCAACCACGCGCACAGTGGTGTACAGTTCGCTCGCGATTCTCGGGCTGGACTTTATATTGACCGCCTTGATGTTTGGAAAATAACAAACGCAGTGAGTTTTGATATAAAAGCTCACGCGCATAATTGTAAGAGGGTTTGGCTATGAGGATATATTCATGAATTCGCGCACACTTGAACTGGTCGTCGGCCTGTTTGTTGCCGCCGGTTTTGCCGCATTGTTCATGATGGCAATGACAGTGAGCAACCTCACCAGTTATGGCACTGGGGATGGCTACAACATAATGGCGCGATTCGATAATATCGGTGGTCTCAAGGTGCGCTCGCCGGTGGCGGCCAGCGGTGTACGCATCGGTCGGGTAACCGCGATTGAATATGACCAGGAGCGCTACGAAGCGCTGGTTACGATGAGTATCGAGCCGAAGTATAATAAATTTTCAATCGACAGCAGCGCCGCGGTGCTGACTTCCGGCCTGCTGGGCGAACAATATGTCGGTCTTGAAACCGGTGCCGAGGAAGACTATCTGAAAAACGGTGGTGTCATAGAAATTACCCAGTCGGCACTGGTGCTGGAACAGATTGTCGGCCAGTTCCTCTACAGCAAGGCAGACGAGAAAAAAGAGTGAGGCGTTAATTATGTCCCGAACAAGATCCCAGGTACTTAAAAATATTAACTCTATGTTATCCATGCTGTTGCTGGCATCGATGATACTGATGGCGCCGGTTCGCGCGGAAAGCATCGAGTCGCCCAGTGATATGCTGAAGCGTACCTCTGACGACGTGATTAAAGTGCTGAAAGAAAAGCGCGTCATGCTCGAAAAGGAACCCGACCTGGTTTACCAGATTGTTGACCAGTACATCCTGCCGCATCTCGATGATGTCTCCATGGCCAAGCTTGCGCTGGGTAAAAACTGGCGCACTGCCAGCAATGACCAGAAGATCGCGTTTGTCGATGAGTTTCGTTCCTTGCTGGTGAGAACTTACAGCAAGTCATTGCAGGAATTCAGCGACCAGACCATCAATTTTTTCCCGGCCAATGTCGACAGTGACAAGGCCGTGGTGAAATCCGAAGTGCTGCAAAACGGCGGGCCGACAATCCCGGTGGCCTATCGCGTGCGTATCAAAGACAACGCGTGGAAGGTGTATGACATCAGTATCGATGGTGTCAGCCTGGTGACCAGCTATCGCGGTACTTTTACCCAGGAAATTCGCAAAAGCGGAATGGATGGCCTGCTCGAATTGTTGCGCGACAGGAACGCTGTGATCCCTACCGATAAAGCGGGCACGCCGGTGGAGTCTTGAAAACTGCGCTTAAAAATTCCGCGTCTGCCAGCATTAACGCGCTCGACGCAAACAGTTTCAAACTCAGCGGTACGCTGAATTTTGATACCGTGCCCGCGCTAATGAAACAGGCGGAAGGCATGCTGGCAAACTGCAAAAATGCCAGCGTGGATTTCGCCGCAGTCGATAACGCCAACAGTGCAGGGCTGGCATTGTTGATCGAAATGTTGCGCTTCATGCGGCAACGAAAAGCGTCGATTCGCTTCAGTAATATACCTGAGCAAATCGCGATTGTGGCGCGTGCATACGGAATTGAGACTGCGCTTGATTCAGCAGAATTTTCCACGCAGGCATTAATCAGCATAGATAAAGTATGAATAAACTTTTGATCCAGGGCGGTACCCGCCTCGATGGCGAGATACGCATTTCTGGCGCTAAAAATGCAGTGTTGCCGATTCTTGCCGCCACCTTGCTCGCCGACGGCCCCGCAGTGGTCGAAAACGTACCGCATTTGCACGATGTCACCACCACGGTTGAACTGCTGGGTTGCATGGGTGTGCAGGTGGTTATCGATGAAAAGCTGAGCATCGAAGTCGATTGCTCGACCATCGAAAATTACATCGCGCCGTATCACCTGGTGAAAACCATGCGCTCATCGATCCTGGTGCTGGGCCCGTTGCTGGCGCGTTACGGCGAGGCCGAAGTTTCATTGCCCGGCGGTTGTGCCATTGGTTCGCGCCCGGTCAATCTGCATATCAAGGGACTGCAGGACATGGGTGCTGATATTGAAGTCAAGAACGGTTATATCCATGCACGCTGCAAACGTCTCAAGGGCGCGCGCCTGGTGATGGACATGGTGACCGTGACCGGTACTGAAAACCTGATGATGGCCGCGACCCTGGCCGACGGTATCACCGTGATCGAAAATGCCGCACGCGAGCCCGAAGTCATCGACCTGGCCAATTTTCTTATCGCCATGGGCGCAAAAATCACTGGTGCCGGCACCGACACCATTACCATCGAAGGCGTGGAAAAATTACACGGTACCCGTTACCGGGTATTGCCGGACAGGATTGAAACCGGCACCTATTTGCTGGCCGCGGCAATCACCGGTGGCCGAGTCAAGCTCAAGGATACTCAGCCCAACCTGCTCGATGCCGTGCTCGATAAATTACGCGATGCCGGTGCCGAACTGAAAATAGGCGACGACTGGATCGAACTCGATATGAAAGGCAGACGGCCTAAATCGGTCAATATACGCACTGCGCCATACCCGGCGTTTCCGACCGACATGCAGGCGCAGTTTGCGGCGCTCAATACCATCGCAGACGGCACAGCCACCATCGTCGAGACCGTGTTCGAAAACCGCTTTATGCACGTGCAGGAATTACAGCGCATGGGCGCAGACATCGAAGTCGAAGGCAACACCGCTATTATCCGCGGTATCGATAAACTCACCGGCGCACCGGTGATGGCAACCGACCTGCGCGCGTCCGCCAGCCTGATTCTGGCCGGCCTGGTCGCCGAAGGTGAAACCGAGGTGCAGCGCATTTATCATATTGACCGCGGTTACGAGATTATCGAGGAAAAGCTCGCGCTTGCTGGGGGCGAACATCAGGCGAATACCGGCTTAGAAGCAATGAATAATTAACAATGAATAATGAATAATTAAACAGGAGCAAAGCATTATGGATGATGTTTTGAGGGTTAAGAGTTACTCATTAGCTTTGAGAGTTGTTAAATTGTATAAGTATTTGCAAGACGAGCACAAAGAATATGTGTTGAGTAAGCAGGTATTGACGATCAGGAACATCGATAGGGGCTTTGATAAAAGAAGCGCAATATGCGCAATCAAGAAAAGATTTCATCAATAAACTCAGTATCTGCACTAAAAGAAGCTAACGAGACTGACTACTGGTTGAAATTATTAAAAGACTCAAATTATATTTCCGAGGAAATGTACGTGAGTATAGAGCCAGATGTAATTGAGCTTATTAAAATTTTGACATCCAGTATTAATACGACAAAACAAAGCGAACAAAGTAAATCTATGAACAATTATTCATTATTCATTATTCATTATTCATTGCCTTTATGATTACCATCGCACTTTCAAAAGGCAGAATCTTCAAGGAAACGCTTCCATTACTGAAGGCGGCAGACATCGTGCCCGCCGACGATCCTGAAACCAGCCGCAAGCTAATTCTTGATACCAATCACGACGACATCAAACTGTTGATCATTCGTGCCACCGATGTGCCGACCTATGTGCAGTTCGGTGCTGCGGATATCGGTGTTGCGGGTAAAGACGTGTTGATGGAGCACGGTGGTGAAGGCCTGTACGAACCGGTCGATCTGAAAATTGCCAAATGCAGATTAATGACCGCGGGCCTGGTGAATGCAAAACCGGTGAATGGTCGTTTGCGCGTGGCGACCAAGTTCGTCAATGTTGCGAAACGTTATTTTGAATCGCGCGGTGAGCAGGTTGAAGTCATCAAGCTGTACGGTTCGATGGAGCTGGGCCCGATCGTGGGTCTGGCTGATCTGATTGTCGATGTGGTCGATACCGGCAATACGCTCAAGGCCAATGGTTTAAAACCGATCGATCACATCGCCGATATCAGTTCGCGGCTGGTGGTGAACAAGGCGGCGATGAAAATGAAACACGCGCAGATCAGTCGCATTATCGAAAAAATCGAGAACTGCGGCCGATCCGCTCAATCCCCCAAAAATTTTCCAGCGAACCGGTCGTCTGGCTCGTGTATTGAAACCCCTCCCCGCGAATCAAGCCCGGTCCTCGAAACGGACTCGCCGCCTCGACCTGCCGCAGAGCAAATCGCAGGAATTGGTACGTCTCGCCCGTATCCGCTCCCGCGTTGGTTATGCCTCCCGCGTAGCTGCCATTGCCCAAATCGGCTGATCGTTTTCATAAACCGTCTCTTGCCCCACAAATACGCTACGCCAAAGTAAACATCGCGATACAACACGTCGCCCAGCTGATACTCCAATTGGCGCGGGCCGGGGAGAGAGGGTGCTACGGACGCGTCATCGCCCTGTGCGGCGTTTGCCGCGTGTTTTGCGTGGACCAGAAATTCGGCGAGTTGGGAATCCGTCATGTGCGAGTTTCCATACCGCATGGCGAAATTGGTTCAAATTTTGCCTCAAAGCACGTGACACCGGCTTGCCCGACGCGTGCTGTGGACGATGCCGCGGAGGTTAAGGCGGTCGCCCGTGTGTGCTACAATTTCCTCCTTCGTCTCGGGCAGTAGCCAGGTAATGCTCCCCTGCAAAACATACAACACCTTGTCGTGGGCGTGAACGTGTGGGCTGTATTCGTCAAACGGACCGTTGGACCATGTGATACCCTGCGGTAGTCCGCTCTACACGGATTTTTTCTCGAATATTGGATTCAGTTGGCGGCAGTGTCGCCTGCCACGGTGTCAATCGGGGTTGTGCCATAACGCATCGCGATAAGAGGTCTGTAAAAATAGAGGGCGTATTCGCGCCATAAGCCGTCCAAGTACCGTTCGTCCAATCTGCCTTCCTGATTGTCGTGGATGTCGTTGCCGTTGGTGTTGCCTTCCAGTCTTATGTTTTTGGCATTGTTGGCAAAGACATTGTCGTGGACCTGATTTTGCTGGGAATCCAAAAGGTAAATGCCCGAGGAAGTATTGTCACGCAGAGTGTTGTTGAAAATGCGGTTGCTGCGCGAGGGAAATCGTTGACGTTGAGCCACCAAAATTCGCCGGGACTCTTTTGTTCATAAAAGAGCTTGATTCCCTCGCGGTATTAATGATCTGGTTACCGCTGATTTCGTTTTCCAAACTGTTGAGCACAATAATGCCGTGATTGTTCATGTTGGCAATTGTATTGTCCTTGATGACATTGCCTTTGGCAAAACCCATCCAGATGCCGTCTATACAATTGTGCATGTTGTTGCCAATGACCTGATTGCCGGTGCAAAAGCCCAGCTCGACGGCATCTTACATAATGTCGTGGATATGATTGCCCGCGATCACATCGTTATTGCCGCAGGGCAAGCCGTGCGCTTTGATAAAAATACCGTTGCCATTGCCGCTGCCCACTTCGTTATTTAGAATGCGATTGCCGTTCGAGCCGTCCTGCAAGGTAATGCCCCCCGCATCACAACCCGGACCCACCACGCCCGCGCCCCAAGTGCAAAAGCGCACATTGTCGTTGGTGGTGTTGCCCTAACAATTGCTGTTGTTGGTTTGCATGAGGTTGACGCCCCACGCCGAATTATTGGACGAATCATTGTTGCGGACATGAATGCTGTTGCTCGAACGAATGTCAATGCCGATGGCTTGCGAGTTGGCATTGTTGTTTTCCACAATACCATCTTCGGACTCGTTGAGGCGAATGCCGCCGCCTTCGACCATTCCGAGAAAAATCCCGAAACGGCGTCCGTCCACATCATCAAAATTCTTTGTCTAGCACATTGTGATGAATGTGCACACCCGAGGAGCCTTCGACATAAATTCCATAGCGATAACCGCTGACCCTACAGTTCCGAATTTCTATATTCCTTGGCCGTTCGTTTCCAATGATGCCGAGTCTGCGCATGACAATCCCTACGCCGTTAAAATCAACGCCCTGTACACTGTTGCCTTTGCAGTCCAGCACCACGTTGCTGGCGCAAATGTTGAGACAGTCTCCGTTGCTCCCGATATTGCCCGTCAAATAATAACCCCCCGCTTTGGTAATCGCACCGCAGCCGTGAATGGCGAGCGACAGGCCCGCATTCGAGGGTGGGGGCGGCGCGGTCGGTTCGGGCGGCGGTTGGGTGGGTTCTGCTTGCGGCTGGGGTGGGGGCGTAGGAGATTGCTCCACCGGAACGGGCGTTAGCGTGGGTTCGGCGGGACGCGGCGGTTGGGTCGGGGCAGGTGTAAAGGTAACCGGTACGGCGGTCGGCGGCACACGATCCGTTGGGCCAATTGTGGGTTCGACAATCGGACCATCGGTGGGTAGAACCGTTGGTTCATTGGTCGGTGCAGCGGTGGGCGGGAGGGTGGGTTCGAGTGTTGGTTGCTCGGTGGATTGAACTGTTGGTTCGGGAGTCGGAGTTTTGGTCTGGCGCGCCAGCGCGACCGTGATGGGGTTCCGCCCGTGCGCGGTTCGACCACGTTTGCCGCCAGCGCCAATTTGGGAATGAGAATGCCCATGCCTGCCGAGGCGGAGGACGCCATGACAGCATTGGTACGAACGTGAATTCGTCAAGGGGTTCAGGAGGGGCAGGTTCAAAAATCAGAAACAACCCGACCGCGCCAATTGCGAGCGCAAGCCCAAAAGAATACCAAGACGCCAACCGGTCATATTAGAGGTGTGAACCAGGGACAGGGAATAATCGTAATCTCTGCAAAACACCCAACGCGAGACGCCGTGGGAAGGCGACCCGTTCCAAATGCATCATTAACCAACGGGGTTACAACACCGAACGCTTGTTTCTAAACGACATTCGACTCGGTGAGTTCCCGGAGCTTGATTCATGACACGTTATCTACATCTCTACCACACGAGTGGGCGTGCGTGGATGCAGCAGTATGGGGGGCGTCCGGCGTCAAAAAACGACACCGCGTAAGAAAATTGCACGCGAGTATAGCATAGCGGTGCGGGGCGTCAAAAACCGCCGCTTCCCGGTCACCGGTCTCGTTTACGAAACAAGGCATTTGGCGCTTGCTGAATCAGCTCAATACCCTGCCAGGTTGGAAACTTGGGTGGCGACGAGCGACGGACCGCCCGTGCCATTGGCTTCGGAATCATCAAAGTAACAAATCCGCCGGGTTCGAGCAGCGGATCAATATTTTCAAAATCGCGTCTGACGACCGAATGTGAATGATTCCCGTCCACATAGACAAACGCAAACGTGCCACCCAGCTTTCGTGTTTGCCGAAAGAGGTCTGTGTGGTCAGCACCACCGGTCCACGCCTCAAAAAACTCGTCCGAAGTCAATTGAAACGAGGCGGCAAGTGTCCCCATCCCGGCTGAAATACGAAACATTTCGGACAAAACTGTCGTGCACATACTCGCGGGCTGGCCGTAGGTGATCGGGGTCGAGTTTGTTATCGGCGCATCCGCCGGACCCGGCGGTTCGCTCCACGGGTCGCAGGCAATATCGGGTTCTGGATGCCCAATCGCTTTTTCAGGTACAAGAGTGTGATCGTGGACAGCCCGGCAGAACGAACCGATTTCCAACAACGGTGCCCCGTTTGGCAAACGCTCCAGTGCGTGGCGAAAACACCACACATTGCCCGGACGCAGCCATCCCCAATACTCAAAGGCAATTTCCTTGATGAACGGATCAATCCCCAGCGCCTGCTCGACGCGTTCAGCTCGTTGTGCTTGCATAATGCACCTCACTCTGCTCTCTCAAACTTGCCGCCGCGCTTTCGGGTGTCAAATCTCGTTGGGGCATGGCAAGCAGTCGATAGCCGACCATGAATTTGCGTACCGTGGCGGAACGGAGGAGGGGCGGGTAATAATGCGCGTGGAAATGATGCGAGGGGTAACAGGTTGCCGTTCGTTGGCGTTTGATGAAACCCCATCGAATACGGAAACGAGACCTCAAACAGATTGTCATAGCGCGTGAGGTCAGTCTTTTTATAATATCCGCCAGCGCCTTGACCTCCGGATTGTTGATGTTAGCCAGCGTGCCGAGATGTCGGTTGGAAAGCAGCAGCACTTCAAAGGGCCAGACCGCCCAGTAGGGGACGACCACGGTGAAATGGTCGTTGGCGAGCACGATCCGTTCGCCGTGTTCCTGTTCCACCCGTAAATAGGCGCACAACAAGCAATCATCCGTTTCCAAAAAATACTTTTCTTGCGCAAAAAATTCCTTTGCGGGGTCGTTTGGAATGTGATGCGATGCCCAGATTTGTGAATGGGGATGCGGATTTGACGCACCCATCGCCGCGCCCTTGTTTTCAAATACCTCGACGTAATTGATATAGTCCAGCGCGCCCAGGGCGTTCGTCTCAGTCCGCCACGTCTGAATCACCGTCTCGATTTCGGGCAGGGTCATCATTGGCAGCGTCACATCGTGGCGCGGGTGAAAACAGACCACGCGGCATTTTCCCGGCGTCGGTTCGGGAGCGCAGCAGCGGTAAAGAATCACGTGGCGCCTCGGACGTGGTCGGCACCAGCGCGGCATAAGCAATACGTAACTGGCATCCAGCAACAGAACA
>CAWKAL010000114.1:0-18668 GCA_963847575.1 uncultured Gammaproteobacteria bacterium
CTGGGCGTCGGAACAGGCGCCGCAGCGGAATAATGCTACGCAGTTCGATGGCCTGAAGCGGCATCGCCATGGGCGCCAGTGGCGGGACCGGGACAGGCAATGAAGTGGCAATTGCACTGCGCAACTTCTCAATCATGGCTGTGTCCATTGCAGTCACATCAGCTTCGCTGCACTCGAACAACAGGTTCAGGCAATCGGCATATTTTTCATTGAGCAGCACCACCAGCACGTGCGCAATCTCCCTCTGCTGACGCGCCGGATCGTAATTGCAGACCATCGCGACCCTGGCTTCGATCAGGTCGCGCATATGTTCAACAGCTTCTTCCAGCATATCTTCGCTGGCGAGCTGCTCGGCGCGCATCATCAGGTCGTCGACCACCCGCCTGATCCAGCGGCTGCGAGTGGCTGCAGCGCTGATACCTGATGCGGACAAATAACTGTCGAGCAGGGTAGTTACCCGCTCGCGCCATTCAACCGGGGTAGTGTTGACAGAGTCGGTGGCAGAACCGGTGACAGTATCGACTGAATTCAATGTTTTTCTTTTCTCCACTGGTAACTCCATGTTTCTGTCAGCATGTCCGCGCCTGAACGCAGCTGACAGCGCAGTTCAGACAGCGCTTCATCACCCGGGGTGAAATCAAAATACACCCGGACACCGCCGCTGAATGGATTGCGTTGTACCACGGGTTTACCCACGACGCCGGTCGATGAAGAAATATCAGCGACAATCTCCGCAGTTTCCGCCAGCGCGCCAAGTTGCGCGCCGACAAAATCGATAACAAATTTGCGATGCGCGGATTTTGCATCAGCACCCGCACCGATACGTACTGCAATGCTGCGGGCTTTTTGCTGGCTCAGCCGTGGTTCATCACCAAACGTCAGCTTGTATTCGAAGCTGCGGTGTGATCCAGCTGTGGCAGGTTTGGCCGGCACCCAGAAGACGACGATATTGTCGTGGTACTCATCATCCGTGGGGATTTCAACCAGCTCCACTGTGCCGGCGCCCCAGTCGCCGACCGGCTCGACCCAGGCACCGGGACGGCCCTGGTAGCTGGCCTCCAGGTCCTGGTAGGCATCAAAATCACGCTCGCGTTGCAACAGGCCAAAGGCGCGCGGGTTTTCAATGCGGTAATAGCTGCCTGCCAGGCGCTGCGGATTGTTCAGCGGGCGCCACAGATGTTCGCCGTTGCCGGCCACCACCCATAAGCCGTCAGAGTCGTGCACTTCCGGGCGGAAATCATCGATAAAATGTTGCGTGGTCTTGCCGTGGTAGAACATGCTGGTCAATGGCGCGACACCGAGTGCTTCGACATCATCGCGAAAATAAAGATGCGCCTTGACATCAATTTCGGTGCCCGCCCCGGGGCTGATCACGAAGCGGTAGGCACCGCTGACACTCGGCGAATCCAGCAATGCATACACCGTGATCTGCCTGACTGTATGCGCAGGTTTTTCCAGCCAGAATTCGCGGAACACCGGAAATTCTTCACCCTTGTCGCGCGCGGTGTTCAGTGCCAGGCCGCGCGCTGACAGCCCGTACACCTGCCCGCGTCCGACTGCCCGAAAATAACTCGCGCCGAGAAAGGTAATGACTTCGTCGAAGTAATTCGCTTTGTTGATCGGATAATGCAAGCGGAAACCGGCGAACCCCAGGTCTTTCGGGACCTCTTCGGGCACCGGCAGGCGCCCGAAGTCGAACATGTTCGCCTCAAAATCGACAGGCGCAGACGCGCGCTCCTCGAAAACATTCACCTTAACCTGCTCACGGAACAGGGAAGCGCGCGAAAAAAACTGCACCTGGAACGGCAGGTTCTCCCTGAGCCAGAGACTTTGCGCAGGCAGGAAACGAATATCACGATACTGGTCATAATTAAGGGCGGCAAGAAACGGCGGCAGTTCAGGCGTCTGTTTCACATAGGCTTGCGCAGCCAGCGTGGCAGCGCGCTGCTTGACACGGTTGAACGTGGGCGATTCGTCGTCGGTTGACGCCGCCACTGCACAGCCAAAAAACATCACCAGCAGTACGCTGCCAGCCAGGACCGCCCGGTATTTTTTCGTCCATGTACTGTCAATCATATAAGTCATTGTTTGCCTGATAGTGACCGGGCTATTGTCGCCGATATAGCGGCTAACGGGTAGGTTTCAGCTGAAAATCATATCTTCTCGGCAGCCGCAGGCAAAAACACGATGTAGGTATTGCTTCGATATCAGCACAGCTGCTGAGTTCATTCATACAGGCAGTGACCGGTTGAACCCTGGCTTACGCATGAATACCGTTTGGTTGACCGCGTCACACACAGGCTGATCTGTGACGCCTGACGTGAACCAGTTCATCCGGTTTGTGACTTTCAGCCCGGCAGCCGCGTCTAATTCATCGCCGATTACAAAGTCAAAAATGCATGGACACATCCCATGCAGAATAAATGAGTTGAAGTACACTCTATAAGAGTCGTACAGACTGCAACAAGATAACAGTTAGAGCCCCTCGCCTTAATCACACAAATAGTACACAACAGGAACCGGTTGTCATGAGTGACTTAAACGAAAAGGAAGAAACCTCACAACATGATGTATCGGATTCTGTGCAGGATTCATTGCAGGAAGGCATACAGGCCGCCGACGAGCAACAGGTTGCCGATATTGTGGAATCCATATCAAGCCAGGAAGCTTTAAGACAGTACTCCCTGCTGGATGCGGATGAGCGTGATCAGTTGATATCAATTCTGACACCGGAAGCCGCGGCCGAATTGATCGAAGAAGCGCCTGCAGAACTCGCCGCGAGCATGATCAAGGACCTCGACTCTTCGGTGGCCGCGAAGATCATGGAAGAACTTCAGTCCGATACCCAGGCCGATATCGTACAGGAAATGCACGAAGCCGATGCCGAAGCCATTCTTTCCGAAATGGATTCCGCAAGCGCCGAGGATGTGCGCAAGCTGACCCGGTATGAACCCGATACCGCCGGCGGCCTGATGGAACTTGAGGCTTTCACTTTCGTGAGTAGCGAAACAGTTGGTGCAGTGCTGAAGCGGCTGATCGAAGGTGACGAAGAATTTGAACGCCACCGTGGACAACATCCGTATATCCTGGATGAGTCTGGCAAACTGGTAGGCGTGGTCTCACTGCGTGGCCTGTTACGAAGCAGGCGCGCTGTCCAGCTCGCCGACATCATGACACTACCCATCTCGGTAACGCCGGAAATGAAACAGGATGTACTTGTGAGCCTGTTTGATGAAAACCCGTTTCTCGGTGTGCCGGTTGTGGATGGTCGCGGCAAGCTTCTGGGCGTTGTATCAAGACTGGAACTTGCTGAAGCCGAACTGGAACGCGCGGAACAACAGAGTCTGTCGGTGCAAAAGATCGGCGATGAATTACGCTCGATGCCGACCTTGTTGCGTTCACGTCGCCGGCTGGCATGGCTGTCATCCAATATCGTATTGAACATTATTGCAGCTAGCGTGATATCCGCCTATGAAGAAACCCTGGCCGCGGTGATCGCGATTGCCGTATTTTTACCCATGGTGTCCGACATGAGCGGCTGTTCGGGCAACCAGGCAGTGGGTGTCAGCATGCGTGAACTTGCACTGGGCCTTACCCGTCCGATCGACCTGTTTCATGTTTTGAAAAAGGAACTGGGTGTCGGCATCATCAACGGTATTGTGCTCGGCATCCTGATTGGCATCGTCGCCTGGATATGGAAAGACAATGCTTACCTTGGCCTGGTGATTGGCCTGGCGCTATCGGTGAACACCCTGATCGCGGTATCGATTGGCGGTACCGTTCCACTGATACTCAAGCATTTCGGTGTTGATCCGGCAGTCGCATCGGGGCCGTTGCTTACCACGGTGACAGATATGGCGGGCTTCTTCCTGGTGTTGAGCCTTGCCTCCCTGTTCATGCCGCAGTTACTCGGCTAAACTATTTAACACTGGTCGGCAACCCGGGCGGGTGCAGCTTACTGCCGGATCTACCGGTGTTAAAGCACTCAGCAACTTTAAGCCGCCTTAACCTGTTTTAATCAAATGACGCTATGGCAGATTTTTTGCTGTAGCGATATTATCTCCGTAGCGTTAGCTCAGCCATAGAGTCCGTCGATAAACACCTGTGGAACGAACCGAATTATCATGAGACATATACCAAGTATTGCAATCGGCATTGCACTCTGCCTGGCAACAGGCTATCGACCGGTTTTTGCAGCTATTTCTGATGATCTTGTTGAAGATCCAGGACCAGTTCCTTACAACAATACGTACATACAAACCGATGCAGGCATAGCTGACTCAAAAACAAAAACCTTACCGCAAGACTCACGCGGCCGCATGCTGCATGAGAACCATTGTACAAGTTGTCATGAAAGCGTGGCTTATATTCGCGCAAAACGCAAAGCAAAAAATTATGAAGCCGTGCGTTACTGGGTCAATCAACGTGCAAACTGGCTCAAGCTGGGCTGGACCGGCCTGGAAAAGCAGGAAGTTATACAGTATTTAAATGAACGATATTACAAATACCCCATTCCAAAATAATCCTGGAACTGATTCACAGTTATCGTCTGTTCCCTCTCGCCCACCAAACGCAACGATAAACAATCTGTGTTTATCAATACTTAAGGTGACTTCATATACGCCGACACGATCTGCTGCTTGAGTGCACCCACACCCGCAAGCAACACCAGCCAGTTAACAAGGCTGCCGAGCAGCGGAATAACATTAATAATAAATAGCACCGCTATTGCCAGTGACAGCGAAACGGCTCGCGTTGCTTTTCCTGCATCGGTTTTTTTCAATTTACGCAATCCGGCATCTGCAACAAAGTAAGCCCCCGCAAGGTAACCAGAAAGCAGCACCAGCAGATAAGCCGCGAGCAGGAGCAGCGCCAGTAAAAATCCTACGCCTGTTGAAAACAGCAATACGATCGCCACCGGGCCACCGGCAACGACTGCCAGCCCGAAACCCAGGCTTGACCAGGGTCGACTACGAACAGTATTGCTACAAGCCTCGGCGATACCGGGGAAGACGAGATAAAGCGCCACACCTGCAATGACAAAACTGAGTAAAAGCGCAAGGCCTGCGAATAATACCCCGACAACAAAGGGCGCCATCGGAACATCAACAGGCGTGTGGGTGACGCCACCTTCGATGCGTGCGCCCTCAGCGATCATGGCCGGTTGCGGACTTGTATAATTCAACTTGCCGATAATAACCGCCGAATCACTAATCTCAATATGTTCAGCCCATATTTCAGCATCGCCCTCGATCGTGCCGCTGACGATTACCCTGCCGCCATTGACTCGCAGATCCTGCGCGATCCTGCCGTCGACTAAAATATCACCGCCACTCAGCCAGGCAGCACCGCCAACGTCGGCCATGGGCCCAAGTTGTATTCGGCCGCCCACGACCAGCAGATCATCGCCGATAACAGCAAGCACGCGTATATTACCGCCAGCGAGCCTGGCATCATCTGCAACGCTACCGCGTAGCTCAACATCACCCCCCGCCGCAATAACATCAGCCTGCACCCTGCCTTCAAGATTCAACTTTCCGCCGGCTGCAACGACATCGCCTTCTACCGTGGCATATAAATCAACCTGGCCACCCGCGAGGTACAGATCGTCATCAATGACGCCAGATATACTGACATTCTCGCCAGCCTGTTGATATGCAGACAGGCAAGTTGAAACAAAGAGTAGTGCAGTGAGTAGAAAACCGCGAATCACAATCATGACCCAATCCTCCCCAAATGATTTACTAGTCGACAAAAACTACCACGAACGCAAGCTATTATTATTGCTTTAAAACAAGCAAACGGTACGGATGAATGACAGAAGCCGGATAACATTCAGGTCGAGGACGGCCACTCCTGTTAGCAGAGACCAATAACCTGCCTGCCCTGCCGCGTGTTTTATTGACCTGTGTCGATTTACCATCTCACTTTTACTTTCACACTGAATATGTGGCAGGAATGAAATTATAGTGTTGATGCTGTGGTGCTGCTCATTGCTGCGAGTACCAATAGTAGAAAGGCCCTGTGATGCATGGTCACACAGATCGATCGATTATTTTATTCAATAAACAGAGGGTAAGCTGATGAAACTAATAATAAATTTGAACAGAGCATCTGCCATCGTGCTGGCCCTGCTGCTACTCGTCGCAGGCTGTGTTCAGCCAGGCACCGCTTCGTTTCAGGCTGACAGCGCGACGCTTGCTCGCTGGCAGAACACGTTTGATGGTCTGCGAGACATGACGCCCAAATGGGGCAAACAAGGGGTGACTGCATTCAAAACGAGCATGGACGTTGATGTCCCCATGGTAATGCTAGATGTGCGAACTGAGCAGGAGTGGCAGGCAGGAATTATAAATGACGCGTTGTTGATTAATATCAACGAATTACCAAAACCAGCAAAGCCTGGCCAGGCTGCCTGAAGACCGAGGATGCAGTTATCGGCGTGTATTGTTCTGGCGGCTACCGTTCCACGCTGGCGTTAGCACTGCTCTATCAGCTCGGTTATAAAAACGTCATTAGTATGGAGGGCGGCATGGATTCCTGGCTCAGGGCGGGTTACCCGGTTTCGAGCAAACCATAACATTGTGATGAGCCCCGCTTGCTGGTGCAACTCAGATAAAAATATACGCCAGTATGACCACAAGCACTACAACTTTAAAGGTGACATAAAGCGGCTTGTTCCAGTGTTTGAAGCGCTTCATAAATGCCTTGTATTTATTTAGATAGTGACCGAACTTATTGCCGATACCTGATTTAGATGCATCGATATTATCTATGGCGAACAGCCCGTTGAAGAACCTGCCAAATCCGAAATAGAACTTTTGCAACAGTTTAAATTTTAGCGGCCGGTCAATGTCGGTCATCAGGATAATGCGTGGCCTGTCACTGTCGTTATAGGCACTGTGCATATAGGTTTCATCAAAGATGATCGATTTACCATCGGCCCATGTGTAGTCTTCACCATTAACAACAAGACCTGACTCTGTCGAATTCGGCGTACTCAAACCCAGGGAATAACGCAGTGTGTATGCAAACGGATCATGGTGATTGTTGATTTTTTTGCCCGGATTCAAACAGGCAAATAGCGCGATGTTCATCGACGGCACCTGGTCAATTAATTCCATGGTCTTTGGCGCCAGTTGTTTTGCCGAAGGAATATCGTTGTCATAGACTTTCAGGTAGAAGCTGGTCCAGCGATTGTCCTTATAAAAACTGCTCGCCTGAAGGTCGTCTTTTTTGGCGATAAGGCCTTTCTCGTATAAAGCCAGCGCTTCGTCTCGAATTAGCTGCCAGTTATCTTCAATAATTTTAAGCTCGGGGAAATAGCCCGGTTCGACAAAATGAGTTAACGGCACTTTGGACAGCAGGTACGCAGGCGCGTTAAACGGCACCATAAAGGTCGAAAAATCACTCAGCTGGCGCGTCAGACTAAACTTGACTTTATTTCGACTGCGAATAAAAACGACGCAGGCGACGTATACAATGGCTAATAGTATGACTGTGTACACTACGAATCCTATGAATGACGTTTAATTATTCCTGCGCAACACAAATATAACCCAACAGGAAACATATAGATAATTTAAATACATTAAATGCACAATTACAGGCAACCTGGAGCAGATAAACACTGTTGATATGTCGGCACGTAGCCGATTAGAAACGAGACCTGACAAATGTTAATATCAGGCAGACAGTCAATTACGAATAATAGATATGATTTTCAAACAACTCTACGAAGCAGACTCCTCCACCTATACTTATCTTGTCGCCTGCGAACAAACCCGCAAGGCGGTTTTGATTGATCCCGTGATTGATACCGTCGAACGCGACCTGCAGTTACTCAAAGACCTTGACCTGGCGCTGTATGCCACGCTGGAAACCCATGTGCACGCCGACCACCTCACCGGTGCGCTGCGACTGAAACAGCGCTCGGGATGTCATATCGCCTGCCCGAGGATGCTTGCACTGCCCTGTGCTGATATCGGTGTGCAGGAAGGTGAAAGCTTCGATGTGGGTACGCTGAGCTTGCATCCCCTGTTCACCCCGGGACATACCGACCACCATCACGCTTACCTGGTTGACACGCCGGTACAGAAAATCCTGTTCACAGGCGACGCCTTGCTGATCGATGCCTGCGGTCGCACTGATTTTCAGTCGGGCGATGCCGGCGAGCTCTACAACAGTATCCACAACAGGTTTTTCTCTTTGCCTGATGAAACCCTGGTATACCCCGCACATGATTATGAAGGCCGTTTTGTATCGAGTATCGCGCAGGAAAAAAAACGCAACCCGCGATTGTCCGGCGGTAAATCAAGGAAGGATTTTGTAGAACTGATGGACGGCCTGGACCTGCCCTACCCGCGCAAGATTGATTTTGCCGTACCCGGCAATGAAGCCTGTGGTGAGTGCCCGGACAACATACCTGATGAATTCAGAGGGCCGTGCAAATCCAGTGACCAGGGCTAATCAGGATACAAAAAAAGGCAGCTCGATAGCTGCCTTTTTTATTCACCCTGTTTTCTAATTCTAATCACATCAGCTGCGAAATGATTAAATATAGTAGCATGGTCAATTATATTCAAAGCGCCATATTGCCGGCGCCCGGCTTACTTTACCTGTGAAACCATGTACTCGACAGTTGCCGCGATGTCATCGTCACTCAGGCTCATAAATCCACCTTTGGGTGGCATATAACCGGTATCACCCTTGAAGCCTTCAATCGCGTGTTTTGTCATCACCGCGTTACCCTGGGCAATACGTGCGCTCCAGGCGGCCTTGTCATCCAGCTTCGGCGAACCAGCAACACCGGCACCATGACAGGCGACACAATGCTTTTTATATAAGGCCTCACCTTGCTTGTTAGCATCACCGGTAACAGCGGCAATTACTTCACCCGTCTTTGCTGCTGCTACGCTTGTCGCATCTTTCACTGCAACCACTGCAGCACTCGCGCCATCGGATGCAGCCTGGGTCATGTCTTTTCCGGCCGCCATGGCCTCTGTGGCACTTTCTTTCGCGCTATCCATGACATTATCACCGGCCTGCTTTACTGATTCCATTGCAGAGTCCATACCGTCTGCTGCTTTCTCGGCGACATCTTTCGCCATGCTGGCTGTATCAGTGGCGAGTGAGTTTGCCTTGTCTAACAAACCCGGCTCCGCCTCACCCGTTGCATCATTGGAACTATCACAGGCAGTCAACAGCGCACCGCAACATAATAAAGCTAAAGTCGTATATTTCATTATTTATTCCCGCTGGTAATCAGAGTATTAAAATTGAACATGGAGGGCTCAGAATGCCTCGCATCTGGAGCGATAACATTACTGGATTTCATCATGCATGTGCGATCAACAATGTTAAATACTGTTAACATTTCACTTGCCACACCGTGCACATGCGTATTGACCGGGCAGGCTGCGAAAAGTTCGGTGACATACACTAGCTGGCTGTAGTGATAATATGCCATAGCTGTCAGTGCCCCACCTGGATTCAGTATACCTGCCAAACCGGGTCTGGATACCGGGATCACTGAGTCGTACAATGACCTCGTCAGTTATTGTTTTAATCAATACGTATTCCCGGAGCACCGTGCTTAAGATGAACCAGACCGTAGAAAATGGCACTCGCAAGAATATAAATGGTGTCTCAAGTGCCTATTACGATGGCTACTGGATAAAATGCTATGAGCCGCCCAAGGACAGCCTGGTAGCAAAGAAGCGCCTGATCCAGTCCTTGACGCGTCGCCTGTTCAACCATATGGAACACGGCATCAATATTCCCGGGAAATACCTCAACGAGGTTCGCGCTGCTTACGATGCTGAAGATAACCCTAAAAAGAAACGCGTCAAAGGCGCGATGCTGGCCGGCGCCCTGTTCAACCGTGCCGCCGATATTTTCACCCACCTTGTAGAACTTGAAGCCAGTGGCGTTGAAATAAAACCGGGCAATGACCTGATGCATACCTGTGGCTTATGTCTTCGCGAGGCGCTGGAATTTGGCAAGCTGGTCAAACATCGCAATGGTGATGAAGGCATCGACGAACTCTGGGGGGAACCCTTCAAGGCGTTCATTATGCCGATTGAAGACTTTTACGAAAGTCGCTACATGAAAATAGCCATGACCATGAAAAATATCGACCAGGCAGCCGACTACATGGCTCGCTGCACCAGGCAAGATCCACGCTATCCCGGGCTTGATCTATTGATTCTGCGCTTTGCAGAAACAGCCCGGCGCAAGTGTCAAACCCTGCGCACAGACCATGATATCTACGATGTCTGGTCAGATTTCGTAGTGGCGGGTGAAGATGTGGTCGATTTTAAACCCGTGCACAGCGCCAGCCACGAAGGCGAAACAATGATGGACGTGCTGGATGTCAAACAAATGCTTAAAGCGGGTGTCAGGCTGATAGGATTTATTACCCGGGCGCGTACACCGATGCCTGTCAGTACTGAAAACTTTCTGAATGAATGCGAGCGCTACAAGTCACGCCGCAACTGAATTTAACGCTCCGCTATCAGGCATTGTAATTTTCCGGCCTGATTAACTGCTGGCGCGATTTCACACCGGCGCATCCACCGCCTTCTCCAGTTTCTTTTCCAGCGACATTTTCGCCAGGCCAATACCGACGCCATCGTAATAGTTGTAAACCACGTTCGCACCGGCTTCGGTGAGCACCTGGACGTTTTCACTGAACAAGGCTGTGGCACTGATCATCCCGGTAAACCCTTTCTTGCGAATCTGACGAATGGCGATGAGCTTGGCTTCCATTTCGGGCATCGACAGGATGACCAGCTCTACACCGGACAAATCAAGATTGCTCCAGAAACCGGGGTCCTCGGCATCGGCATAGGTCACGCGCCTGCCTGCCTTGCGGTGCAGCTCCGCCTTGCCCGGGTCCGAATCGAGGCCGATAACACGATGCCCCTGGCTTTTGAGTTCATCGTAGGCACCGGTGCCCACCCGGCCCATGCCCATCACCACCACGCCCGAGTTGCCCAGTGACACGGGTTCATCGTCCGGGTGACGGCGTGAGGATTCGAAGCGACGCAGAAAATCCTCGAAGCGCTCGTAGATCTCATGCGCATGACGGTGAAACGGGGCCGACAATGCAAACGACATCGCCACCGTCACCGCCAGCAACACCAGCCATTGCTGGCTGAGCAGCCCCTGGTGAACGCCCAGGCTGGCAACGATCAGGCCAAACTCACTGTAACTGGCGAGCGACACCCCGGCGAGGAAGGCACTGCGCGCGCGCAAACGGAACAGTAACAGTACAAAGAAAAACAGCAGCGCCTTGAACACCAGCGCGAGATTGATAACGATGGCCTGCTCCAGCATTTCCAGCGTGGGATGGCCGTACAGGCCGATCTGCAGAAAGAAACCCACCAGCAGCACTTCTTTCAGCCCCCATAAGGCATTACTCAGTTGCTTGGAACGCGCGTGGTCGGCAAGGATGACGCCCAGCAACAGCGCGCCGAGTTCCGAACTGAGCCCGAGATATTCAAAACTGCTGCCGCCGACCACCAGCGCGACCATCAGGCCATAGAGCACGACCAGCTCGCCGTGTCCGGACAGATCGAGCAGTTTGTGTAACAGCGGCCGCAGCAGGAAAAATCCGAGCACCAGAAACGCCCACGGCGAAGGCGCTTCCCCACCGACAACACTGAGCAGGGCGACTGCGACCAGGTCCTGCACAATCAGGATACCAATCGCCACGCGGCCATGAAACGCGCGCAACTCGCGCTTGCTTTCCAGCACCTTGGCGGCCACCACCGTGCTGGAAAATGACAGCGCCAGCGATACCAGCAGCACCGCATCAAGATCCAGGGTACTGAACTGCGACAACAGCAGCGCAAAAAAACCGACGCTGATCGCCATGTGCAGCAACGAACCGGCAAGCACCTCGGCACGTAACAGGCTTTTCAGTCGCAGCTTTAAACCGACGCTGAACAGCAGCAGCAACACCCCGGCATGCGCCACTTCCGCCAGCAGCGCGTTGGATTCATAACCATTGGCACTGAGGATAAAACCGGCCGCGAGATAACCCACCAGCGGCGGCAGGCCGACCAGGCGCACCAGCAGTCCGAGGCCGAAAGGCAAAGCTTAGCCAGATAGCGGCGGTAATCATAAATAGAAGGGCCCCTGTGGTTTATTCTGCGGCCTATTCTAACGGGATAAACCTGCACCGAGGAGGTGATTGCAACAATTTCACTGCTAGTGTTACCTGGAATAAATATGCATAACACATGGTAGTAAATTCGGCGCTTTACCTGTTCGGTATGCACACAACCTGGCCCCGACCTGGCATTTTTTATAGGCCAGTACGCATGCCCTGTGACTTTCATCGGATGCCTGACCCGATTTATTGACAGTCACCTATACTAGGAAAATCTGGAAATAACGATCTCAGCAGGCATCCATACATCAATCAACTGCTGTACGAGGCGCATCTATGGACACCACTGCACCAGAACATTCCCAACGCATCACACTATATAAATATATCAATGAGTTAGCCAATAAATGGCCTCACACTTATCTTGCCCTGACCTGTTTATTTGCGCTGACTGGGTACATATTTGTACTGCTATTGCCGATGCTGGCAATCGTTGCAGGTATCAATATTTATGAAATCCTGCTGGCTGACAACCCGGTAGACTGGCAAGGCGTGTCAATCTGGTTTGCGGTTCTTATTATCTCCAGCATGCTTTGCTACCGAAACATTCAGCTCAAACCAGCACCGCCAACAGGCTTAATATTAAGCGAGAAAATCGCGCCTGAAATATTCATACTGCTGAAGCAGCTTCACACACATTTCAAACGACCCAGTATACAGCGTATTATTATCACGGCTGATTATGAACTGGACGTTATTAAAGTACCCAAATGGGCCCTGCCGGTCTGGTCGATGAATACCCTGGTTATCGGACTGCCGGTACTGCTTTGCCATTCACCAAAGCAGTTTGAATGCATGGTGGCGCGCCGTCTCGGGCAGTTTTCCAAACAAAATAATCCGCTGCTAAACTGGCTGTATCAGCTACGCGCTATCTGGCCACAATACAGTCTTGCCTATGGCAAACAGAAATACCCGGATAGCAAACTTCTAAAATGGTTTTATGCAGCTTACTCATATTTATATTTGGCTGTTTCTGTCTTTGCCGCCAGAAAAGACGAGCTGAATGCCGATAGTTATGCAACAGAGGCATACAACGACGCCGACGTGCGCGAGATGATAACTGCAAATGCAGTTTACCAGTGGCACCTGCACAGGAGCTTCTGGCCAGCAGTGAATAAAATTGCATCAGTGAAAACCAGGACGCCGTTGTCGCCCTATCAAAAGATCGCTTCTAACATACATGCAAACTTAAAAGGCGACAAACTTGCAACTGTGTTAGATGAAGTATTCAATGCTACGCCTCACGCCACCTGCCCTGTTCCATCACTCCGCAGTCGACTCGAAAATATTGGCCATGATACGCCGGCTATGTCGGTAGATTCCGGCACTGTTGCAGCAACGCATTACCTGGGTGCCTCACTTAAAGGTGTGATTGATCTTTTCGACAAGCTCTGGCTGAAACATCACATAGAGAATCAAAAATCAGCATAAGATCTCAGGGCTGACACGCCCTGATAAGCCTTGCATCTGCCCGCTGCTTATAACAACAGCAGACCCTGATTATTCTCATTGCATCAAGCTGACAGCCACCTGGCGTCAAGGCCAGATCCCGCGCATCAAGGTTGCATTGGCGACGCGCTGAATCGCCATTAACAAAGCCACGGTTCTAAAATCGGGAGATTCGCGCTGTTCACCAGTACCTGTATCCATGGCCTTTTCTTCTCCCACCACGAATGCCTGCCAGCGTTTGAACACTGCATCCATACAACCAAACATTTTTTTCCTGAGCCTGGTATTTACTTCCTCAATATCCCATTGCTCGTTGGCCTGGTTCTGTACCCACTCGTAATAACTCACCGTCACACCGCCGGCATTGGCAATAATGTCGGGAATGACGTAAATACCTTTTTGTCGCAGAATTTCATCTGCCTGGGGTGTGGTCGGATTATTCGCCGCTTCCACGATCAGCCTGGCCTTAACATTGCCGGCATTGTCTGCATGGACCTGGTTACTGATGGCAGCGGGAACCAGGATGTCACAGTCTATTTCGATCAGTTCTTCGTTCGTGACCGAAAGCGTGCCCGGCATGCCTAGCAGGGAACCGTGTTCGCGCTTGAATGCGGTCACTGCGTCGAGGTTAAGCCCTGCCTCTGCATATATGCCACCGCTGCTGTCGCTTAAGCCGACGATTTTTGCACCCTGCCTGGCAAACAAATCTGCGGCCACGCTGCCGACATTACCAAAGCCCTGGATAACCACGCGTGCACCGGCTAATTCGGGCAGTTCAGGGATCAGGCTTTTTGAAAGAAAACGCTCGGTGACATAGACACAGCCTTGCCCGGTCGCTTCTATGCGCCCGTATGAGCCACCGAGGTCGATGGGCTTGCCGGTGACCACGGGGCGATTGTTTTCGCCGGGATTCAACACGTCGTAGGTGTCATATATCCACGCCATGGTTTGCTCATCGGTATACATGTCGGGCGCCGGGATATCGATATGCGGCCCGATGACGTCGAAAATCTCCGAGGTAAAACGTCGCGTGATACGCCTGAGCTCATTGACAGTGAGTTCCTTCGGGTTGCATATCACACCGCCCTTGGCGCCGCCGAAAGGCAGGTTGACCAGCGCACATTTCCAGGTCATTAACTTGGCGAGTGAAACCACTTCCTGTTCTGTGACGTCAGGGTGATATCGAATACCGCCCTTGCCCGGACCAAAAACACCGTTGTGGACAACACGGTAACCACTGAACGATTTCACCGAGCCATCATCTAGCTCAATCGGAAAATTCACTGCGTAGATACGTTTTGGCAGTTTCAAAAAGTCGACCAGGCCCTTTTGCAGGTGATCTATATACAGGCTGGCTTTCTCAAATTGCTGTTCACTGATGACGATAGGATCGAGTATCTCGTTGCTCATTTTTTTCGCTCTGCTGGTTCGGCCTGGATCTGGATATGTCGACAGCGGCCCCGATGGCAGCCACCTGTACCGGGGAACTCTACCTCGTTTGGCCCTGCCCTGTATTAACCGGGATCAAGCTGTCGATTTCTTATACAACAGCGTCTGTGCCGGCCAGCTTTGAAACTGCTGGCCCACGCTATAGGCCCCGGTTGATCTAAGTACAGGTAATGCCATATATAAAGCGGTAAGATGCGGCCTATGTCTGACTGAAAAACCATGCCACCCAATAACGGTATCTGAAAACCAATGAACAGCACAGCCCCGATACGCAGCCTTCGACCCAAAACCAAGATCGTCGCCACCATTGGCCCCGCCTGCAATACACCCGAAATGCTCATGGCCATGATCGAGGCGGGCATGAACGTGGCGCGCCTGAACCTGTCGCATGGCACGCATGAATCGCATCGCGCTCAAATCACGGTATTGCGTAAGGCTGCAAAAGACCTGGGGCGCAATATTGCGATCATGATCGACACCCGCGGCATCGAAATTCGCACCGGTCGGCTCGAAGGTGATACTGCCATGCTTAAGCCTGGCGGGCACTTCGACCTCTACACCGGCGGCAAACTCGGCAACGCCGCCGGCGTCTCGATCAGCTACCTGAAACTGCACGAAGAAGTCAGGCGTAAAATACCCATCCTGCTCGATGATGGTGCAATCGAACTGGAAGTCGAGAAGGTCACGGCTGGTGTCATCAACTGCCGCATTATTCACGGCGGGCTGCTGGGTAATTGCAAGAGCGTCAACCTGCCAGAAACCCAGCTGGCGATGAGCGCAGTCAGCCCGGAGAACCGCGACGACATCGTCAAGGAACTGAGCTTCGCCGCAGAAAACGACGTCGACTATATTGCGGCCTCGTTCGTACAAAGCGCTGATGACATTAACAAGATGCGTGAAATCCTGGTCGAGCACGACGTCAATATACCCATTATTGCCAAGATCGAAAACCGCGCCGGCGTCACCAATATGGAAGAAATCGTCGACGCTGCCGACGGTATCATGGTCGCCCGCGGTGACCTCGGTGTGGAACTGCCGCTGGCCGAAGTACCGACCACGCAAAAGCACATCATTCGCACCACGGTCAGCAACGGCAAACCGGTGATCACCGCCACCCAGATGCTGGCCTCGATGGAACAGAATCCGCGACCGACACGTGCCGAAGCCAGTGACGTCGCCAATGCCATTCTCGATGGCACTTCGGCGGTCATGCTCTCGGGTGAAACCGCGGTCGGCAAATACCCGCTGGAAGCGGTGAAAATGCTCTGCAAAATCGCGCTGCGCGCCGAGGCATCCTTGCACGAATACGGTTATTTGCAAAAAATAAAACCCAACCCCGCCAACGTGGTGACCGAAGCCGTCGGCCAGGCCTCGGTCAGCATGGCCAAGACCCTGGGCGCTGCGGCTATTGTCAGCCTGACTGAATCCGGCTTCACTTCGCGGCTGATTTCAAAACACCGCCCGGACTGCGCGATCCTCGCCATCACTTCATCCGAAATGGTCGCACGCAAACTCTCATTGAACTGGGGCGTGATCCCGGTGCTTTACCAGGGTGAACCGAGCGACGATGCCCGCATCGAGTTTGCCATGGCGGCAATAAGCAAACTTGCGTATGCCAGCAGTGGCGATACATTGATTATTACCGCCGGGCATCACCAGCTGGCCGGGGGCACTGACATGATTCGCGTGGTTAAACTGTAGAACCCTGGCTGCACAGGCCTGCAGAGTTTGCAGCCATATACTAATTACTTAAACATGCTATTGATTTCACTCTCGGCTTCCAGCCAGTAGTGAGTATCCGCATTATCTGGCCGGCCTGATTCTTCCCACTTGTAATAGGCATGCATGGCAATGAGCATGCGTTTTTCATCGGCTGAAATTTTTGAAGCACCTGTATTTTTCGTTTTTGTGACACTGCCTTTAGTAGCCGATTTTTTCCCTGCTGTTTTTTTCTTGACAGCTTTTTTCCTGACGGCCTTCTTACCGACATTTGTCTTTGCGTCTACCTTCCCGGGTTTGGCAACTTTAGCGTTAACTTTCTTTTTGGCAGGCTTTGATTTAGCCTTTTGTTCAGTATCTTTTTTGCTCATTTTTACTATCTCGATGTATTGGCGTTATTTGTGTAGCGATGGTGCTTATTTAGATAAGTGTCATGCCAGGAAATATGCACTATGGTGGCAAGTATACGCTTCGTTTCCCGGGAGCGATAAGATTACATTGTAAAACTGGTGCGATCCATGTGTCGGGCATCCAGATTCAGACATGACAATTGAACTGGAATACCCGGAGGTGGATTTTGAACCCGGGGTTTAGTGTGCTGCTACCGGCGTGATAGATTTTTCCTTTTGCGAATTTATATACGCTGGCGCAGACATGTAGTGTGCTTCACATAATAATGGCGGCGCGAACCTGGCCCCATTCCTCGTGTTATCCCGCTGATCATCCTGTCAGCGGCGACTTTTTTCAGACGCATAAGGCAATTTGTGACTCTCTTCACACACTCCATTTTTTGAATCAGTATTATTTCCCGTATCAAGGCAGCCCAGATACAAGCCTTGATGAGTTATGGATTCAAACAATGCGACAAATGGTGACATTCAGGATTAGCGCTCATCGCACCTGTACGACTCAATATTAAAAATGGAGATTTTTAAAATGAATACGAAATCAATATTAGGAACCACTGCTCTATTCGCAATACTCAATCTGCCACTGCTGGCACATGCAGAATTTATCGATGCGTTTGGCGCAAGTGCTAATGTTTCGACCAGGACAAACTGTTTCGCCGGCCTTATCTGTAATGCTGGCACCACCATCGACTCAGCCGCTGATTTTGGCTCAGGCATAGTCACTGCAACTGCAGAAGTTATTGGCGCACAGGCCTATGCTGATCTAAATACGACAGACGGTTTACCCTTTCTCGCAGCGTATGCGGGTGTTGATGCTACCGAAGGTGCTACTGCAAGAGTAGAAGCCATCCGAAAGTACGAATACATCGGTACAGTTCCCTTCAGTCTGCAGATTGATGCCACCTACCACGCCGTGCTGGAAGGTGACAACAGGAATTCGATGACAGGTAACGTGGCTATTATCCTGATCGACCCGCTGAATCCAACAGACGATATAGTCATGAGCTTTCTCGATAGCAATACAGCTATTGGTGGCGCCCTGTTCCAGGTCGCGAACGGTGACTTCAACAACCTGATACGGGATTTTCAAACTGTGACCGACGTGGGTGACCAGAGTTTTACTTTATCTTTAACAACCGAGCTGAATCCTGGCGACCAGTTTTTTCTGTATAACTCGTTCAACTTGCTGAGCTACGATGGCGGTATTGCCGACGGATTAAGCAGTGCTTCACTCAGCACCAACCTGAGAGAGTTCAGAGTGCTGGAGCGCACCAGTGTTGTTCCGGTGCCCGCTGCTGCCTGGTTGTTTGGCTCCGGCCTGATCGGACTGGTCGGCGTTGCACGTAGACGCCATTCGATATAGAGAAACGGGCCGGGGCCAGGGTAAAAATGCAGAACTGATTTTTTACCCCGACCCCACGTTTCATTTTTCACCAGCAATACGTAATCCTACCAGTAAATCA
>CAWKAL010000115.1:0-19837 GCA_963847575.1 uncultured Gammaproteobacteria bacterium
ACTTCGCCTGCGATCTGTTCATCGCAACTGTCGTGGCACCGGTATCGACCAGGAATCGTACCGGGTGTCCATTGATAGAACCCACCGCCTGGTACATGCCTCTGTCATCGGCATAAAACTTTTCTTCCACATCCTCGGGTTTGACATAACTCAGACCCACCGTGCTGCCGAGGCGGTAATCGCTGGTTTTACCATCCACTTTTAATACCGCTTTTTCAGACTCGACCGCCACCAGCTCAATACCTTCGGGACTGGTTTCACCCACCGATAAAACATGGCGCTTGCCATCCACCTTGATGACAGCCTTGCCGGTGAACAAGCCCTGCAATTCAATTATTTCAACCGCGTGCGCAGGGCTTGCAAGCCATAGCATGAACACACACAGATAAGGCACACAGTGTCTTTTCGGTTTACATGAATCGGTAGTCATACAGGGTTATCTAGCAGAGAAACCATCATAAAGTCACTATTAACCGGCAAACCAGAACAACCAGGCGTGCAACACTGCAGCGGCGGCAATCCCCGCCAGTACATCATCAAACATAATCCCGAAACCACCGTGCAGGTTTTTATCAAACCAGCTGATCGGCCAGGGTTTGAGCGCATCAAACAAGCGGAACAATATAAAACCGGCCACTACCATGCCCCAGTCAAACGGCACTGCAAACAGCGCAATGAGAAAACCCACAATCTCGTCGAACACAATACCGGGGTGATCATGCACACCGAGGCGTTTCGCGGCATAGGCACAGAGCCCGACACCGAGCACAAAAAGTACGGCCACGATGAGCGCATACAGTTGTATATCGAGTGAGCGCATCGACCAGTACAATGGAATTGCGACCAGGGTGCCCGCCGTGCCCGGCGCTTTGGGCGCAAGCCCGCTGCCGAAACCTAGCGCGAGTAATACCAGCGGATTCTTTAGCTGTCGTGGATTAATGGCCGGGTTCATTGTGCGAATACGCCTGTTTAGTTAAAAATGCATTAAAAATGTTGATAACCGGTGCCTGAATAATCGTGTACCCGGCCCGCGTCATCGACACACTCGATAACTGATGAGGCAGTAATATCACCCACGCGAGTCAGGCGCAGATTGTGTTCGCGTGCGCACTGCAAAACATCAGCTTCACTGTTCGGATCCAGCGTGAAGCACAACTCGTAGTCATCGCCTGCCACTCAACACGCTTTGTATATCGACAGCGTCTGCATTATTGCGATAGATCGCCTGCAGGGATTTTGATAGCGGCAGGTGATCTATCAGTATCCGCGCACCACAGTTGCTGGCGTGCACAATATGCCCGAGGTCTGCCAGCAGGCCGTCCGATATATCAATCGCGCAACGCGAGTATGCGGTTAGCGCATGGCCGAATTCGACACGCGGTTCAGGGCGATTAAGAC
The DNA here is from genome assembly GCA_963847575.1 of uncultured Gammaproteobacteria bacterium. Taxonomy (GTDB): domain Bacteria; phylum Pseudomonadota; class Gammaproteobacteria; order SZUA-229; family SZUA-229; genus JASBSR01. The sequence continues at coordinate 1,399 of CAWKAL010000115.1, forward strand.
GCTTTTGCAGGTAGTCAATATCAGTGCTGCTCTCACCTTCAAGCAGGTTCGCTCCGAGCAGACGCAGCGCGAGCGCGGCATCACCCAGTGTGCCAGTCACATAAATCGCATCACCCGGCTTCGCAGCATCACGTCGCAGCGCATGCGCCGGTTCGACAAAACCGCTTGCCTGCACGGTAATGCTCAGCGGACCGCGCGTAGTATCACCACCAATGAGTTCTACGCCAAAGCGTTTAGCCAGTGGCATGGAAGGAACGCTGCAAATGCCTCCAGCCAGGCTTCATCGGCCTCAGGCAGGGTCAGGGCAAGCGTCAGCCAGGCAGGTTTTGCGCCCATCGCCGCGAGATCACTCAGGTTGACTGCGATGGCCTTGCAGGCAATATCCTGTGCGCTTGTCTGCTGCGGAAAATGCACCCCGGCCACCAGGGTATCGACTGTTATCGCCAGTTGCATACCCGTGGGCGGCGCTAGCAGTGCGCAGTCATCACCAATGCCGAGAACAACATCATCGCGTGATATGTCAGATGTAAAGTAACGCCGGATAATGTCGAATTCGCTGGCGCTCATAGCTTGATCAGTACACGGCCCGCTATGCGATTAAGCAGGCGCCGTTTCGTTTTTACGAATATCGTGTGCAACTTTATCCAGTACGCCATTGATAAATGCATGACTGTTTTCGGCACAGAATTTTTTAGCCAGCATCACGGCTTCATTGATGACAACTTTATAGGGAACATCAAGCCGGTTGACAAACTCGTAACACGCCAGTCGAATGATTGCACGTTCGACCGGGTCTACTGAATCCACGGTGCGCGTCATGCGCTTTTCAAGCAAGGGGTCCAGCGTGGAAATTGACCCCGCTACACCGCTGAGCAATTCACGAAAATAATCACCGTCGATTGCCTGCATATCATTGTCTTCGATATATTGCGCAGCAATCACGGCAACATCATCACCCGTCATTTGCCATTGATAGATGGCCTGCATCGCGAGGCGTCGTGCCTTGCCACGCGCTTTGGCGAGACCGGGGGGATGTGATGACATCTGATAGCTCTATTTATTGTCTGGATAACTATCAGGACATTTGCTGGAACAGGCTGGCCATTTCCATGGCAGCGGCAGCGGCTTCAGCGCCCTTGTTACCCGCCTTGGTGCCAGCGCGTTCAATCGCCTGTTCAATGCTGTCAGTGGTGAGGATGCCGTTGATCACCGGCACATTGTGATCAAGCGCCACTGCCGAAAGGCCCTTGGCGGACTCATTAGCGACAATATCAAAGTGTGGTGTTGCACCGCGAATCACTGCACCCAGTACAATAATCGCGGCATATTTATCTTCATGAGCAAGCTTCTGCGCGACCACCGGTAATTCGAAAGCACCCGGCACTTTGACCACGGTAATATCAGCGTCTTTGACACCGTTACGGCTCAGGGTATCAATCGCAGCTGCGAGCAGGCTCTCGACAATAAAACCATTAAACCGCGCGCAGACAATAGCGAAGCTGCCGGTTTTATATTGCAGGCTGCCTTCGATCGTTTTGATGTTGCTCATAGTATTCGCTCTTCGTATTTATTTAATTAAATAATAGTCTATTGACTATCACCCGACAGGTACTCGACGATTTCAAGACCGAATCCCGCCAGTCCGTGATATACCTTGGGTGCAGTCATCAGGCGCATCTGTTTGACGCCGATATCCATCAGGATTTGCGCGCCGACACCATCGGTGCGCCACTCGGACGGGTGCGCGCTATCTTCGCTGACCGCCGCCGGACGTCGAGACATCCACTGCAGAATATCTTTTTCTTCATTCGCTTTCCTGAGTATAACAATAACGCCCTGATCTGCCTGCGCTACTTTGGAAATAGCATCACTCAGCGGCCAGCCGTGGGTGTGCGATGAATGCAGGATATCGCTAAGAATATCCACCATGTGGACACGCACCGTAACCGGTTTCGCACTATCAATCTCGCCCTTGACCAGGGCGAAATGCATCGCACCGTCGAGCACATTCTGAAATGCCAGCAGGCGGAACTTGCCATAGTCGGTGGGAAAATCACATTCGGCAACACGCTCGACGGTTTTTTCATTTTTCAGCCGGTAACTGATGAGATCTTCAATGGTGCCGATTTTAAGCTTGTGCTGTTCGGCAAATTTTTCCAGGTCGGGGCGGCGCGCCATGGTGCCGTCTTCGTTGAGAATTTCAACAATCACCGAACTCGGATCAAGCCCGGCGAGGCGCGCCAGGTCACAACCGGCTTCGGTATGCCCGGCACGGCTGAGTACGCCACCGGGTTGCGCCATCAGTGGAAAAATATGCCCCGGCTGGACAATATCTTCCGGGCGCGCATCGGGTTTGACTGCGGCCTGCACCGTCACCGCGCGGTCAGCCGCTGAAATCCCGGTGGTCACACCTTTGGTCGCTTCGATCGACACGGTAAAATTGGTGGATTGCAGGGTATCGGTACCACCGACCATCAGCGGCAGGCGCAGTTGCTGGCAACGTTCACGCGTCAGCGTGAGGCAAATCAGGCCGCGGCCATAACGCGCCATGAAGTTAATGTCTTCAGCGCGGGTGGCAGTCGCTGCCATTAACAGGTCGCCTTCGTTTTCGCGATCTTCATCGTCCATGATGATGACCATTTTGCCATTGCGAATGTCTTCGATAATTTCTTCTGTGGTATTCAGTTTCATTTTTATGTATCAATCTTGTGTCAGGAAACAAAACCGGCCTTTGCCAGCAATGCCATATCAATATTCCCGCGCTTGTCGTCAGGCAGATGCAGCAACAGGCGTTCGAGATAGCGCGCGATCAGGTCAACTTCAAGATTGACGCGCGTGCCGGCCTGGTAATGCTTAATCACTGTTCGCGCCTGGGTATGCGGCACAATATTGAGTTCAAACTGTTTATCCCTGATGCTATTTACCGTCAGGCTGGTGCCATCGACGCAAATCGAACCCTTGGCCGCGATATATTTCAGTAACTCTTCAGGCGCTTCGATCACCAGCCGGATGGAACGCGCATCTTCAGATTTATCGACCACGGTACCAAGACCGTCGACGTGGCCACTGACCAGGTGGCCACCGAGCCGCGTGGTTGGCAGCAGGGCTTTTTCGAGATTCACTTCACTGCCCGGCTTGAGTGATTTGAGACTGGTATGGCTAATGGTTTCATTCGATACATCGGCAACGAAACTCGATGCCGTGTATTCAATCGCAGTCAGGCAGACACCGTTTACCGCGATACTGTCTCCCGTATGTACATCAGACATATCAAGCGAACCGGTATCAATTTCGAGGCGCATGTCACCACCCACGCTCTGCATGCGCCTGATCTTGCCCAGTGATTCGATAATTCCGGTAAACATATCAGTTTTATTTGGCCCGCTTAGGTTTTTTTGTTGCCACTTTCAACTTGACCAGGTCAAGCGCATAAGATGTCATTGGCAATGCCGAAGCATTGTTAAACTCGGCACCGGCTTTTACGCCCGCGGCGGCAATTTCTTCCACGCTGTCAGTCGTGTCATAGACAGCATACATCGCACCCAGTGCATATTCAGAACCTGACCCAATCGCCCAGAACTTTTTATATTCACTGACTTCACGCAATGAATGCACACCGAAGATTCCGTGGGGACATGCGATCAGCGCATCGATCTGGGTGGATTCATAGGGATCGGTTTCTTCATCCTTGGCATTCAAAAAATACTTGTCTTTCAATACCGGGTGCAACTGGCGGAAAGATTCAAATATCGACATCCGTGAAGTGAAATCCATTTTTACTTCGGGCTGTTCAACGATGCTTTGCATCACCAGGTGGTGGGCGGCGCTGCCGACAATGCCGAGATAGGCACCTTTGCATTCAAGAATCTTGTCCGAATCCGCATCGTATTCTGAGCCCATGCGCAAATCACCAAAACTGGTGAGGCTGTCAGCTGCGATACATACCTTACCGGCTTTTTTTGCGACGACGATTGTTGACATTAAACGCTCTCTTCTTATTGAATATATTTCGGCCTGGCGGTAATGCGCAGGTCAGTGTCAATCGAACGCACATCGGTAAATGCCAGTTCGATCCTGTGTTTCATTTCATCCAGGCCGGGCAAGCTGAACAGGCCGTGCGCCGAGTCACCCATCACATGCGGCGCCATGTACACCACGATTTCATCGACCAGTTTCGCCTGCAACAGCGCGCCGCACAGTTTTGCACCCGCTTCAACATGGACTTCGTTGATTTCACGTTGTGCAAGCGCCTGCATCAGGGCGTGCAGATCTACTCCATGCGCAGACGACGGCAGATGCAATACTTCGCAGGCAAGATCTTCGCGCGTTTTTTCACTGCTGGTTACAACCAGCAGCTTGCCACCGGCCTGGCACATCAGCGCATCGGCCGGAAAGCGCAGCTGACTGTCTAGCACGACGCGCAACGGCTGCACGACTGCGCCATACTCACTTTCGAGTCGCACATCAAGCCGCGGGTTATCCGCCAGCACAGTCCCAATGCCGGTGAGGATGGCAGAACTGCGTGCGCGTAACTTTTGCACATCGGCACGCGAAGCATCACTGCTGATCCACTTGCTCTCACCCGATGCCATCGCGGTTCGGCCATCCAGACTCATCGCCAGTTTCACCCGCACAAACGGCAAACCGCTTTGCATACGCTTGATGAATCCCGGGTTCAATGCACGCGCCTGTGCTTCGAGCAAACCAACGTCAACTTCGACAGCGTGATCACGCAGGCGCTGCAGGCCCTGGCCGGCGACCAGCGGATTCGGGTCCTGCATCGCAGCAACCACCCGGCTGACGCCCGCTGCCAGCAAGGCATCAACACACGGCGGTGTTTTACCGGTGTGGTTGCACGGTTCCAGCGTGACATACACAGTCGCACCACGCGCACGCTCACCCGCCTGTTGCAGGGCCAGCACTTCAGCATGCGCTTCACCCGCGCGCTGGTGCCAGCCTTCACCGACAATGGCATCGTGCTGCACAATCACGCAGCCCACGCGCGGGTTCGGTTGCGTGGTGTACAGCCCGCGCGCCGCGAGGCGTAATGCCCGCTGCATGAATTCAGTATCGCGCGTGTTCATTTGACAACGTGCTATTTACGCTTTTTTCTGGGCGTGCTCTGCTCAAGACGCTCGATCGCGTCACGGAATGCATTGACATCACCAAAGTCGAGATACACCGAAGCAAAACGAATGTAAGCCACATGGTCCAGCGCCAGCAGTTCTTCCATGACCCAGTTACCGATGCGGCTGCTGGCAATTTCACGTTCACCGGCTGACAACAGCCGGTGCTTGATGCGGTTGATCGCTTCGTCAATCTGCTCGGTGCTGACCGGACGTTTTTCCAGCGCACGCATCACACCCGAACTCAACTTGACCTCATCGAAGGGCACGCGGTTGCCGCTGGTTTTGATAATGCGTGGCATATTGAGTTCAGCCACTTCATAGGTGGTAAAACGTTCGGTACAGGCAACACATTCGCGACGTCGGCGCACCTGGTCACCGTCGGTTGACAGACGTGAATCGATTACGCGTGTGTCAGGCTCTGAGCAGAATGGACAATGCATGGTATTAATTCAACTCACGGGTTCAGGCGTAGACCGGCAGGCGTTTGCAAATCGTGGTGACCTTGTCGCGTACCGTGTTAATAATGGATTCATCCACGGCAGCGTTTTTCATGCTGTCGATGATGTCACACATCCAGCCGGCCAGATCTTTTGAATCCTGTTCATCAAAGCCACGCGTGGTCATCGCCGGCGTACCAACGCGGATGCCGCTGGTCACAAACGGTGACTGCGGATCATTCGGCACGGCATTTTTATTCACCGTGATGTGCGCACGGCCCAGCGCCGCTTCAACCTCTTTGCCGGTCAGGCCCTTGGCAATAAGGTCCCACAGGAACAGGTGATTGTCGGTACCGCCCGAGACCACCTTGTAACCTCGATTGATGACCACCTCGGCCATGGCCTGCGCGTTGACGATGACCTGTTTCTGGTAGGTCGCAAATTCGGGTTCCAGCGCTTCCTTGAATGCCACTGCCTTGGCCGCGATCACGTGCATTAACGGCCCGCCCTGGGTACCGGGGAAAATCGCCGAGTTGAGTTTTTTCGCGAGATCGGGGTTTTTCTGGATCGAGTGCGCACCAACAACAATAATGCCACCACGCGGGCCACGCAGGGTTTTATGTGTAGTAGACGTGACCACGTCGGCGACTGCGGTCGGGTTCGGATAATGACCCGCGGCAATTAGCCCGGCAACATGCGCCATGTCGACAAATAGATAGGCGCCGACCGAATCGGCGATGTCGCGAAAGCGTTCCCAGTCCATCACCCGCGAGTAGGCTGAAAAACCCGCGACGATCATTTTCGGTTTATGTTCGTTCGCCAGTTTCTGTACTTCGTCGTAATCGACTTCGCCGGTGTCATTATTCAGACCGTATTGCACTGCCTTGTAGAGCTTGCCGGAAAAATTCACGCTGGAGCCGTGTGTCAGGTGGCCGCCGTCAGACAATGACATGCCGAGAATGGTGTCACCGGGCTGGCACAGGGTCATGTACACCGCGGCATTGGCCTGCGAACCCGAGTGCGGCTGCACGTTGGCATACTCGGCACCGAACAGTTCTTTGGCGCGATCGATCGCGAGCTGTTCGGCGACATCGACATTTTCACAACCGCCGTAATAACGGCGTGCGGGATAGCCTTCCGCATACTTGTTGGTCAGCACCGAGCCCTGGGCCTGCATCACGCGCGGGCTGGCATAATTCTCCGAAGCGATCAGCTCGATGTGATCTTCCTGACGGCGCACCTCGTGCTGCATGGCGGCGGCAAGCGCCTCGTCATAGCCTTCGATTTTCATATCTTTCGAGAACATTAAAACTCCTGCATCGGGTAAATATAAAGGGCGCCGTTCCGGCGATTCAGCACGTCTGGAAGAAAGGCCGCAAATTCTACCAAATAAGCCTGCTTACCGCATGTTTTCCTTAGGATTTAATGCAGAGGATTTGTGGCCCATTTGTTTCAGCGTATAATTGCGCCTCCCCAACAATGAAGCACGGCAGCAATGGCGCAATATATCTTCACCATGAACGGTCTGGGCAAGGTCGTTCCCCCGAAAAAAGAAATCCTCAAGGACATTTATCTCAACTTTTTCCCGGGCGCCAAAATCGGCGTACTCGGCTATAACGGCGCGGGCAAATCCACCCTGCTGCGCATTATGGCCGGCGTCGACACCGATTTTATCGGCGAAGCACGCCCGGCCAGCGGCATCCGTATCGGTTATCTGCCGCAGGAACCGCAGCTCGACCCGGCAAAAGACGTGCGCGGCAATGTCGAAGAAGGCCTCAGCGAGATCAAGTCGGCGCACGAGCAGCTCGAGGCAGTGTATGCCGCCTATGCCGAACCCGATGCCGATTTCGAGGCCCTCGCCAGCGAACAGGCGCGACTGGAAAATATTATGCAGGCCGCGGATGCGCACAATCTCGAGCATAAACTCGAAGTCGCCGCCGATGCCCTGCGCCTGCCACCGTGGGACGCCGATGTTGCCACCCTGTCCGGCGGTGAAAAACGCCGCGTCGCACTCTGCCGCCTGCTGCTGTCATCTCCCGACATGCTGATCCTGGACGAACCGACCAACCATCTCGACGCCGAATCCGTCGCCTGGCTGGAGCGTTTTCTGCACGATTTTCCCGGCACCGTGGTCGCTGTCACCCATGACCGCTATTTCCTCGACAATGTCGCCGGCTGGATCCTGGAACTCGACCGCGGCCATGGGATTCCCTGGGAAGGCAATTATTCTTCCTGGCTGGAGCAAAAAGAACAACGCCTCGCGGTAGAAGAGAAAAAAGAAGCCAATCGCCAGAAATCAATCAAGGCCGAACTCGAATGGGTACGCTCCAACCCGAAAGCACGCCAGGCCAAGAGCAAGGCACGCATGCAGCGCTTTGAAGAACTGTCCTCGGATGACTACCAGAAACGCAGTGAAACCAAGTCACTCTATATACCGCCCGGCCCACGCCTCGGCGAGCTGGTGATCGAAGCCATTGGCATACGCAAAGCCTATGGTGACAAACTGCTGTACGACAACCTGAGCTTCAATCTGCCCCGCGGCGGTATTGTCGGCATTATCGGGCCGAATGGCGCGGGTAAAACCACGCTGTTTCGCATGATCAACGGCGAGGAAAAACCCGACGCCGGTGAATTCAGGGTCGGCGAAACCGTGCAGATTTCCTATGTCGACCAGAGCCGCGACAGCCTGACGCCGAATAATACCGTGTGGGATGAAATTTCCGATGGCCTCGACAATATCACCATCGGCAAGTACACCGTGCCTTCACGCGGCTATGTCAGCCGCTTTAACTTCAAGGGTGAAGACCAGCAGAAATTCATCAAGGATCTGTCCGGCGGTGAACGCAACCGCGTGCATCTTGCGAAGTTACTGAAAAGCGGCGGCAACCTGCTGCTGCTCGACGAACCGACCAATGACCTCGACGTTGAAACCCTGCGCGCACTCGAAGATTCCCTGCTCGATTTTCCCGGCTGCGCCGTGGTGATTTCGCATGATCGCTGGTTCCTGGATCGCATCGCCACCCATATTCTTGCGTTTGAAGGCGACAGCAAGACTGTCTGGTTTGAAGGAAATTACACGGAATATGAAGCCGACCGGCATCAAAGACTGGGCGATGAGGCGGACAACCCGCACCGCATCAAGTACCGCAAACTTGCCTAGGCAACTGCTTCGAGTTTGTAGAAATCCCTGGATTATGCTGAATCCGTAGGCGACAAGCTCGTCGCTCTCCAGCAATTCGCGATAACAAATTCTGCCGAACACCTCCTGGGTTCTGCCGTCAGGAAATGTCAGGCTGGCATGCACCCGGTCTTCCAGTTCGAGCGCGGCACTGGCGTGAAAGCGAAAGCCACCTTTGCTGATATTTTCTATGCTGACACGTGCAGCTTTGCACTGCCTCATCGGCCTCACCATTGACCTTCAACAGCCGCAGAGAATACGCATCACCAGATAAGCGGTTGAAATTACGCGACATACTTTTCTGACATTATCACTGGATGTTCTAGACTTAGTCCATGAAAGTTACACAAAAGTATAGCCAAAAGATTGGCACTTGTAACAAATACACCCAAATTTCAAAAAGCTGTTCTCGTTCTGCACTGCTGTATGAATCCAGTCGCAGATAATAAGTTTAACAACATGGACGCATGAGAATGAACATTACCGAAAAAGAAAAAATCCTGTTTGTCGATGACTCCGCCACCGTGCGCAGTACCGCCAGTAAAATGCTGTCCGAACGCTATGAGGTTATCGAGGCCAATAACGGTGATGATGCCTGGGAAATATTACAGCACGATGACACTATTAGAATCATTTTTGCTGATATACAGATGCCCGTGCTCAACGGCCTGCAGCTGTTGAGCCGCATTCGAAAAAGCAGCGATGAAACTCTGAGCAGCCTGCCAGTCATCATGGTGACAGGTGAATCGGACAGCGAAGCCACCATGCGCGCAGTGTTCGAAATGGGCGCCACTGACTTTATCGGCAAACCGTTTAAAGCTATCGACTTACAAACCCGCGCGTACTCATACCTGAAACTGACACGCAAAGTCAGAACATTGAATCAGTTATCTGGCCAGGACAAACAGACTGGGGCATATAATGCCACGCAATACAAAAAACTGGGCAGCCAGGCATTATCGTTCGCCATGCGCCACAAAATCGAATTCACTGTAGCGCATTTTGAAATCTGTGATTACCAGAAAATTAAACTAAAACACGGTGACAGCGTTGCGAACCAGATACTGACAACCGTCGCCAGCCGTCTTGACAGCACACTCAGAAAAGAAGACATCATCGCGCGCATAAGTATTGCCCGCTTTGGGCTGATCCTGCCCTGCACCAGCCGCGTTAGATCATCTGCGCTTATTATGCGCATGCGTGACATGATTCAGAACCTGGCGTTTGACACCGGCAGAGAAAAGCTTCGTATCAAGCTGGCAATCGGTGTCACATGTGCCGGCCTTGAAGAGCATGCTGACAATTTTGACGAAGTCAATCTACAGGCTGAACAGGCCTTAACCAGTGCAGCAACAAGAAAAGATGTTTCGAAAAAGGAATCCAGTGCCGATAAACAGCTGAGTAAAAAGCAACCCGATTTACAACAGGGTGAAGCTTTGCTACAGAGTTTGCAGGATATCGTGGCAGGGAAATTCAGTAATATTGAAAAAACGCAACAAATCCAGATACTCGACAGCCTGAATGCATTTGCAGAATTCGTTGAAACAAATAGCCTCGCTGATGCCAGGCATGTCTTTGACCGCAGTTGAATCAGTAACCAAACACACCGTCGAGTAATTTCGCATACCCCGCGTAATCTGCGTTGCTGGCAGTATCGAAACGCTCAATATTCAGCGCTTCAAGCATTTTCTTTCCATCCGTTGTATTCGCTGCATCTACCAGTGACTTTTGAACTTTTGCAGCCAGTTCCCGGGGAATATTTTCAGATGAAGATAATGCCATATGCGGTACCGGATCGGTTGTCAGTATGGTATTCACACCCTCGAACAAGCCCACCAGGGGCGTTGGGATGATGGCCGCATCTACCGACCCGTCCAGCACTTTATAGCCTGCTTCGGTGGCGTTATGTACCTGGATATAAAATGGCAACCTCACCGGGTTTGGAAACATACTATCGAGGCGAATTGCACCGAGCCCAGGGGACGCCATGGTCGCAATCTTTTTTGATATCAGCTCCTGCATTTCAAACACCAGGTTATCCTCGCCCGTGATCACGGTGAAACTGACTGTGTCGGGAAACTTGGCGAGTACCGTGAAGTTTTTCCGTTCAATCCGGTAGTCGGTGAAATGGGCCGCGTCGAGCACGAAATCGAACCCGTTGTTCTTTTTCATGCGTTCCCAGTAGGTCAAAAAATTCTTATGCGTGAGCACATGAAACTGCTGACCGGTTTTTTCGCTCAGGTAGTCAGCCAGCGGCTGGTAATTCTTGCGTATGTCAGCTTCAGACAAAACAGGCTGCACCACCAGATTATAATCTACTGCGTGGGCGACCAGACTCTGGACAGAAAGCAGCAGAATGATTAATGACAATAACGCACGCACGCCAAACTCCTTCTACAGTTTAAGTTGTACTGCATGTATTTATAGTTGCGTTGCAGAAATATGCCATACATTTAGCCAACGTCAGGCCACACCTCAATATCAGCCGCATCTTTATAGACCATAGAATATTTATTATATTTTCTTATATTACATATATTTATATGATATACTTAATTTAATTTATAATATTAATACTAGCTATACCTTGATCTAATACAACACCTTTCAGCCACCCCGGCAGTGAACACTTACCTGAATCGCGCTGTTTACAAGGACATGCAGTCGATTAACGCTATACTCAAAAGGTATGTTACGAAACTGGGCCGAAAACATACATGCACCAAACAAGAACAAAAACAAGCGGCATCAGGCGTACGCATTGAAAACCGAAACCCAATCACATATCAACACACTCGAGCTGGTCACCTTACAGAACCAGCTGTTGTTCGCCATCGGTGGCAGCCTCAATGGCCGCGAGATCATGCACACCTTCATGCAGTCGGCCATTAAGTTACTCAGCCTGCACAGCATCCATCTCTATACCTATAACGATACCGACAAAGCAAATTCGGTTTTACACCATGATATTGCCCTGCCCCAGAACAGCATCAAGCCGCATGAGCATGATTCGGTGATGGCGTTACTGAATCGGTTTATTGATTCGGAGACACACTCACACTACAGCAGCAATCTCCACAACCACCATTATGTGGCCTATGATTTCGCTCCGTTTGGAATCCTTTTATTCGACAGGCAAAAACATGATCTACAGCCATCAGTAAAAGACGCCGTCATGCTGGTGATTCGCAAACTGGCCGATTATTACAGCCTGTGTCATGCGCAGAAATTACTTAATGAAGAAGTCAAACAGAACAGGGACACACAACGCACCTATGAATTGCAGGCCAAACAGGACCCACTGACCAACCTGCCGAACCGGCGCGAGTTCCGCTACTCATTGTTCAGGGAAATATCTAATTCGCAGCGATACAATTACTACGGCTCGCTGATGTATATCGACCTTGATAATTTTAAAAACGTCAATGATTCACTTGGCCACTCGATTGGCGACATCCTGCTGACGCAGGTCGCCGAAAGGCTTTCCTCCCAGGCCCGTAGTGGTGACACTGTTTTCAGGCTCGGCGGAGACGAGTTCGTGTACATCCTGAGCAACGCCGGCAAAACCGAAGCTGAAGCCACCAGCACATCGCAAAAAGTCGCTATGCGCGTCATCCAGACACTGTCAAAACCGATTGATATTGGCGAATTCAACCTGCACATTACGCCAAGTATTGGCATAGCCATATTCCCGGATTCATATGAAGGCAATAACGACAGTGAAGATGTACTGAAACATGCAGATACAGCCATGTACCGCGCGAAAAAAAATGGCCGCAATCGTTACGAGTTTTTCGATCCGCAAATGCACCATGAAGCCAACAAGCGGCTGATTATCGAAGACCATCTACGCAAGGCAATTCTGAATAATGAGCTGAGCCTGGAATATCAGCCCATTGTCGATATTAATGGCACTATTACCGGCGCCGAATCCCTGGTCAGGTGGAACAATCCAGCACTTGGCCAGATTCATCCAGAGCAATTTATCGGCATTGCAGAAGAAAGCAACCTGATACTTGAGCTCAGTGAGTGGATCACCAGGCACTGCTGTATTTTTGCCGAGCAACTCAACAAACAACTACCAGAGGCGTCAGCATTCAAATACATCAGCATCAATATCAGTCCGCGCCAGTTTATACAGGCAGACTTTGTAGAATCCATATCCAGCACGATAGATGCCTGCAAGGTGCCAAACAAATTTATCAAGCTTGAATTTACCGAGAACGTGTTACTCGACAACATAGAGACCACGATCGAAAAAATGCAGCAGCTTAAAGACAGCAATATAGATTTTCTGCTGGATGATTTCGGCACGGGTTATTCGTCCCTCGCGTATCTGCACAAACTTCCGATCCGCCTGCTGAAGATAGATAAATCATTTATCACGGATTTTCACACGCAGCACACTGACAAACAGGCGATCGTCAATGCCATCATGGTCATGGCCGAACAGCTAGGTATTGAATGTATTATTGAAGGCGTTGAATTGCAGGAACACGTCAATTATTTCAAACAAAAGAATGTGTTTGGCATGCAGGGTTATTTTTTCTACAAACCCATGAGTGGAGACGAACTGACAAGTCTGCTGTTAGGTTAACCCGGGGTCTCTGGCACTGTTTTCTTGCTACGTTTCGCCGCCTTATTCAGGCGCTGTAATTCCTCGAGTTTCTGCCGGATTTTAATTTCCAGCCCGCGCTCAACCGGAAAATAATACTGGCGCTCCCCCATGTTCTCGGGGAAATAACTTTCGCCAGCGGCAAAAGCATCAGCTTCATCGTGCGCATAGCGGTAATGTTCGCCATGACCCAGCTCTTTCATCAGTTTTGTCGGCGCGTTGCGAATATGCATGGGCACTTCCTGCGAACCTGACTGTTTTGCATCACGCATGGCCGCGCCCATCGCCGTATACACTGCGTTACTTTTTGATGTACATGCCATGTAAACGATGGCCTGTGCTATCGCCAGCTCACCTTCAGGACTACCAAGCCGTTCGTAAGTATTCCATGCATCCAGCGACAGCTGCAAACTGCGTGGATCAGCATTGCCGATATCTTCCGAAGCCATACGCACAACCCGCCGCGCAATGTACAGCGGATCACAGCCGCCATCGATCATGCGTGCATACCAGTACAGAGCAGCATCGGGACTGCTGCCGCGCACGGATTTATGCAAGGCTGAAATCTGGTCATAAAACGCATCACCGCCTTTATCGAAACGGCGCAGGCTTTGAGAGGTAACGTCCTGGATCACGTTTTCAGTAATCAGGTTCGAACCGTCCTGCTGCGCTGTTGCAAGGTCAGCGGCAATTTCAAGAAAGTTCAGCGCCCTGCGTGCATCGCCATCGGCAATATTTGCCAGCATTTGCAAACACTCATCTGCAATAATGATATTTTGCTTTGCCAGGCCCTGCTCACTGGTTAACGCGCGCTGCATCAGTGCCACGATATCATCTGTCGAAAGGTCCTTGAGAACGTACACTTTGACGCGAGAGAGCAAAGCGTTGTTGAGTTCGAAAGACGGGTTCTCGGTAGTGGCACCAATAAAATATACGGTGCCGTCCTCGACGTGTGGCAGAAATGCATCCTGCTGCGATTTGTTAAACCGGTGGACCTCGTCAACAAACAGAATGGTGCGCCGTCCCTGCTGCTGAAATTCTTTTGCTCGTTCGATTGCAGAGCGAATATCTTTTACGCCTGACAGGACTGCTGATAATGCAATGAACTCGGCCTGGGCAGTGTTGGCAATTATACGTGCCAGCGTGGTTTTACCGGTGCCGGGCGGCCCCCAGAACACCATCGAATGCAGGCTGCCGGTTTTAATCGCCTGCGTCAGTGCTTTGTGTTCGCCAAGGATGTGCTGCTGACCAAGGTAGTCATCGAGGGTTTGCGGCCGCATGCGATCCGCCAGCGGCCCGTATGCAGCGGTGCTGAACAAATCGTCCGCCGGCGGCACTAGGAGCCTCCGAACACATCGACCCCTTGCGGTGGTGTGAATGTAAACAAGTCTGATTTAAGCTGCGCATTGGCGCGCAAACCGTCGAATACAATATCAGTTGTCTGTTCAAACTGGTCGCGCAACTGCATGAAGCGCATGCCGTTCTTGTCCATGCCAACGACAACGCCCTTGAAATCGGTATCATCGTTTTTGTTGATTAACTCGAGGCGATAGATGCCATCCTGGTTATCCAGTTCACGCACATCAAACGCCTGCTTCAACTTCAGCCGGCCCTCGACCAGCGCCATGGGTGTATTGCTTAAAGTAGTATCCTGTTTCTGTACCGTGACCTGTTGCAGGTCTACATCGTATACCCAGATACGTTCGCCGTCAGAAACAATCTGCTGTTCGTAAGGTAGCGCGTAATCCCAGCGAAACTTGCCCGGTCTTGACAGGTAAAACCTGCCGCTGGACTGTTTCAGCACGTCGCCATTTTTTGCCCGCAGTGTCTGCACAAAATCTGCCGACATCGAATGGGTATCCGTGAGGAACTTGTCCAGCAGGCGCTCACCCTCGCCCGCCGACACCGGCAATGCCAGCGCGAACAACAGGGGGAATAAAATTATGTGAAATATTTTCATAAGCATTACTGGCTTCGACCCGGATATTCTAAAAAATTCACTATTCACTATTCACTATTCATTCTATTCATTGCTCTCAAGGTGGCGGCGGCGCCAGCACTTCGCGTGAGCCATTCGACTGCATCGCACTCACCACGCCGGACGCTTCCATTTCTTCAATCATCCTGGCGGCGCGGTTATAACCGATTTTCAACCTGCGCTGCACATATGAAATTGAGGCCTTGCGTGACTCGGTGACAATGGCGACTGCTTCATCGTACAGCGCATCGACGTCATTGCCGCCACCTGCCGGGGCTTCACCCGGCAACATGATGTTCGCCGAACTTTCCTGGGTGATGTCTGCAATATAATCCGGCTCACTTTGCTGCTTGAGAAATTTCACCACGTTATGCACTTCGTGGTCATCGACAAATGCACCGTGCACGCGCACCGGAATACTGGTACCCACTTCCATGTAAAGCATGTCGCCATGACCGAGCAATTGCTCCGCACCCATCTGGTCGAGAATCGTGCGCGAATCCACCCGTGCCGATACCTGGAACGCTATGCGGGTGGGAATATTGGATTTAATCAGGCCGGTAATCACGTCCACCGAGGGACGTTGCGTGGCAAGAATCAGGTGAATACCGGAGGCGCGCGCTTTTTGTGCAAGACGCGCGATTAGCTCCTCGATCTTTTTACCGACCACCATGAACAGGTCGGCAAACTCATCCACCACCACCACGATGTACGGCAAGGTAGTGAGTTTTTGCGGTTGTGCACCCGGTGCCGCGTGGTCAGGATCAAACAATGGATCTTCCAGCGGCTTACCGGCATCAATCGCATCCTTCACTTTACGGTTATAGCCGGCAATATTACGCACCCCCAGCGACGCCATCAGCGCATAGCGGTTTTCCATCTCGCCGACACACCAGCGCAGGGCATTGGCGGCGTCTTTCATGTCGGTCACCACCGGTGTTAATAAATGCGGGATGCCATCGTATACATTGAGCTCCAGCATCTTTGGGTCGATCAGGATCATGCGCACTTCGGACGGTTTGCTCTTGTAGAGCAAACTCATGAGCAGCGCATTGATACACACTGATTTACCCGAACCGGTGGTACCTGCGACCAGCAAATGCGGCATTTTGCCGAGATCGGCCACCACCGGGTTACCGGAAATGTCTTTGCCCAGTCCCAGCGTAAGCGGCGAAGTTGATTTGTCGTACTGCTTCGACATCATGATTTCGCTGAGCGCGACGATTTCACGGTGCTCGTTGGGAATTTCCAGGCCGACCACGGTCTTGCCCGGAATGACTTCCACCACGAACACACTTTGCACCGACAGCGAACGCGCCAGGTCTTTTGACAGCGCGGTAATCTTGGCGGCCTTGACGCCGGGCGCAGGCTGCATTTCAAAGCGGGTAATCACCGGGCCGGGATGCACCGCGACCACTTCGACTTCGACACCAAAATCGGCAAGCTTGATTTCGACCAGCCGCGACAGTGCTTCCAGTGCTTCGTTCGAATAGCCCTTGGTGTGTGGCTGCGGCGGGTCGAGCAGGCGCAACGCAGGTAATTCGGAATCCACCGGGGAATCAAACAACGCAATCTGTTTTTCACGATCGAGCCGCTCGGAGATTTCGACTTTTTTCACCACCGGTTCGATGCGTACTTTTTCTGAACCGCGCGCAAGTCTATCTGCAATGCGCTGTTTATCGGCCTCGACCACCTCGTGGCGATGCTGCTTCGCTTCCTGCCCGGCGCGGCGTTCCTGGATATAGTCATACGCCGCCAGTGCGCGCTGTTGCAGCCATATTGATGCCCGTGTCACAGCCATGCCGGTGATATCGATCACGCTGAACCAGGACAGGCCGCTAAACAGGGTGATACCGGCGAGAAACACCGCGAGCAATAACAGGGTGGAACCGAGCAGCCCCATCACCCCGGCCATGGCGTCACCCAGCCAGCGGCCGAGAATGCCGCCGCCGTCCAGCGGTATGATGTCAGCCGATACCTGGAAATGCATGCTGGTCAGCGCACAGCCCGCGGCCAGGGTGACAAAAAACCCGGCCCAGCGAATCCCCAGTATGTGGTAATCAATTTCATCCGGATCGTGGTCAGCACGGTTGCCGCGCAACACCAGCCAGCCGCTATAGGCCAGCATCACCGGGAACAGGTAGGCGAGAAAACCGAACAGGCTGAACAGCACATCGGCGAACCAGGCGCCGACCACGCCGGTGGCATTGTGAACCGCCTCGCGCGTGCCGGTGTGCGACCAGCCCGGATCGTCAATATGGTAAGTCACCAGCGCAGCCAGCAGGAACAGCGCGAGCGCGCCCAGCACCAGCATCGCGCCCTCGCGCAGGCCGTGCTGTACGTGCGTTTTAAGCTCGGTGCCTGTTGTTGTCGTTTTTGTGCGGCGTGCCTGGGCCAATCAGTTCTTCCAGATTATTATTAGAGTGTGACCATGCTCGGCCAGATGCGACATTCTACCCAAGTTGGCGGTGCGGTTCACCCGCCGTATGCGAGTGCGGGACATATCGCTCATGCCATCAGCCAAGCTCGCGCTGCAACACCGGGTCAACCACCCGGCCAGCCTGGATTGCGATCGCATTGCTGAGCTGAGGCAGATCATCCAGCCGGGTGCTGGCGAGTTGCTGCACATAGGGGCGAATCGCCGCTGACAGCGACTGTGCCGCCGTGCGCGGCACCGCGCCCGGCATATTGGGCACCGCCGAGTGCAGCACCTCAAGATGGCGGTAGACGAGCTCCTGCGCCGAGGTCGAACGAATGCCCTCGATACAGCCGCCCTGGTCGATCGCGATATCGACAATCACCGCGCCGGGATGCATACGCGCGATGCTGTCCTGCCTGAGCACCACCGGCGCGCGCCGGCCGGCGAGCATCACCGCGCCGATCACCAGGTCTGCGCGTTCACAGTGCTCGGCGATCACAGCGGCGTCCGCGCTATGGGTCCGGATCTGTGGCCAGCGCTGGTGCAAGGTATCCAGCTTCGCCTGGTTCAGGTCGAACACGTGCACCTCGGCCTCCAGCTGCACAGCCGTGGCAGCGGCATGACTGCCGGCAATCCCGGCACCCAGCACCACCACCCTGCCCGCGTCAGCGCCATCGACCCCG
>CAWKAL010000116.1:0-28509 GCA_963847575.1 uncultured Gammaproteobacteria bacterium
CTCGAAGTACTTGAAAACTAAAAAAACCTGAAAATATCCGAAATTATGTGAAAATACTTGGAAACCGAAGATATCCGAAAATGTCCGAAAATGCCCGAAAATACTTGAAAATACTTGCACACTGAAAATACCTCACAATACTTGTTGCAAATACTGGAATATACCTGAAAGTACTTGAAACCTAAAAATACCTGAAAATATCCGAAATTATGTGAAAATACTTGGAAACCGAAGATATCCGAAAATGTCCGAAAATGCCCGAAAATACTTGAAAATACTTGCACACTGAAAATACCTGACAATACTTGTTGCAAATACTGGAATATACCTGAAAGTACTTGAAACCTAAAAATACCTGAAAATATCCGAAATTATGTGAAAATACTTGGAAACCGAAGATATCCGAAAATGTCCGAAAATGCCCGAAAATACTTGAAAATACTTGCACACTGAAAATACCTCACAATACTTGTTGCAAATACTGGAATATACCTGAAAGTACTTGAAACCTAAAAATACCTGAAAATATCCGAAATTATGTGAAAATACTTGGAAACCGAAGATATCCGAAAATGTCCGAAAATGCCCGAAAATACTTGAAAATACTTGCACACTAAAAATACCTGACAATACTTGTTGCAAATACTTGAATATACTGTGTCCAGTCGGATCCGGTCATGCTAACAATTGTGCGTGAAAGCCTCGTGTTCAATGTTACCAATCCAGGAATAGCGCCAAATCAAATAGCAGTGGCACTTCCTGATTCGATAGCGAATTCAGTCACTGGCATCGGTTTTTGTTGTACCAGCGGGTTTAACCCGGTGATAAAGACCAATGTGGATATCACTATGCCGTTTGGAGGCAAAATTACAGCCATGCCTGGCCTAACGCAGCTTGGCAATAAAAATATTGGTACGTTCGAGCTTGATACATTTTATGCAGAAAGTGCAATCTATGATACCGAAATCGAGTTCTCATTCAAGGATGCGTCCAATCAGGCTGTGGTGGTTATTAATGTGCCCATGCAGATTCATATTCCTGTATCAACGGCGCCGCCTGAAATTTTGTCTGGAATAGAAACAGGTAACACACTCAATATAACGGGTATACCTTCAAGCAAAATTACGAATGTGAATCCTGCCGTTATTAGTGGAACAGTCTCTGCATCAACGGCTGAAGTCTATGTAAACGGTACCCTTGCCGATTTAATCGATGAAGTAACGCACAAAAGGTATTTTGCTATGGGTGTGCCACTCGGAGGTTATGGTACACAAACGCTCGATATAGAGGCAAGAGGCGAAGGCTACTTGCAGGGTGATACGTCTGTTGTGTCAAATATCTACAGACCAGATAACGTTGGCATCGCCTAATCTGATAATACACAACATACCCTGGGTATTTAGTAAAATTAGTTCGACTGTACGAGTACCACCTGGCTCACATAACGGTAACATTTGTGGCAATTACTCATGTATGGACGTTGTAAGCAGTGTAGATGGACCGGATAGCACAACTTTAGACGCGGTATTTGCAAGTGGTTTGAATAATTATGTTGGGACAAGTTCGTGCACATATCAAAATAGAAGCAATATCACACTGGACTGTTATAACAATATTCACCATACGAATATCAATATCGGACGTATAAATACGCCTGTTACTGAGGGTGGATATGATGAGGTTCTAAAAATATGGCATCAAAGATTTTTGCCTGATTATAAGATGCAAATACCATTCCGAGCTAGTGTGCTTAATGCGGCTCAAGCAGATCCCGTTACCATAACTACAGTAACACCATCAAGCGGCACAATAGTAGTTGAATCGATAATAGACCTCGTTGTGTCAACGAGCGATCCTTTAATCGCTCTATCAGCCCAGCATAATCGCAACGGTATTGGCGTGACATCTAGCGTGAATGGAAATCAGGTAACCTGGGCAGGGGTTGTGCTACAAGAGGGGTTAAACGACTTCGAAATATATGCGGATGGTTATTTCCCAAGACTCAAGCTTGTGCGTGTTATATACATACCGTGAGTTAAATATGAAACATGATATTAAACTAATGAATAAACATCATGAAAAGCCGATAAAAGCCGCGTTTTATGAATTCCGGCATGTGCTGCCCCCATGTAGGAGGCTCATAACTTCGGCAAATAGCTTTAGTGACGATGATAATTCCCAGTCTGTCTCGAGGTTGTGCTGCGGGCAATTGAAAAATACTACACGTAGTAAACTCTACGCTCCGCTGTTTAAATCGACCACGCCTTGTCCTGAAACCAGCAGGATCATTTTCCAGAGTTGGTGTATGAAGCGTCCGCATATGGCAGGGTGGACGTGATAGTAATTGTTAATTTAAAGCTTATTCGCTCTTTCACAGGATTCTTTTATGAAAGCAAAGTATAAAGTGATCGTCAGTATCAGTGCTTTTGTTTTGGTGTTAATACTGATTTCTGGCTATCTAAGCAGAGGGCCCACGCTAATCATTGAAACCCCACAACCCGCACAAGATTTTGTTGTTTTATGCTCATGGTCGACCGGGTCGTCGGGCTTTATTCATGGTGGTCGATCCATGATTGCTAAGAAGCCGTACGTGATATCCAGTGGTGAAGAGTTTAGCTGTGGATTTAGCCTGAAAGCGGCTTTGGCCCTTGGCGTGCCTATGGTTCAAGTGATGCATCCAATTTATTGGGAGGCAGACGTATCAGTTGAGAATGGAGTGAAGGTATATCGATATACTAAAACGAAACTTGATATGTTGGATGAACTTAAAACTCGGTTTGAAGCAGGGGAGTGGGCTGATCGACTAAATCCTGGCGCAGCCTATGCGCGCAGTTTAGTTGGATGTGGTTTTCCACATCAATATTTCGACTATTACAGCGAGGTAAAAAAGGTAGATAAGGATCATTTTAAGAAGATATACAATGAACCTATGCTTGAATGCATGAAGCGCACATTCCCGATAAGAAAACAATATCTACGTGGATTTGAGAACTACCCCGATGCTGAAGAATATATAGAGAAAATGTGGAATAACAAAATATGGGAATAAAGGAATGATCACTCGTTATAGTTTGCTCATAATTTCTGCTGTCGTATTTATGGCGGCGTTCAACCAGCAATTGGCTCATGCGCACGATACTACGCATATACATCCTCTGATCTCGTCAAAGATAGCAGATCTGATACAGGATACTGACACTAACAATGCATATCGAGATATATATGTACCAGATCCTAATCCTGATCAAACTCTACCTGCGGAGGTGGCCCAACGCCTCTACTGGGGCACAGACTTTGATGCCGGCTTACCAACTGCCACTCGTGATCAAGACTATTTTTTAGCTGATCAGTTCGATAACTATACTAGCTATAACAACGTCATAGATGGCGTCGTCCAGGAAGATGCGCCAGCACTTAAAGTGCTAGATCACTTTTTCCATGGTAAAGAAGGCATACCGTTTTCAATAGGGTTGGGTAATGTGGCGAGCGATATACGTGCCATGACTTATTTTAATCAATCTATCAAGTTGATGAGTGGATATGATAATAGTGCCAGGCACATCTCGTATTTTGTATTCGGGCAGGCGCTGCATCATGTCGAAGACATGAGCAGCCCTGCACACATACATAATGATTCACATCTTGTGTTCAGTGATCCTGAGAAAGATGATTATGAAGGATATTACTTACCGCAAATGAAGCAGGACATCTATTACGGTTCTCAGTTAGAAGGTAGCGAATCAGGAATCAATACAAACCTGATGGCTGCGGATGTGGTTAGACCCATTGATAATCCGTGGAATGGGATTTGGGGAAAGCTTGATAATTATCCAGACAGCATGGTAGCGTACTTTTACAATAGCTCGGTGTACCAGGGGAATTTGCAATATAACTACTCTGAAACAATACCACTAAATCTAGGTGAAACAGCACTTATTGTGAAATATGCGACTACTCCTCCTCCCCCACAAGGTGAGCTTGCGCATATGTTCCCGTGTCCAGGGGGCGATACCAATTCAGATAATTGTTTGTATTGGGAAGAGGATAAATTATTTACCCCAGCTCATTGGCGTATAAACGCTGTTGGTGATTATCAGCATCAATACTATGTTCTGACTGATCAGCACTGGTGGCCAATTGAAGAAGAGACGGTATGGAAGCCTGATAACCGTGGTCAGTTTTATTACATTGAACAGCTGTCGATTGATAATGGTGATGGTTATGGCGCTTCTGGTTTATTTGCTGATCCTATTGGTACACCAGTTAGACCCAGTGCCATCAGGAACGTATTTACTAGTAAATGGGACGGCAATACTGGTTCAATGATTACCAATACTAAAGACCTGTGGCAAATATACGCTGAAAATTTGCTAAAACCGGCAGTAGAGTTTGGGGCTGGTTTTACGCAATACTGGTATGACGTGGCAAATACTCCGCCTTACCTGAAAAAAATTTCTGCAATACAATCGAAAGCCATGTATCACGCAGAATGGGTTAGCGAGACCGATAGAACGATTCTTCCCTATGTTGATGTGGCGACATGTGCAGGGCTTACATGTTTCAGTGATGTACTGGATGCAAACGTCGTAGAAAGCGAAATAACGAGAACATTGTCTATAGATAATAATAATCTACATCATATAAGCGCTGATCAAGAATTACTAATAGAGCTAGAATTTAATGAACCTGTAAGCCTTGTGCAGTTGGTTATTGGGACGGTTGCTGTTGCTAACTTACCGGCCGCAGCCAATGTAGATACAAATGGCACTAAATGGACTGTTACAGTTCCAGTTGATCAGTTATCTGGCTTGAACGGTAAACTTCAACTCACGATAAAAGCAAATGATAAAAATAATCATGATAGAGGAACTGGTTGTGAAGCGCTATCACTGTCAGGCGAAAGAAACGCTGGAGCAGGGCTCGATGGCACACCAGCAACACCAGCACGACGTAATATAGAATTGGCAATGGATTCTGAAGGTATGCCAAATCGTGTGAATTGCTATCCGTGGTATCGGGATGGTGTATCCAGTGGTAAACCAGAAAACAATACGGCCTATTCTTATGATGATGCTGATGGCGACCAGAACCACTGGCTGGTATTCGATACTGCGCCGCCTACTGCCACGATTAACGTTAATACGACACTTCAATAATCTACTGCACGGAGTATGGACACGAGATGGATTGCTCTAAGACTTCTATGAATAATATAACTAAGCTTATTCTTGCAATGATGATGTTGTGTATCTCATTGCCTATAAATGCTCACGGTCCAATGCAAATCGAGCCCCAGGTAATTGACATCAGTAACTACCCACCGATAGAGCAGGATATCCAGGCGTTGGCGAATTAC
The DNA here is from genome assembly GCA_963847575.1 of uncultured Gammaproteobacteria bacterium. Lineage (GTDB taxonomy): Bacteria > Pseudomonadota > Gammaproteobacteria > SZUA-229 > SZUA-229 > JASBSR01. Next base: position 5,357 of record CAWKAL010000116.1, read on the forward strand.
GGCAATGCAGCACAACAGGCCGGACAACGGCTGGTTGAGCGGGGCTATGGCGCACTCAATGAATTGCATGCGGCTTTGCTCGACCCTGCTGCTACTTTTCCGCAGAAATTACAGCTGATCACAATCCTTGGAGATATCGGCGAAGCTGGTTCGGTAGAACATATTCTGGATGTGGCTAACGAATCACCCAACAGTCGTTACCTTTATCAGAATGTCTTACTGGCGCTGGCTAAATATGAACCAACGGATGAAATATCAAAATTTGTCGATCAACAGCTGGTGACAACCAGTCGCGATCCTCTGATCCAGCGTTCAGCACTGGCGTATTATGCAGAACAGCCCACAGCTGAAGCTACACAGTGGGTGACTCAATACGCAGCTGCAGATGCCAGCCCGGACGTTCGTTACGCTGCGCTCTATCTGGGCGGCAGGCTGGGTATGGATTCGGTGAAAGACGATATTGTCGGTTTGTTGCAGAACAAGCAGAAAAATACCCGTGAGTACTATTTGCTGCTCGGTCTTGCGGAGATAACTACGCCCGAGGAATTCGCACAGCTGATTGCTGGTCTGCAACTCGACGCGAGAAATGTAAAGAAAGTGGAACAGTACAATCTGTTTCGCAATGCTGATCCAGCTCAAAAGGACGAACTTGCTAAAGCCTTGCTGGCGAAAGGTGATATAACACAGAAAAATGCTGCGGTCGATTATCTAATCGAAAACAAGGCTGCTGATGCACTGGCGAAGAACTGGCAACAGGGCGATGGCTTTGTTCGTGGTGCATTAAAACGGGCTGGTTACGAGATAACCAGCACAGATGATACAGCCAGTTTTACACCTATTGTGCGACCAGAGCATGGGTTGTCATATCGCTGGTATCTTCTGGTATTAATCGCTCTGATGTTCATTGGTGTTATGTATTTCGTGTTCAGGCGAAAGGCGTAGCCATGTCCGGAATGTTTACACAATTGAATCGGCTCAGACCTGTTCGTATTTTTATAGGCTTATGCCTGTTCGGATTGTATATGCCTGGCAGCCCTGCGCAAGTAACTGTGGATTCAAACCAGGTGTTTGTTCTTACCCAGCCTCAAGTCGCCGGCAGTCATGAATACATTGATATCTTGCAGGAATTTATACTTCAGCCCGGTGATTTGCAGACAATCGAACGCTTATATGAGAACAGGGTTGCCTTGGTCGAATACGCAACGCATCGACTGTCTGATGAAGCCCGGTCACTATCGGTTGATGAGGTGAGCGCCCTGATGTCAGCGCTTTCACTGATTAATGATGAGCGCGCACTCAACGCCTTCCTGGCCCTGGCTGAAGGCTTCAGCAAGGATTCTGAGCTGAGCCAGTCTGTCTTGCTGATGCTGCGTGATATGCCCGTGACCGCGCCTGTACTCGCCTATGTGGATAATCTCATCGAGACTAATCGAAACAAACAGCCCGAGCTGGTACGCAGCGCGTTGATGTACTACCTGGCGGTCAGGAACAATGCCGGAATGCGCTGGGCGGGGTATTACCGGTCGCCGGGTATCGATCCCCAGCTCCGTTTTGCCGGGCTGGCGCTGGCGGCCGCACTGATCAAAGATGACCAGGTGACACGCTGGATTCTGGCTGAACTGACAAATCAGCCTGCTGTGCCCAGATACCAGCAGTATTACCTGTTGCAGGCATTGCACACGAGTGTGACTGAGGCTGAGTTTGATCAATTGCTACCGGGTCTGTCCGTGGCGCCCACGGTGATAAAAGAATTCCAGCGCCTGCGTGACTTTAATACTGCCGCCGCTGAACGTAAACAGACGCTGGCGGGTTATATGCTGGCTTCACCCTACCGTGATCAACAGCAATTAGCACTAAAATATTACATTATAAATCATAGTGTTATGGAGGTGTGGCCGAGACTGGATACCACCAGGCGGCTGTCTGCGATACGTATAAGCCACGCACTCGGTGTGTCGATTCTACCTGAGGCAGAGGCAGTGAACGAGCAGATACCAGACGCTTCCAGCCTATCAACGGGGTTCTTATGGGGTGTGCTTTGCATATTGGCAGTGTTGTTTATTATTTTCATTTACATGCGCATACGTACCACACATAACTTGAGGAATGCATGATTTATTAAACATTTCTCTTTCCTGCAAATGCAGGTGTCGATAACAAGCAAACAACTGGAAACCTGAACAAATCCGGCAAGACGGATAATGTCGAATCCGTTATCATCGCGGACTTGATCACTACCCGCTATTAACCATGTTGCAAATCCACAACAGCCTGACGCGCAAAAAAGAAGTATTCACCCCCATAGAAGCCGGCAAGGTCAGCATGTATGTTTGCGGCATGACGGTGTACGACCTGTGCCACCTCGGCCATGCGCGGGTGCTGGTGGTGTTCGACACGGTTACGCGCTATATGCGTTATTCGGGCTACGAGGTCAATTACATTCGCAATATCACTGATATCGATGACAAGATTATTGCGCGCGCCAATGAAAACGGTGAGTCGATTGGTGAACTGACCGGGCGATTTATCGCTGCGATGCACGAAGATACTGCAGCGCTGGGTGTATTGCCGCCGAGTGATGAACCGCGCGCAACGCGTTCCATGCCCGACATCATCAGCATGGTGCAAACCCTGGTCGACAAGGGTGCAGCCTACGCGGCGGAGAATGGCGATGTGTATTACGATGTCAGCACCTTTGCCGGTTACGGCCAGCTGTCGGGCAAAAAACTCGAAGACCTGCGCGCCGGTGAACGCGTCGCAGTAGACGAGCATAAAGACGATCCGCTGGATTTTGTGTTGTGGAAAGCCGCCAAGCCGGGTGAGCCCAGCTGGGATTCACCGTGGGGAGCAGGGCGTCCGGGCTGGCATATCGAATGTTCAGCGATGTCGACCTGTTGCCTGGGCAATCATTTTGATATCCACGGTGGCGGCCAGGACCTGCAGTTTCCGCACCATGAAAATGAAATCGCACAATCCGAAGCTGCCACTGGCGAGCATTTTGTGAACCTGTGGATGCACAACGGATTCGTGCGCATCGACGACGAAAAAATGTCGAAGTCGTTGGGCAACTTTTTTACCGTACGTGAAATTTTAAAGCACTTCAAGGGCGAAGAGATTCGCTACTTCGTGCTCGCCAGTCATTACCGCAGCCCGCTGAATTATTCCGACCAGTTGCTCGACAGTGCACGCGCTGCACTCAACCGGCTTTATACCGCACTGCGCGGCATAGATGTTTCAAATAATGTTGAAGCCACGGACTACACCGCGCGTTTCAAAAAAGCCATGGATGATGATTTCAATACCCCGGAAGCGATTGCGGTACTGTTTGAGCTGGCCAACCACGTCAATCGTGAGCGCGAGTCATCACCTGAAGATGCAGTCAAGCTCGCAAGCGAACTGAAGCAGCTCGCCAATGTGCTTGGCTTACTCGAAGCTGACGTAGAGCATTATTTACAGGCAGGTGCGGGCGATGACACTGATGCAGACAAAATCGAATCACTCATCGCGCAGCGCTTAACTGCACGCGCAGAAAAAAACTGGGCGGTTGCAGACCAGCTTCGTGATGAACTGCAGGGCATGGGCGTGGTGCTGGAAGACAAGGATGGTAAAACTATCTGGCGTCGTGGTTAGAAACTTTACAAGCTAAACCGTAGAGGACGCAGAGAAAAAAGTTTTCAGAATAGAATTTATCAATTTTTTTATTGTAGGGCGGGCATTGCCCGCCATTCACCCCTGTGCAAAGATTCTGGCGGGCAATGCCCGCCCTACCGGGCTGCTGGGCAAACCGCGTAAGTAGTATATTTGCTGTCGTAGAGAAAAGCGAAACCGCAGACAAATTTGAATGGGTCACTAAAGCTCCCCATTAAAGTGCGGAGGGCAGGACGCCCGAAATTGCCACAGACTACATAGAGAAAATAAGCCTGGTTTTAAGAATAATTAGAAACAATCAGGAGCAGAACGCAGTTCGTTCTTTTATCGAAAGCTAAGTTCTGACCCCGGCTTTCGGTTAAGTGCTCCAGATTACCCGTCCATCCATATCGGTAACTTTAACCATATAGTACTGGCTGGATACCTGGTAGGCCTTGATGATGGCATTGATCTTGTCATCGAACGAGTCCAGCACCGACCAGGGCTGTGAAACATTGTCAGGTATGAAGTGTAATATCCACATTGCTAGGATCTCAAGAATATAAAAATCAATTCAACTCTCTGAAAGACGATCAGAGCACCCGTTTATTCCAGTTGTTACTGGAAAAAGTTTCGCTGACAAAGAGCCTTGGCATGGTCTTGAACTGAGTCACATGACCCGCGGTTATTTGATGGCTTTTCCTGGATGACCAAACACTCTACTCGCTCATTATTTTGTCATTAACATGTAACTTAATAATGCTATATGCAATATTCGTGCATACTCTAAATTATTTATATAATACAATTAGTTATATTATAAATTTATAAGAGTCGGAGTGGAAAGTGTAAAGTCATCCAGACTGTTTTCGGCATTTTTTACAGATAGACAATGTCCACATCGGGTCATTTTTAGACGTTGAGAAATTACGACTGTCTGCTTCTGGCTAGATTAAGATCTTTCCAGTCGTCAGTGCAGATCGAGACAGGCACATTAATTTATCAGTCCGGAACGGCCAGGTTGTTTCGCCTTTACCTTAAGCTCAACCCGGCTCATCCGCTAACTCATCATCCGTGTGCGACAGTTCAAATTCTTCCAGGCTATCGATGACGGTGCTGAGGTCATCATTAAAACGCGCAATGTGAAACAGGGCTTCGCCTTCGTGCACCAGCGGGATCTGGGTGGCACCGATGATGACGCCGCGGTACGGTGATATCAGGGGCACCGACTCGTGACTATAAGGGTCGCTGATCTGTCCCAGGATTTCACCTTTGCTCACGCGCTTGCCCAGCGAGGCCGGGAAGCGCAATACACCGCTTTCGGGTGCGCGTACCCATGCGCTTGAGCGCGCCACGAAGGGTTCGATTTTTTTGCGTGGATGTTTGCGCTTGCGCAGCATGTCGAGTTCGCGCATCACGTTTAAAATGCCTTCCAGTCCAGCACGGATACTGAACTCATCATAACGCAGGGCTTCGCCGGCTTCGTACAGCAGGGTGGTTATGCCCATTTCGGCGGCACTTGCGCGCAGCGAGCCGTCGCGCATCGGTGAATTTAATAATACTGGCGCGCCAAAGCTATTTGCCAGCGCGGCGGTTTCATCGTCATCGAGATTGGCGCGGATCTGCGGCAGGTTGGTGCGGTGAATCGCGCCGGTGTGCAGGTCAATGCCGTGGGTGCAGTGCGCAATCACCTGGTTGATAAACAGGTGGGCGACGCGTGCGGCCAGCGAACCGGTGACCGAGCCCGGAAAACTGCGATTGAGATCGCGGCGGTCGGGCAGGTAACGCGACTGGTGAATCACGCCGTAGACATTGACAACCGGCACGACTAACAGCGTGCCGTTGATATTGCGCAAGGACTTATGCTCGAGCAGGCGCTGGGTTATTTCGATGCCGTTAATTTCATCGCCATGCACTGCAGATGAAACAAACAGCCGCGGCCCTTCCTTCTTGCCGTGAATAATATGCACCGGCATCGCCAGGTGTGTTCGCGAATTTAATCGTGGTAGTACCAGGTCAGTGGTGACGCTTGTACCGGGTGCGATCGTCTGGCCATTGAACACAAATGGTTTTTGCATGTATCAGCCCTTGCCGCGTGTGCGTGTGCTTTTGCTGGCGTAATTTTTTTCGATAAATTCGATAATCAGGCCTGCGACATCTTTTTCGGATGCAGCTTCGATGCCTTCAAGGCCGGGGGAGGAGTTTACTTCCATTACCACCGGGCCATGGTTTGAGCGCAACAGGTCAACACCTGCAACATTCAGACCCATGATGCTGGCAGCGCGTACCGCGGTTGAACGTTCTTCGGGGGTGATGCGAATCAGGCTGGCTGAACCGCCACGGTGCAGGTTGGAACGGAACTCGCCTTCCTTGCCCTGGCGTTTCATCGAGGCGACGACTTTGTCACCGACGATAAAGCAGCGAATATCAGCGCCGCCGGCTTCCTTGATGAATTCCTGGGTGAGGATGTTCGCGCTTAGACCCATGAAGGCCTCGATCACGCTTTCGGCCGCCTGGGTGGTTTCGGCCAGTACCACGCCGATGCCCTGGGTGCCTTCCAGCAGCTTGATGACCAGCGGTGCGCCGTTGACCATGTCCATCAAATCCTTGATGTCGTCGGGCGAATGCGCAAAACCTGTGACGGGCAGGCCAATGCCTTTGCGCGCGAGTAACTGTAACGAGCGCAGCTTGTCACGTGAACGTGAGATGGCGACTGATTCGTTGAGCGGATACACACCCATCATTTCGAACTGTCGCAGTACTGCTGTGCCATAGAAGGTCACCGAGGCACCGATACGCGGAATAATGGCATCGAAGCCTGTCAGGTTTTCGCCTTTGTAGTGAATGCTGGGGCGATTCGAAGTGATGTTCATGTAACAGCGCAATGCATCCAGCACCCGCACTTCGTGGCCGCGTTGCTGGGCGGCCTCGACCAGGCGGCGTGTAGAGTACAGTTTTGCATTTCGCGAAAGTATGGCTATTTTCATAGTGTATATCCTGTGGTTATGCCATGAATCACCATGGCAAATTGAGCAGCGTTCTCGCTATATTGTTATATGTTTAGTAAGAAAATGTATGAACACATAGTTTCAGTGTCCAGCGTATTGTTCTTTCTGCAGCATTGCAGAGAGTTGTTCCAGTGCGCGGTAGAGGCGCATTTTTGTTGCGCTGAGACCGAGGCCCAGGGTAACTGCCATGTCATCGAAAGAAAGCTCCTTGTAAAAGCGTAACACCAGAACGTCACGCGCCTGCTCAGGTAGTTGCGTCAGCAGTGTGTTTATCATGGCACCTGAATCTGAGGCAGTTTTTGAACGCAGGCTGTGTTCATGAATCTCGATCAGGGCACACAGGTGCATGTCCATAACCTGGCGTGCGCGCCTGCGGGCAAGATTGTGGCACTGTCTATCAGCGATGGCAAACAGCCAGGTACGAAAACTCGATTCACCGCGAAAACGGTGTATCGCGCGAAACACGCGTAATTCAGTTTCCTGGGCGGCATCTTCGGCATCCTCGCGGTTTTTCAGATAGGCATGGCAACGCCCCAGCAGGGCAGCGTGGTGGCGTTGCAGCAGGATCGACAGCCCGTCGCGCCAGCCGGCGCGCTGCTCAAGGATAAATGCCACTAACTGCGTGTCATCGTGGCTAACTAATTGATTTTGTCGCATGTACGCTCCCGGGTTGGTTCACGGGAGCTACTATATGAATTAATCAATGATAAAACTAATTATCAATATCTATGAGTCTAATAACAAATATTTGTTAGTCATGAATCGGTTACAGCGCATAAGGACTACATCAGTCGCTGTAATATCACAGAGTTTTGCGCAGCGCATCATTTGTTTGCATGTGACTTTATGCCGGCATGCCACGTCTAAGGGCAGTATGAGATATCCAGACTTTAGTAGAGGCTTCATGGCCATGGTTAATTGCCGGGCAGGCGTTGAATTGAAATCATGGCAGCGCATTGGCGTGCATCGCGGCAGTCATATGATGGTGATGGCGGTATCATTGCTACTGTGTGCATGCGCAGGGTCAATCCTCAGGCCAGTAGCGCCCGGGTTTGAGATTGACCGCGTAGACGTGGTCGAGTGGGCGTATCCGGTTGCGCATATGCTGGTTTCAATCTCGGTAAATAATCCAAACAACTTCGACATTCAACTGGATGACGTGGATTTGCATTTGCACATCATGGCGCAGTCTGTTGCCAGCGGGAAACTGTCAGATGATGCAGTACTGCCAGCACAGCAGACACAGCTTGTGCGCATGCCGGTAACGGTGAATTTTGCTGGCGGCATGCCGGTGATGATGCAGCTGTTGTCGGGTGCTGAAGTGCCATATAAACTTTCGGGTTCTGTCAGGCTAAAGAACTATTCTAAGGTGTTACCAATTGCATACGATGGTCGATTATCCAGGCCTGTCTCCCGGGTAACAGCGCCGCGGGTATGATCGCCATCCTGTCCCTCGGCTGAGGCACGGGACGTCAGTGAAGCCAGGGTGAGCCTGCCAGTAGCTTTGGAGTCCCGCTGGTCTTGATCGAAACCTTGTACAGCACATGTATCCACATACATGCAAAAAAAAGCCTCTCATCATGAGAGGCTAAACCACACCAAGCGGTTATTCTGTACAGCATCGCTGCGCGCAAGCGTGCGTTTTACGATGCAATTTATCTATTGAATTATTAGACCCGTGGATGCGTCATCTGGTCACAAATTATTTTTGCCGCAGTTGCAGCACGTTGTTGCAGGGATGGATGTATGATAAAAAATACTGCAAATATTCAACGGTCTAATAAATACTAATTGTTATGGATATCGAACTACTGCGCACTTTTCTTGAAGTCAGCCGCACCCGCCATTTTGGCCAGGCGGCAGAGGCCATGTTTCTCACCCAGGCCGCGGTCAGTGCGCGTATCAAGGCGCTCGAACAATTGCTCGGGGTGCAGCTGTTTGACCGCGTCAAGCGCGACATCCAGCTCACGCCTGAGGGCAACCGCCTGATCCCGCGTGCAGATTTACTGATTTCAGAGTGGCGCAAGATCCGCCAGGAAGTGAGTGCAGGCGGCGCCCTGCAGCAGTTGTCAGTGGGCGGCAGCCTGCGCCTGTGGGATGTCTATCTGCAGGACTGGCTGATTAAAATGCGCGCCGCGCTGCCCGAGATTGCACTGATTGCAGAATCGCATACCCCGAGCCTGCTGACGCGCAAGCTGCTCGATGGTGTTCTTGACCTGGCGTTTATGCTGGAGCCGCCGCAGCTCGAAGTATTACAAATATGGGATATCGGTGGACTGGAATTGCAGCTGGTTTCTAACCGGCGTGGTGTCTCACAGGATGAGGCACTGGGTGCAGGCTACCTGATGGTGGACTGGGGGCTGACACACGCGCTGCAGCATCGCCGCCTGTTTCCCGATGCGCCCGAACCGCAGACACGGCTCGCCAGTGGCACCATGGCGCTGCATTATTTAAAGACCCTCGGTGGCAGCGCGTACCTGCCAGTACATCTTGTCGAACCTGCAGTTAAAGCTAAACAGCTGCACTGGGTAAAAGATGCGCCAGTGATAAAGCACCGGGTACACGCGGTCTACCCGGTGCGCAGTGGCCGCAAAAAACTCATTAACGAAGTACTTGAGTTTTTTGAACACGACTGACACAGGGCTGTTACAGCGCTGCCAGGCTTACATGGCCGGCGTTATAAAATGCTACAGGGTTGCGCTGGTGCAGTAAGCTGCATTATTCCTTTGTAGTTGTACTGCCGGGTGCTGCAGGGGTGTCCGGTGATGCGGCAGGTTCAACCGGTGCTGCCGCTGCGGGTGTATCGGCCGCGGGATTCTCGTCCAGTGACAATGGCTGGTAATGAATGTGTACTTTACCGACACGGTGTTCATCCTTGCTGAGTACGCGCATCAAATAATCCTTTTCGTTAATTTCATCACCCACTTCAGGCATGCGCGCAAGGCGTTGCATGAACAGACCGCTGAGCGTGTTGGCATCGAGTTCAGCGTCCACTTTCAGGCCGATAGATCGTTCCAGGTCGGTGAGTGATACCAGGCCGTCGGCTTCCCAGTGAGCATCATCGATTGGTGTCACCCCAACTCCGGGGCGTTCATCGTCGGTTTCGTCATGAATTTCGCCGACGATTTCTTCGATCAGATCTTCCAGCGTGATGATGCCGATGAAGGCACCGTATTCATCAACTACGCAGGCCATGTGTGCACGGCGAATGCGCATTTGTTCGAATAATTTTGCGATGCGTTGTGATTCGGGCACCACCATGGCATCGCGACGTAAATGTCCGAGTTCGCGCCAGGGTTCGGACTCGCCCTGCAGCAGGGCGCGGTGGATGTCCTTGGTGAGCACGATGCCGATCAGTGCATCATCGTTGTCGCTGTCAATCAGGGGGAAACGCGAATGTTCAGTGTCGCGAATAATTTTCAGGTTGTCCTCGGCCGGGGCGGCAACATCCAGGCTGTGTACTGAACTGCTGGGGATCATGATGCGGCCCACCTGGCGCTGATCAAATTCGAACAGGTTGTGCAGCATTTTGGCCTGGCGTGCGTGTATTTCACCGTGTTCACCCGAGGTGGCGACCAGGCCCTTGAGTTCATCACGACTCAGTACTTCAGCGTGGCTGGCTTCGGCAACATTGAACAAACTGAGAATGGCGCTGGTGGCACGATTCAATAACCAGTTGAGCGGATAGGCCATCAAATAAGATATGTGCAGGGGGTACGCCACCCAGAGCGACACCGGCTCGGCCTTGCGAATCGCGAATGTTTTCGGTACCTGTTCGCCGATGACAATATGCAGTGCTGAAAATAACAGGAAGCCGATGAGGAATGCAGTGGTGTGCACCATCGATTCTGACATGCCCATGCGCGTGAACATCGGTTCGAGCAGTGCGGCCACAGCAGGTTCGCCCACCCAGCCAAGCCCGAGTGAGGCCATGGTAATACCAAGCTGGCAGGCAGCGAGATAGGGTTCGAGTTTGTTCTGAATGCGTACCGTGAGCCGTGCAGAAGCGCTGCCTTCAGACGCGAGCAGTTCAATGCGAAATCCGCGCGCCTTGACCAGGGCGAATTCAGCCGCGACATAAAAGCCGTTGGCAGCAAGCAGCAAAATTATGACGATGATAGAGGAAGCAGTATCCATGTATAAAAATCCGATAAGATGAAGGTTTGCGAGGACTTAGACCGGGCACAGTAATATCGAGTCACATATGCGCTGATCCTTATCCGGAGAAATGAAGTCCAGAACTTCGAGATGAGTGCTATCTTATGCTCTAATTGGCCGCGTTTGAAGATGTTATCCCTTTCAGGGCGTGGATTCGGCGTAAATCTAACAGCGAGTCGCCTGGTTGCAGGCTTCTGGCCAGTCAACTTGCAGGCAGTATTCTATTATTTTGCGGGTCACAATGGATAAGAAAAAAACACACGACAAAGACAAACACAGCTTACCGATGATTGGCTGGCGTGAATGGGTAGGCCTGCCTGAGCTGGGCGTGCATCGTATCAAGGCGAAAACCGATACCGGGGCGCGCACCTCGTGCCTGCATGCGTTTTATGTGGAACCCTTCGAGCGACACGGCAAGCCATGGGTTCGCTTTGGCATTCATCCATTTCAGAAAACCGATGACAAGGTCATCAATTGCGAGGCGCCGGTGTTTGATCAGCGCCTGGTGACCGACTCCGGCGGCCATACCGAAGAGCGCTATGTGATCAGGACCACGGCAGTGTTTGCAGGCGTAGAGTGGCCCGTCGAACTCACCCTGACCAACCGAGACACCATGCGCTTTCGAATGCTGCTCGGCCGCAGGGCGTTGAATGACCGCTTTCTCGTTGATCCGTCTGCGTCGTACCTGCTGGGTAAACCGCGTAAGTAGTTTGTTTGCTGTTGTAGATTTGAAGTTAAAAGCGAAAAAAGCGAAACCACAGAGGCGCAGAGGACGCAGAGAAAACATTAGGGTAACAGCTAAAACATAAAACCCAGTTATGACCGCAAAGTCGCAAAGGACGCAAAGGATGCAAAGAAAAAATGATTCGAGTGAAAACAAATTCAAGTGCCGACACAATTGATAAACAGAGAACAAGCTTGTTATTTAAAAGCAACCACGCTTTAACGTCTTTCTTTGCGTCCTTTGCGTCTTTGCGGTGAAACTATTTAATGTTTGGCTTTTACCCTAAACCGTTTTTCTCTGCGTCCTCTGCGCCTCTGCGGTTTCGCTTCTATATGTTTTGATGTTTATATACAGACATCACTCCGGCGCATGACTCTCCATGCGCATTTCGATGCCCAGCGGGCCGCGCGGCACAGTAATCGAAAAATACACGCCATCGCGTTGCAACAGCACGAGGACGCTTTCACCGGCTTCACCCTCCAGCGTGGCCTGTTTAAGATCGTTCATCGAAAAAATCGTTTTGTTGGCGTAACTGTAGACAATGTCGCCTGGCTTGATGCCGGACGCGCCTGCCGCTGAAGCGGAATACACATCGGCTGCGACAACCCGGTTTGATTTGCCGGTGGCATAGAGAAACCGGTCATACATGTCATCGCCGTATTGCTCGCGCAGCCCATAGGTCGGGTTGATCAGTTTGCGTAATTCGGTGGCGTATCGCGTGGTGTTGAGCCAGCCCTCGCGTTCGGCGCGATCACGCAAATTCAGCATCGCCAGCCGGTTCTGGCCGATCCAGTCACGCATCGCCTCGGCGGTGGCCAGCGGGATGCCGGCATCGGTGAGTGCCTGCAATGCAGGAATGGAGGAGCGGGCAGGCGTGTGCCTGGTGCCTGCTGGCGGCTCTGAGGCGTCGGTGAGTTCCTGTTCATTTTCGAACCGGTCCAGTTCAGCGTCCTGCATCGCCAGTAAACGTTGCTCGAGCTCTGCATTGCGGGTTTTTGCTGTCGCCAGTTCAGCTTCCAGCTGCACGATGCGCGCGTTGAGTGATTCATTGGCATCACTGCTGGCGATACTGTGCTGGCCGGCATCGTCCTGGCCAGTCGAGCCGGGCTTGGTGTTCAGCAGCTGCCAGCCAGCGGCAAGGGCGATGAGCAGGACAATAGCGGTTAGCAGGGCTTTGAGTTGCATGCGGCGATATTAGCGAAGATTCAGCTCGCCTGCAGTGCATTGTCGCGGGCTTGTAACTGACTGAATTTGTATCTACAATACGCGCCCTTAACAATCCTTGCTCCACCGGCCACCGGGGGGCATTACCGAGAGGAATACAATGCGACACTACGAAATCGTGTTTCTGGTTCATCCTGACCAGAGCGAACAGGTTCCTGCCATGATCGAGCGTTATAAGAGCACGATCGAAACAGCAGGCGGCACTATCCATCGTCTTGAGGACTGGGGCCGTCGCCAGCTGGCTTATCCCATCAACAAGATCTACAAGGCTCACTATGTGATGATGAACGTCGAATGTGGCGCTGAAGTACGTGACGAGCTGGAATCTGCCTTCCGCTTTAATGATGCAGTTATCCGCAACATGATCATGAAGTGTGATGCTGCCATCACTGAAATGTCTCCCCTGGCCAAGAGCAAGGCTGAAGAAGCTGAAAATGCTTCACGTCGTGCACAGCGCGAAGATAATGCTGCCAGCGCTGATACTACCAGCGCTGATACTACCAGCGCTGGTACTACCAGCGATAACACTGCCGACGCATCAGACGATACTGAAGCTAAAGTTGCAACTGCAACTACAACCGAATAAGGCAGGAGAAAGACATGTCATACTTTAGACGTAAACGTTTTTGTAAATTCACTGCCGATGGCATTGATATGGTCGATTATAAGGATCTGGAACTGCTGAAAGGCTATGTTTCCGAATCCGGAAAAATTGTACCTGCACGTATCACCGGCACCAAGGCGAAGTACCAGAGACAGCTGACCCAGGCGATCAAACGCGCGCGTTTCCTTGCCCTGATGCCCTATACCGACGGCCATCACTAACAACCGGCTGTGTCGCGCTAACGTACGAGACACAGCAAAGGAAAATACTTCAGATGATATTGCTATCGCGATTTATCCTGAAGGGCACCAGTCAGGCGGCATTGATTGCGGCCAGCATGGCGGTACTGGGGCTGGTTCCACTGGTGGGCTGGTTTGCTGTTTTGATCAGTGGCGCTGCGGTGGCGCTGGTTACCCTGGTGCAGGGCTACCGCCACGGCCTGCTGGTGATGCTGATTGCAGTAGTGGGGGCAGGTGTATTTGCCACGCTGATATTCTCGCAGCCACTGGTCGCGGTGTATTACATGCTCGCGGTGTGGCTGCCGGTCTGGCTGGTGGCCACGGTATTACGTGAAACTGTATCGCTGGCATTGAGTGTACTGCTGGTGGCAGGCATGAGCCTGCTGGCACTGCTGGTGATGACGCTGATGTTTCCCGGATTCGAGGAACTCTGGCGCGAACCACTGGATATGCTCACCGCACAACTGGCCGAGCAGTCGATGGGGCAGTTCACCCTGGAAGAATTACGTGAGGCGGAAGACATCGCCATTCGCCTGATCCCCGGGCTGATCGCGAGCACGCTGATGTTTAGTACCATGCTCAGCCTGATGCTGGCACGCTGGTGGCAGGCGGTGAATTTCAACCCCGGTGGTTTCGCCAAAGAATTTCAGGCGCTTAACCTGGGCAAATCGGCAGCCCTGGTCGCCGTTGTGATTCTCGCAGCGACCGGGTGGCTTAAAACGGATTTGCTCATCGCCATGTCGCTGGTAGTGCTGGCGTTGTATGTTTCGCAGGGCGCGGCGGTGATGCATGCCGTTGTTGCCAGAAAAAAAATTAACGTGGTATGGCTGTATCTGGTGTATTTTCTGATGCTGTTTATACCGCATATCATGGTGTTGCTGGTTGTACTTGGACTGGCCGATGCCTGGATTGATTTCAGACGGCGCATTGCTGCTGAACTTGAAAAACCGTAGAGGTAGATAAAGATGGAAGTCATCTTGCTAGAAAAAATTGATCGTCTGGGTGGGCTGGGCAAGCTTGTAAATGTGCGCCCCGGTTATGCGCGTAACTTTTTATTGCCGATGGGCAAAGCTAAAGTCGCTACGCCAGAAAATATTGCTGAAATTGAAGCGCGTCGTGCCGAGCTCGAAGCGCAGGCTGCGGCAATCCTGGCAGCGGCTGAAAAACGTCGCGACCAGATTACTGCACTCAGCATCAGCATCACTGCAAAATCAGGCACTGAAGGCAAGCTGTTCGGTTCTGTGGGTGGTATCGATATCGCCGAGGCAGTGACAGCAGCTGGCGTCGAACTCGAAAAACGCGAAGTACGTTTGCCTAACGGCCCCATTCGCCTTGCCGGTCAGTATGAAGTTGAGCTGCATTTGCACGCGGATGTAAATGCCATACTGGATCTCACAATCATTGCTGACGAAGACTAGCGCTTGCCCGTACATGTTGATCGAGTGACATGTTCATAAGTAAGTTTCTGATTGTAAAGCACAAAGACTAACCACACAGGGCACAGCCAGAATTTATTGCGCTGTTCCCTGTGCTAGTTGTTTCCCTTCGTTTCGGATGTCTGTAGTATGTGTGCATTCGCAAACCTGAGTGCCCGCATGGGATTGTAAGCATGTCTGATACCGTCTCTTTCCCCGTTGCCGACCGCACCACGCACCTGCGCGTACCGCCGCATTCTGTCGAGGCTGAACAGGCGGTCATCGGTGGTCTGCTGCTCGATAACCGTGCCTGGGAAAAAATCGCTGACAAAATTTCAGCGCTCGATTTTTATCGCCAGGATCACCGTACACTGTTTGAAGCCATTGGTGACCTCGAAGCACGCAATCAGCCTTTTGATGCGGTCACGCTTTCCGAGCTGCTGACCAAAACCGGGCAGCTCGAGCAGGTGGGTGGACTGGCCTACATCGGGCGCCTCGCCAAAGACACGCCAAGTGCCGCAAATATTACCGCCTACGCCGATATCGTGCGCGAACGCTCGATTTTGCGCCAGTTGATCGCGATCGGTACCGACATCACCAGTAACGCGTTTCAGACCGAAGGCCGCGAAAGCCGCGAGCTGCTCGAAGAAGCCGAAAAGCAGATCTACCAGATCGCTGAACAGGACATGCGCGGCCGCGGTGGCTTTCAGGACATCAAGGGCCTGCTGACGCGCACGGTCGAACAAATTGACCATCTGTTCGAAACCGAAGGCGCAATCACCGGGCTGCCCACGGGTTTTGACAAGTTCGATGAAATGACCACCGGCCTGCAGCCGGGCGACCTGGTCATCGTCGCCGGCCGCCCGTCGATGGGCAAAACCACGTTTGCGATGAATATCGCCGAAAATGCCGCGATCGGTGCACAGGTGCCGGTCGCGGTTTTCAGCATGGAAATGCCGAGCGAGCAGCTCGCGATGCGCATGATTTCATCGCTCGGTCGCATCGACCAGCACCATATCCGCACCGGCCAGCTGACCGATGATGACTGGCCACGGATTACCTCCGCGGTGCACATGCTGTCGGAAGCCAAGTTATTTATCGACGATACCCCGGCGATGTCGCCCAATGAAGTACGCGCACGCGCGCGTCGATTAAAACGCCAGCACGGACTGGGCCTGGTCGTGGTGGATTACCTGCAGCTGATGCAGGTCGCCGGCGGCAGTGAAAACCGCGCCACCGAAATTTCGGAAATCTCACGCGGCCTGAAAGCCCTGGCAAAAGAGCTGAAGGTGCCGGTGATTGCGTTGTCGCAGCTCAATCGAAGCCTGGAGCAACGTACTGACAAGCGCCCGATTATGTCGGACCTGCGCGAGTCAGGTGCGATCGAGCAGGACGCCGACCTGATCGTGTTTATTTATCGTGATGAAGTCTATAACGACGAGAGCCCGGACAAGGGCACGGCGGAAATCATTATCGGTAAACAGCGAAACGGCCCCATCGGCAAGTCGCGACTGACCTTTCTCGGCAAATACACCAAGTTCGAAAACTTTGTGCCGGAAATGAATTACAGCGAAGGGTTTGAATGAGCGCAGGCAATGGGCGCACGGCAAAGGTAGAGATTGACAGCGACGCCCTGCAGCATAATTTGCAACGCGTCAGGCAGCTCGCTCCCCGAAGTAAAATTATCGCGGTCATCAAGGCCAATGCATACGGACATGGTGTGCACAGTGTTGCGCATGCGCTGGCAGATGCCGATGCGTTTGCACTTGCGATGTGCGATGAAGCCCTGCAGCTACGCGCCGCGGGGATCACCCGGCCGATGATGGTGCTGCACGGTTTTCATACAGCGGATGAACTTGCGCAACTGGCATCACAGGATATTTCAGCTGTTGTGCATCACGCTGCACAGGTCGCATTGCTCGAAAATTATCACGGTAAACCGATTGATATCTGGTTGAAGCTTGATACCGGCATGCACCGGCTGGGTTTCGACCCTGAAGCGTATCGGGCTATTGTGAAACGCCTGCGCGACTGCAGTGCTGTCGGTCGCATACGCTTAATGAGCCATTTCGCCAATGCAGATGACACTGGACATGCACTCAACCTGCAGCAGTTGCAGGTGTTTTCAGGCCTCAGCGAGGATTCCGGATTTGAATGCAGTATGGCAAACTCAGCGGCGCTGACTGCAATGCCGCAAAGCCATTTTGACTGGGTGCGGCCGGGCATCATGCTCTACGGTTCATCATCACTGGCAGGCCAGAGCGCAGCGACGCTGGCACTCAAACCGGTGATGTCGTTTACGGCACCTGTGCTCGCGGTGAAGCGCCTCAAGGCAGGTGACAGCGTTGGCTACGGCAGTCGCTGGGTGTGTCAGCATGATACGCATATGGCCTGCGTGGCCGCAGGTTATGCCGATGGTTACCCGCGACACGCGCGCGCGGGTACACCGGTATTAATTAATGGCCGGCGCTGTGCGCTGATCGGTCGGGTATCGATGGACAGTATTTGTGTCGAACTGGGTGATCTCGAAGTCACGCCCGGGGACCAGGCCGAGCTCTGGGGCCAGCAACTGTCCGTCGATGAAGTCGCACGTTGCGCCGAGACCATCAGTTATGAACTGCTCTGCCAGGCCGGTAATGCCGCCCGAATGCGCTAAAGCGCCAGAAGACTTGGGATTTGAGCTGTCGTGGTCTATGCTTACGGGAATTAAATTCATCTAAAACAAGCGGGTTCTGCACTAGCAAAGGCCCCATAAAAAAACTAATCGATGACGATGTCAAAGACGGCGGACGCATCATGCAAGGAGTTCATATGATTCACAAACTTCCTCAGAAAATTTTACTGGCGGGTGTCATTGCTGCGAGTGTCAGCCTGGTTTCCTGCGGTGGCGGTGCGACCAATATGTTTCGTGGCAATGCCAGTCACAATGGCCAGATGGCGTCATCGGGGCCGACCGAATTGACCACCCTGGCGTGGAAATACGTGTTGCCAGATAAAGTGTATTCATCACCGCTGGCGGGCGACCGCGAGGTATACGTTGGCTGTAATAACGGTCACCTGTACGCGATTGACCAGGAAACGGGCCTCGAGAAATGGAATTTTAGAACCGACAACAATATTGAATCGACACCTGCACTTGTTGACAACATTCTATATGTGGGAAGCTGGGACAAGCATGTCTACGCGATTGACACCCGCAGCCGTGGTTCGATCTGGAAGTTCCCGACGACCGGACCGGTTTCATCTTCACCTGTGGTACACGATGGCGTGGTTTATGTCGGCAGTGAAGATGGACATCTGTATGCCATCGAGGCAGCAACCGGTTATGAAAAATGGCGATTTAAAGCCAGCGGTGCGATCTACAGTTCGCCGGCATTACTCAATGAGCATGTATTCTTCGGTACATTGAGTGGTGACGTGTTCGCAGTGAATATTCAATCCGGACAGGAATACTGGCGCTATCACACGCGGCATAAAATACATTCATCGCCCGCTGTTGACGAGAGGCAGGTGTATTTTGGCAGTGATGACAAACATGTGTATGCAGTGAATATCAAGACTGGCCAGCTGGCATGGGAGAAAAAGACGGCAGGTGAAGTGCTGTCATCGCCTGCGCTGGATGGGGACACACTCTATATTGGCAGTAAAGACGGTTATGTGTACGCATATGACACCGGCAATGGCAGTCGTCGCTGGGAGTTCAGGACCGAAGCACCCGTGTACGCACCGCCGGTGCTGGCTTCAGGAACAGTCTATGTCGGTAGTTCGGATAACCATTTGTATGCACTCGACAAGGACAACGGAAACTTGCGCTGGAAATACAAGACAGAAGATAAAATTTATTCTTCACCCAGCGTTAAAGACGGAAAAATATTTTTTAACAGTGTAGACGGTTCGCTGTACGCAGTTCAGTAATACATAGTTGAACTTGTTGATGACGCCTGGTGCAGCAATGCACCAGGCGTTTTTGTGTGAGTACATTTGCTGGCTGTGAGTGCGCTCTATTTTGTACTCGTAGTATTTTTGCAGCGCCGGTTTATTCCAGAAATTTTTACGGCACAGTCCCCTGAAATTACAATATGCACAGGCGTCATCGTCACCCCAGGCAATCAGTGGATGCTGCTGGCGCATCAGCCGGTAGATCTCGACCAGGCGTTGACTGCAGTCGCGTTTGATTTCATCGAGTTGTTCGTCCTGTAATATCGCAGCCGTTTTAACATTGGCACCCGGTGCATCCAGTGAGACATAGGCGACCCTGTTGGCGCTGTCGTTGAGCATGGCGTAGCTGACCAGCTGCACATCTTCACCGCAGTCAACATCTGCCTGCCGGGCAGTACGCCCGGTTTTGTAGTCAATAATCATTGTGCCGTTGGTGCCCTGGTCGAGCCGATCGAGTCGCCCGTGAATAGAAAGTGTGTCGTCGATACTGTGCTCAGACTTCTGTTCGGTTGCCTGCACCTGCCATTGTTGTTGTTGCTCGATTTGCCAGTCTATGTAGGCCGGCACATGATCCAGCCAGCGATGCAGCCAGCTGCGATGCAATATATTGTTTTGCTGGTCGCGCGCAAATACATGTTCGGAAATTGTAGTTAGATGCGCAATTGCGGCAGCACGATTTGTCTGCGTCACCGGTTCAGCAAAGGCGGCCGGCAGGTGTGCTACGTTCTGGTGAAACGCCTGCAGAACCTGGTGGACCCGGTTGCCGTAATCAGATTTTTGCAATTCTTCGCTGATTTCATCAGACGGTTTCAGCGCGAGAATATCAGCTGCGAAGTATTGATACGGGCAGTTAATCAGGCGCTGGTGCGCACTCGCAGAAATTTCTGTCGGTATTAGCTGTGCCTGCGCTGCCGGTTCCGGCTGTGCAGGTGGCTTTGGTAAAGGTAGGTGTGTGGCTGTACGAACATCGGGAGAATGTGCGAGTAATTCATCAAGCACGGTGTTGTCAATGCTGCGCCTGAAGCAGAGCTGGTGGTGTACTCGCAGAGCCTCAATCCAGGGCGACAGTGGCACGGGTTCGCCATTGTCATGTGATTTGCAGGTAATCAAAACTTCATTGGCAGAGAGCAGCAGTTGTTTGAAATGGTGCAGGCGTTGCGCGCGTTGTTGTTCCCATACCGGCAGGCCGAGTGATTTGCGTACACCCTGGTTGAAAAAAGGCGAGCTATCGGCATGGCCGGGCAGATGCTGCTCGTCTGCAGCGGCGATGACAAGTGCATCAAAGTGTTTTAGTGCTGACTGATCGAGCGTCATCAACTGCACCGCGGATGTTTCAGTCTGCGGGCTGAATAACTGTTCTTCGAACGCCATACCCAGCCAGTTTCTGAAATCCTGCCAGCCAAGTGTCGGATTTGCGCAGCGAATACTGTTGCGCATGTCGTCGAGTGTTTGAAGGATGCGCAATCCCGCGGCATCATCGTTAAATGACTGTTGCATACCGAGCGCCTGCAGGCTTGATGTCAACGCTTCGAGGTACTGGTTTAATTCATGCTTCGCATTCGATCGGTAGAGTAACTGCAAAGGCGTTGCGATTGCCTCGATATCATCAAGCAGCTTTCCAATCTCGTCGTAACTCTTGCTCTGGCCAGTGCGGCAGGCGGTCAAGCCGGTATTTGAGCTGTTTTTTATAGCGCGCCAGGCCGTGGCCGATATTTTCATGCAATATAATGTCATGTTCCAGCCGGTAAACATTTTTCAGATGATGCTCGTGATCAGCGCTGGAAATGAAATGTGATTTGATGACATCAAGAAATGCACGGTAATCAAAATCTGTCTCGATACATTCCAGCCAGCGTTCGAGTACTGCGGCTGCACTGGTTGTCGCCAACGACCAGCCGGCCATGTCATCCAGCGGCACATGCGCACGTTCAAGCAGGGCACGTAAACGCCTTGAGAGTTTTCGATCTTCACATACCACGCCAATGCTGCTGCAGCCCGCAAGTAGCCATTGCCTGATTTGCACATCGATTGCGCGGGTTTCTTTGTCGGCGTTGGCGGCAAGATATACCGAAAAAGGCAGCTCGGCCTGCGACTGTAATTTGTCTACGCGTGACAGTAATGCCCCGTCAGTGTGCTCGAATGTGTTCTGGATGAAATCCCAGGCAGGCAGTTCAGATTTGATTGACTCGTCAAAATCAATCACGCTGCAGCGCTGCTGTTGTTGTAACAATTCAATGCAGCTGAG
Organism: uncultured Gammaproteobacteria bacterium; assembly: GCA_963847575.1. GTDB lineage: Bacteria > Pseudomonadota > Gammaproteobacteria > SZUA-229 > SZUA-229 > JASBSR01. The sequence goes on from CAWKAL010000116.1 coordinate 26,540, forward strand.
TTCGGCGTTTGTGTACCCGGCGGTAGTGACGAAGTAGTAATGGGTGCTGTCATGGTTGTCGTTACTGGCTAATGTTAACCAGTGCTTCAACATACGCCAGGCTGTTGTCAACTTGCTGGCTGGCTTCGAGCTGCTGGTGCCATGCATGCCACAGCGTGTGTACCAGTGAGGCCTCCTGCTGTAAGTGCTTGTGGGCATTTTCCAGGCCATACGCAAGCTGTATGCGCTGCTCCCAGTCGGTGCTGTTTTCTGTGATAGTGATTTGTTGCAGATTGAGTTCGTCGAATAAGGTGAGCAGGGCAAGGGTCACCTGCCATTTGTTTTCTTCGCGAAACAGGTGGCTGTGATGTTCCAGTGCTTCGATAAATAACAGGCGGCGGCTCTGTTCGCTAATCAGGGTGCGTGTCGGCGCTTTGTGTACTCGTGCCCATTCGCGGAATGTGCCGCACCAGGGCGGAATTACCGAGGGTATATTTATCAGCGCCAGCTGTTCGAGTAACTGGCCGCGAAATTGAGAGCAGCCGGTTTGATCTGGCAGTAGTACTGCAATCTGGCCGAGATCGGGCAGGGCAGCGCGATGTTTTTGCAGGATATACTCTGCCGTGCGTGTAATCAGCGGGTCACCGGGCGCAATCCTGAGATCGACTGGCAATGGCATGATTGTTGGCAAAAGCGGCGGCTAGCGTTCCAGGTGTTGCAGCTTGTCTTCGACACCGTCCCATTCTGCCGCGTCTTCCGGCGGATCCTGGCTGACATTGATCACCGGCCACTCGAGACTGAGTTCTGCATTCAGCGCGGTAAATGCTTCCTGCCCGGGGGGCACGTCATCTTCGGCGAAAATCGCTTCGGCGGGGCATTCAGGCTCGCACAAGGTGCAATCAATACATTCTTCAGGGTCTATAACCAGGAAATTAGGCCCTTCGTGGAAGCAGTCAACAGGACAAACATCGACACAGTCGGTGTATCTGCACTTGATACAGTTTTCAGTAACGACGTAAGTCATGGCGTAATATTGTTTTATATCATCTGGCTGTGAAAGCGGCTGATAATAACACAGCCACAAGCGTGGCTTCATGGTCTAAAATCAGGCTTAATCGGATTTTTTACTCGTCCGCTGTAGTGTATTTCCTCAAGCTTTAATTGATTTGCAATTTCTATAAGGATTTTCAATGAATAAAATCAGAACTGCCGTTTTTCCAGTCGCCGGGCTGGGTACGCGCTTTTTGCCTGCGACTAAATCAGTGGCCAAGGAAATGCTCACTATCGTCGATAAACCGCTGATCCAGTATGCCGCTGAAGAAGCGGTGGCCGCCGGTTTGACCAAGCTGATATTCATTGTCGGCAGAACCAAGAACTCGATTATTGATCACTTCGACAAGGCGTATGAGCTTGAAACCGAGCTGGCGCTGCGCAAGAAACCGATATGCTGAAGGTGGTGCAGGATATCGTGCCGGACAATGTGCAATGTGTATTTATTCGCCAGTCAGAAGCCCTGGGGCTGGGCCATGCTGTGCTGTGCGCAGAACCGGCGGTGGGCAACGAGCCCTTTGCCGTGATCCTGCCTGATGACCTGATTTACAACGAGGGTAAGAATTGCATGCAGCAAATGGTCGAGGTGTTCGAGCGCAAACAGGCGTCCGTTATCGGCACCCAGACGGTGTCGCGTGAAGACAGCAGCAAGTACGGCATGGTGGCGGGGCCGAAGGTCGAAGACCGGCTGGCACTGGTTGAACAAATTATCGAAAAACCCTCGCCGCTGGAAACGCCCTCTGACCAGGCCGTGGTCGGGCGCTGTATTTACGCCGGGCATGGTGGAAAGACTTAAAACCACGCAGCGTGGTGCCGGTGGCGAGATTCAGCTCACGGATGCGATTGCGGCCTTGCGCGCAGAAGAAGAGATATACGCCTATAGCTTCGAGGGCAAGCGCTATGACTGCGGCAGCAAACTGGGGTACCTCGAAGCCACGGTA
>CAWKAL010000117.1:0-4955 GCA_963847575.1 uncultured Gammaproteobacteria bacterium
TTGGTGCCCTGGTCGAGCCGATCGAGTCGCCCGTGAATAGAAAGTGTGTCGTCGATACTGTGCTCAGACTTCAGTTCGGTTGCCTGCACCTGCCATTGTTGTTGTTGCTCGATTTGCCAGTCAATGTAGGCGGGCACATGATCCAGCCAGCGATGCAGCCAGCTGCGATGCAATAAATTGTTTTGCTGGTCGCGCGCAAATACATGTTCGGAAATTGTAGTTAGATGCGCAATTGCGGCAGCACGATTTGTCTGCGTCACCGGTTCAGCAAAGGCGGCCGGCAGGTGTGCCACGTTCTGGTGAAACGCCTGCAGAACCTGGTGAACCCGGTTGCCGTAATCAGATTTTTGCAATTCTTCACTGATTTCATCAGACGGTTTCAGTGCGAGAATATCAGCTGCGAAGTATTGATACGGGCAGTTGATCAGGCGCTGGTGCGCACTGGCAGAAATTTCTGACGGTATTAGCTGTGCCTGCGCTACCGGTCCCGGCTGTGCAGGTGGCTTTGGTAAAGGTATGTGTGTGGCTGTCCGAACATCGGGAGAACGTGCGAGTAATTCATCAAGCACGGTGTTGTCAATGCTGCGCCTGAAGCAGAGCTGGTGGTGTACTCGTAAAGCCTCAATCCATGGCGACAGTGGCACGGGTTCGCCATTGTCATGTGATTTGCAGGTGATCAAAACTTCATTGGCAGAGAGCAGCAGTTGTTTGAAATGGTGCAGGCGCTGCGCGCGTTGTTGTTCCCATACCGGCAGGCCGAGTGATTTGCGTACACCCTGGTTGAAAAAAGGCGAGCTATCGGCATGGCCGGGCAGATGCTGCTCGTCTGCAGCGGCTATGACAAGTGCATCAAAGTGTTTTAGCGCTGACTGATCGAGCGTCATCAACTGCACCGCGGATGTTTCAGTATGCGGGCTGAATAACTGTTCTTCGAACGCCATACCCAGCCAGTTTCTGAAATCCTGCCAGCCAAGTGTCGGATTTGCGCAGCGAATACTGTTGCGCATGTCGTCGAGTGTTTGAAGGATGCGCAATCCCGCGGCATCATCGTTAAATGACTGTTGCATACCGAGCGCCTGCAGGCTTGATGTCAACGCTTCGAGGTACTGGTTTAATTCATGCTTCGCATTCGATCGGTAGAGTAACTGCAAAGGCGTTGCGATTGCCTCGATATCATCAAGCAGCTTTCCAATCTCGTCGTAACTCTTGCCTGGCCAGTGCGGCAGGCGGTCAAGCCGGTATTTGAGCTGTTTTTTATAGCGCGCCAGGCCGTGGCCGATATTTTCATGCAATATAATGTCATGTTCCAGCCGGTAAACATTTTTCAGATGATGCTCGTGATCAGCGCTGGAAATGAAATGTGATTTGATGACATCAAGGAATGCACGGTAATCAAAATCTGTCTCGATACATTCCAGCCAGCGTTCGAGTACTGCGGCTGCACTGGTTGTCGCCAACGACCAGCCGGCCATATCATCCAGCGGCACATGCGCACGTTCAAGCAGGGCACGTAAACGCCTTGAGAGTTTTCGATCTTCACATACCACGCCAATGCTGCTGCAGCCCGCAAGTAGCCATTGCCTGATTTGCACATCGATTGCGCGGGTTTCTTTGTCGGCGTTGGCGGCAAGATATACCGAAAAAGGCAGCTCGGCCTGCGACTGTAATTTGTCTACGCGTGACAGTAATGCCCCGTCAGTGTGCTCGAATGTGTTCTGGATGAAATCCCAGGCAGGCAGTTCAGATTTGATTGACTCGTCAAAATCAATCACGCTGCAGCGCTGCTGTTGTTGTAACAATTCAATGCAGCTGAGTTCGGCGTTTGTGTACCCGGCGGTAGTGACGAAGTAGTAATGGGTGCTGTCATGGTTGTCGTTACTGCTAATGTTAACCAGTGCTTCAACATACGCCAGGCTGTTGTCAACTTGCTGGCTGGCTTCGAGCTGCTGGTGCCATGCATGCCACAGCGTGTGTACCAGTGAGGCCTCCTGCTGTAAGTGCTTGTGGGCATTTTCCAGGCCATACGCAAGCTGTATGCGCTGCTCCCAGTCGGTGCTGTTTTCTGTGATAGTGATTTGTTGCAGATTGAGTTCGTCGAATAAGGTGAGCAGGGCAAGGGTCACCTGCCATTTGTTTTCTTCGCGAAACAGGTGGCTGTGATGTTCCAGTGCTTCGATAAATAACAGGCGGCGGCTCTGTTCGCTAATCAGGGTGCGTGTCGGCGCTATGTGTACTCGTGCCCATTCGCGGAATGTGCCGCACCAGGGCGGAATTACCGAGGGTATATTTATCAGCGCCAGCTGTTCGAGTAACTGGCCGCGAAATTGAGAGCAGCCGGTTTGATCTGGCAGTAGTACTGCAATCTGGCCGAGATCGGGCAGGGCAGCGCGATGTTTTTGCAGGATATACTCTGCCGTGCGTGTAATCAGCGGGTCACCGGGCGCAATCCTGAGATCGACTGGCAATGGCATGATTGTTGGCAAAAGCGGCGGCTAGCGTTCCAGGTGTTGCAGCTTGTCTTCGACACCGTCCCATTCTGCCGCGTCTTCCGGCGGATCCTGGCTGACATTGATCACCGGCCACTCGAGACTGAGTTCTGCATTCAGCGCGGTAAATGCTTCCTGCCCGGGGGGCACGTCATCTTCGGCGAAAATCGCTTCGGCGGGGCATTCAGGCTCACACAAGGTGCAATCAATACATTCTTCAGGGTCTATAACCAGGAAATTAGGCCCTTCGTGGAAGCAGTCAACAGGACAAACATCGACACAGTCGGTGTATTTGCACTTGATACAGTTTTCAGTAACGACGTATGTCATGGCGTAATATTGTTTTATATCATCTGGCTGTGAAAGCGGCTGATATTAACACAGCCACAAGCGTGGCTTCATGGTCTAAAATCAGGCTTAATCGGATTTTTTACTTGTCCGCTGTAGTGTATTTCCTCAAGCTTTAATTGATTTGCAATTTCTATAAGGATTTTCAATGAATAAAATCAGAACTGCCGTTTTTCCAGTCGCCGGGCTGGGTACGCGCTTTTTGCCTGCGACTAAATCAGTGGCCAAGGAAATGCTCACTATCGTCGATAAACCGCTGATCCAGTATGCCGCTGAAGAAGCGGTGGCCGCCGGTTTGACCAAGCTGATATTCATTGTCGGTAGAACCAAGAATTCGATTATTGATCACTTCGACAAGGCGTATGAGCTTGAAACCGAGCTGGCGCTGCGCAAGAAAACCGATATGCTGAAGGTGGTGCAGGATATCGTGCCGGACAATGTGCAATGTGTATTTATTCGCCAGTCAGAAGCCCTGGGGCTGGGCCATGCTGTGCTGTGCGCAGAACCGGCGGTGGGCAACGAGCCCTTTGCCGTGATCCTGCCTGATGACCTGATTTACAACGAAGGCAAGAATTGCATGCAGCAAATGGTCGAGGTGTTCGAGCGCAAACAGGCGTCCATTATCGGCACCCAGACGGTGTCGCGTGAAGACAGCAGCAAGTACGGCATGGTGGCGGGGCCGAAGGTCGAAGACCGGCTGGCACTGGTTGAACAAATTATCGAAAAACCCTCGCCGCTGGAAACGCCCTCTGACCAGGCCGTGGTCGGGCGCTATATTCTCACGCCGGGCATCATGGAAAAACTTAAAACCACGCAGCGTGGTGCCGGTGGCGAGATTCAGCTCACGGATGCAATTGCGGCCTTGCGCGCAGAAGAAGAGATATACGCCTATAGCTTCGAGGGCAAGCGCTATGACTGCGGCAGCAAACTGGGGTACCTCGAAGCCACGGTAGAGTTTGCGCTGATGCACGATGAACTGGCGGATGAATTCCGCACTTTTCTGGCGAAGTTCAGCCGGGTGTGATTGAATAAAATATTAGAAAAAGCTAATATAAAGGACTTTTAACCAGCACTGGCAGATGACATGAACGACGAAGCTGACAAGCACGGCAAGGTGACTGTATTCACCATTATTGCAAGCCTGTTCGCAGGCTGGTTCGGGGTGCAGAACAACAAAAATCGTGAGCGTGACTTTACCCACGGCAAAGCTTCGACTTTTATCTATGCCGGTATTATTTTCCTGGTGTTGTTCGTGCTGGGTGTCTGGGGAATCGTGCAGCTGGTGATGGCGACGGCCGGCAGTTAGCGACTGCGCAGTTTTTTCTGGCAAAAAAAAGGGGGCATACGCCCCCTTTACTCTCTTTAAGGATCGCTCAATCACCAGTACCGAGCTGTTACTACTGTATACACATGAAACTGTACACTTCGAGCCTTTGAAAGCAGGAAAAGTTCAGCCAGCTGGAAAAATATTTTTTTGAGCGACCTGCCTGTCAGGCAGGTCGATCTGAACAGGAAATTGGCTCCTCGACCTGGGCTCGAACCAGGGACAAACGGATTAACAGTCCGTTGCTCTACCAACTGAGCTATCGAGGAATAGTTCCGTAGCGGGCTTACGCCGCTTCATGGAAGGGCGGTATGCTACCGATTTGGCCTCGCAGGGTCAATGCTTTTGAAGGCTTATACTGCGCTTCAGTCGATGGTTTTCGCGATTCTGTCGAGTGCTTTTTCCAGGTTTTCCATCGATGTGGCAAATGACAGTCGTAAATGGCCGTCAGCGCCGAAAGCCGAGCCCGGCACGAGGGCGACCTCGGCTTTTTCCAGCAGCAGTTGTGCTAGCTCTATATCGTTTTTGATCCCGGTCATGCGATCTATCACACCCTGAAACGAAGGAAAGCTGTAGAAGGTGCCGTCACTGGCCAGGCATTCGACGCCGGGCATGGCGAGCAGGCGGTCGTAAACATAATCGTGGCGCTGTTTAAACACATCACACGTCTGCTTGAGAAAGTCCTGGTCGCCTTCGAGTGCGGCCTGCGCTGCGTATTGCGCAATCGAGCAGGGGTTGGACGTGCTCTGTGACTGGACTTTTTTCATCCCCTTGATGAGTTCCGCCGGGCCGCCGGC
>CAWKAL010000118.1:0-17133 GCA_963847575.1 uncultured Gammaproteobacteria bacterium
AACAAAACGGCGAAGAAGCCGTGAAATGGTTCAAAAAAGCCGCCGAGCAGGGCCTGACCGGATCCATGACCACGCTGGCCATGCTCTACGACGAAGGCAAAATCGTCGAAAAAGACCCGGAAGAAGCCAAGCGCCTGTATAAATTGGCGGGGTTTTAATAATTAGAAGCGAAACCGCAGAGGCGCAGAGGTCGCAGAGAAAGCTTAATTATTTTGTTTAAAACAAGAATATGTTTTTCTCTGCGACCTCTGCGCCTCTGCGGTTTCGCAGTTAGTTTTTAGTTGTGTTCCTTTATAAATCTACATAGAACAATACAATGCGACCAGCACACTTACTTACTGTTATCGAAAAAGAATATTCCAGCGCCAGCAGCGGCCATCACACGCCGGTGATGTTGTGGGGCCCGCCCGGGGTGGGCAAATCACAAATGGTGGCGCAGGTGGCCGAGCGCCACGGTGTGCCGCTGATCGATATTCGTTTGTCGCAAATGGAACCGAGTGATTTGCGCGGCATTCCGTTTCGCGCTGCCGAGCTGGTCGAATGGGCGGTGCCGGCGATGTTGCCGAATGCAAAACGTCACGGCGCTGAAGGCATTTTGTTTCTCGATGAAATCACCTCGGCACCGCCGAGTGTCTCGGCCGCGGCCTACCAGTTGATTCTCGATCGCAGGCTGGGTGAATACGAAGTGCCCGAAGGCTGGGCGATTATGGCCGCCGGTAACCGCCAGGGCGACCGCGGTGTCACCTACAGCATGCCGGCACCGCTGGCGAATCGATTCTCGCATTACGAAGTCGAAATCAATCTCGATGACTGGGTGGCCTGGGCCTATGCGCACCAGATCGACGAACGCATTATTGCCTTCCTGCGTTTTCGCCAGGATTTGTTATTTGATTTTGATCCGGCGCACAACCCGGTGGCGTTTCGCTTCGCCGCGCTCGTGGGAATTTGCCCATCGCGCCTTGCAAAAATTCGACGAAGCCAATGAACTGTTACTCGGCGCACTGCAGGCCTGTGTCGGCAAGGCCGCGGGCATCGAATTAAAAGCCTTCATCGACAGCCTTGATCAGATGCCCGACCTCGACGCCATCGTCAGATGGTGAAGACGTGGCCACACCCAAAGAAATCGACCTGCAATACGCCGTCGCCACCGCGCTGGTCGGCCGCGCCATCCGCGCCAAGGACAACGCCAACGCCGCCAAAGTGCACGGCAACATCCTCGACTACGCCAGCCGTTTCCCGCAACGCGAAATGGGCGTGATGATGGTATCCGACATGCATCGCGCGATTGGGCAGGATATATTCGCAGTACCGCAGTTCGCCACCTGGGCCGACAAGATCGCGGATTTGATGCTGTATTAGAAGCAATGAATAATGAATAGTGAATAATGAACAATGTAATAATGAATAATGAAAATCTAAATAAATTGGCAGGTGTGCTTTCATCTTATTATTAACGAATTAATTCACTATGATCAAACAAAACATTAAACCAGTAAAACAGGTCAATATCCGACTGCTGTACCCGCTTTTCATTTTATTATTAATTATTAATTATTCATTGACATGAATAGCTATCCTGACGTTGAAACCAAGCTCGCCACTGCGCGAACCCGGCTGATCCTCGACAAGCCGTTCCTCGGTGCGCTGGTGTTGCGTTTGCCGATGGTGGTGGGGGATCCTTCGTGGTGTGAGACGACCTTTACCGACGGTAAAACGTTTTATTACAACAGCGATTACATCGACGCGCTCGATCCTGATCAGACCCAGTTTGCCCTATCGCAGCAGGCGCTGCATTGTGCGTTGTCGCATTTTCATCGTCGCGGTCATCGCGTCAAGCATCGCTGGCAGATGGCCTGTGCTTACGCGGTCACGCCGTTGCTGATCAAGGACGGTTTAAAGCCGGTGCCCGATGTGATGTATATGCGTGATTACGAAGGCATGACCGCGGAAGAAATTTATCCCTGTCTCGAAGATAATGACAACGACGGCGAGCGTGACCTGGAAGACCAGCAGAAAGACAAGGACAACCAGGATGACAACGAAGATTCGGAAAAAAGCGATGGCTCCGATGGCGGCGACAAGGAACGCGAGAACAATGAGCGCAGCGAGGGCGATGGCGACCAGGATGACAGCGGCGAATCCTCCGGCAAGGGCAGCAACCAGGGCGCGCCCGCACCCTCACCGATGAACCAGCAGGAACTCGAAGCCCTCAGCGTGCAATGGCAGCAACGCATGGCGGGCGCGGCGCAACAGGCGTTGCAGTCGGGCAAGCTCGAAGGCGAAATGGCGCGCATGGTGGATTATCTGTTGCAGCCGACACTGCCGTGGCGCATGTTGCTGGCGCGTTACATGTCGGCCACGGCGCGCGATGATTACAGTTATTCACGGCCCAATACCCGCCGCGGCGATCCCGCGGTCTACCCCAGCCTGCGCAGTCATGAAACCAATATCGTGGTCGCCATCGATACCAGCGGTTCGATCGATGAAGAAGAAATCCAGGAATTTATCACCGAGGTCGACGCCATCAAAAGCCAGGTGCGCGCACGCGTGACATTGCTCACCTGCGACTCGGAGTTAAATTACGGTTGCCCGTGGACCTTTGAACCCTGGGACGAATTCAAATTTGATGTCGAAATCCGCGGCGGTGGTGGCACCAACTTCCGCCCGGTGTTCGAATGGGTCGATGCACTCGATAACGCACCCGGGCTGGTGATTTATTTCACCGACGCCGAAGGCATGTTCCCCGAAGCCGAACCCGACTACCCGGTCAGCTGGCTGGTAAAAGGCAAAGCCAAGGTACCTTTCGGTCAGCGCATACAGTTGAATTAAAAGATTTTTGCCACAGAGGTCACAGAGGACGCAGAGAAAGGCATATGAATGTTTTTCGTGCTGCACGAAATTGCTGGTGGCGTGATAGAAGGTAGGGCGGGCATTGCCCGCCAGAAATGTTACAACAGAAGCACGAGGTTGGCTCATGCATAAACTTTATGCAGTATTACGGATAGTTGGGCACTTCGTCGCTAAGAAAAAACGGCGGGCAGTGCCCGCCCTACCTGAAGATTCATACTTAAGGGCGCAACCGCAGAGGCGCATAGAAAATTACTATTTGTTTAATATCGTCATTCCCGCATGCTTGTGGCGGGAATCCATGGTATTTCCCAGGCACAAAGGTGGATCCCCGACAGAAACATTCGGGGATGACGGAATCTTTTTACATCAAAAAGTTTTTCTCTGTGTGCTCTGTGTGCTCTGTGTGCTCTGTGACCTCTGTGGCAAAGCATTTAGTTTTTAAAATTATTTAACACATTATGGATCTATCAGCAGAAGACAATCTCCGTATCAACGTGCTGCTTGCGCAGAAACTGCAGGCGGTGCGTATTGATGAATCTAAAATGATTGTCTACGCGCTCACCGATCGTGGCGAAGCCAGGGTGCCGCTCAATCCCAACTGCAAGGATGAAAAATACATCAAGCAGGTGAAGTCGGTGTTGTCCACCCACGTGATGGGTTCGCCCGGCGGTTACCCGGTGTTTTTGAAACGCTGGACGCGCATGGGCCAGGCGCGCGAGGAAACCCTGGGGCAATTGCTGTTACTGGGTGAGCCCGAAGCCGTGGTCGCGGCGGTGCACGCCAAAGGTCTATCAGATGAACTCGCCGAGCGCGCGTGGTGGGCAATGCCGTCTTCTGAAAACGCGCGCCGCATGCTGGAAAAAGACGCGGTGGTGCAGGGCAAAACCGGCAAGGTGCTGGCCGAGTTCCTGCTCGAATTTCTGCCCTTCGAAGAAGACCAGCGCGACATGATCGAATCGGTGCGCCTGGTGTTGCAACCGGGCCTGATCAGTGAAGCGCAAAAACTCAGCCTGTGGTCCAGGGCTAGCACCCGGCGCAGTTTTTATGTCGGCTTTTTGCACGCACTGCCGGATGATCTGCCTGAGAATACGCATGCGCGTGATGATCTTGATGCACTGGCCGAAAAACTCGCGCCCATGATCGACTCTGGCAATGCTGCGGCTGCCCTGTTGCTCAAATTGCACACCTCGGCCGGGCAGGCGTTTCTCAAGACCCTGGAAAACGCGCTGAAAAAACCCGGTGACCAGCACGTGGTGGAATCGTTGTTCGATGCCATCGCAAGGTATTTTTCTGCGGTTAAATTACAGCACTGCACGGCCCACGACATCATGCAGATTTGCAGCGAAGCCGAAGCGCATTGCGAACATTGCGATGCCGATATCGCGGCATTGATCGCTGTCGTCCCCGAACTCAAAAACGAAATCCGCGCCATGCTGGTGTTGTCCAGCCTCAGCGTGTTGTTGCTCAACCCGGTATTTTCCCGCAGCGATGCCATCGGCACGGTGATGCGCAAAAAAATAAAACACATTACCGACCCGGTGCTCTACCAGGTCAAAACCCTGCAGGGCAGGGACTAGCATGCATATCGACAAAGCGCGCGTGGGTGTGCTGGTCAAAGTACCTGAACACGTCATGCGCCGCCACCTGCCGAGTTCCGCCGAACGCGTCGGCACCGAACTGGCACAAACGATCGATGCCTACGTGCGAGAACATCAGCTGGGCTATTACCCGGCGCTGGAATTTTTCCGCGATGTCGATGCCATCGACCAGGACCTGATCGACAGCGCCGAACACATCGCCTGGCTGGTCAGCAAGCTCGCGCGCGAGGAAATTCAGACCCGGTTGCGACCGATCTTCGCCACGGTCAAGTTTGATTCCATCCAGACCGTAGCATTTACCTTGCCCCCGGTGCGCCCGCAGCAGAAAGATGCGCTCGAACATCTCACCTGGCATTACACCCCGGACACCATCAAGATCGAACTGCTACTGTCGATGCTGCGCAAGGACACAGATACTGCCGAACGCAAGGTTGAAACCTATGCGCGTAAAATGATCTACCGCTGGCTGCGCGACAAGTTTGATTATGTGGAAATTACGAGTTCTAGCGAGATTTGAAAGTTACGATCCCGTAGGGCGGGCATTGCCCGCAGAAAACGTCAGAGCACGCGTGTGAAGTGAAGCTCGTATGAATTATCAGGCGTCATTTACTGAAACTGCGGGCTGCGTAGTCGAGTTGTAAATCGACGGTCAATGCCCGCCCTACCTTTAAGATAATTACATTGCATCCTTAACTGGTTTTAAACTTTACAAAACCTTCTCGCCTGCCTGCGGTGCGCAATCTAATCATTGCTAAATAATGCGGTGGCATTATCAGTTAAACAGGTAAGCAAAATCCGAATCAATCTGGCTGAGATCAAGCCGGTTTAAAAAGTTTGAATACGACATCCACGCGGTGAGCGCGTTCATGTCTTCCATCGCCGGTGGCAGGTATTGCGGCAGTTCGATCAGGCCGGCATCGGCGAGCTTGCCAATCGTGCCCATGTCTTCAATCGCCAGCTTGCCGCAGAACAGCAAGGGGATTCGGTCGAGTCGGCCACGACGCACTGCCAGCCGGATAAAGTTGTAGACCTGCACAAACCCCTTGGAGTAGGCGAGGTCCTTGGTGAACGGCGCGCCGGTGGGCGTACTGCCGCGAAAAATACGCACCGCCGCGTTATAAGCATCGCCCTGGCTGCGGCCTTCGGAATGCAGCAACTGGTATACGTCGAGAAACGTTGCGCCGCTTTCAGCAAGATGAATTCCCCGAATCCGGTCGGCAATACTGCGCAGCCGCGCCGGGTGCGAACGGAACGAAACGATTTCGATAAACACCGCCAGGCCTTCCTGGGTAATGGTGTCCGACGGCGTACCCTTGCTCAAAAATGTGCACGACGGCTGGCGCAGTCCGTTGAGCGTGGTGCCGACATGCACCCAGCCTTCGTGGGCTTCGAGCAGGCGCAGGTTGCGCATGCTGAACTTGGCATGCTTGCGCAGCTTGATGTAATCCGAACCGGCGGCAGCATCGGCGACAATACCATCGCTCTTGATGACTTTAACGCGGTTGTTTTCATCATCGAACATATTGTCGAGCCAGCTTTGCAGCAACACCACCGCGTCATCGGTGGGGATGTCCTTGACTTCTTTTTCAAGAAACATCTGTTCATCGATATTGCGCAGCGCATCGTCGAGCAAATGCCCAAGGTCGGCCAGCGTCGAACTGCCGGAATGAAACACGTCGTTCGAGCTGCCGTACAGTTCTTTTGAATGCAGGTAAAAATCATCCTGGCCGCGCGCATCCAGCATGTCCATCACCTGGATATATTCCTCGCACATGCGCAGCATGATGGTGCTGGCAGGGTGGTCAGCGCCCAGCTCGGTGTGGATGTCGTTGCTAATGGCGTGAAATTTGTCGCGCACTTCGTTGGTGCTGTAATCGAGCGGCTGGTAATAGTCGGCATCCACTCGCGGCTGGTGGGTAGCGCCGTCGGCAAAAAAGTTGGTCTGGATAGCGTCATCCCACTTGATGGCATCAAGAATACGAATCGGACTTTGCGCCTCGACAATGCGATCAGACAGCCGGTGGATGATCGGGCGGAGAGTGTCAGCGTTCATGCAATAGGGGGTGGAAATGTCCTGGACCAGGTGCCAAAGCGGGTGATATATGCCGCGTAATATAGCACCAAGTCAAAACTGAAATACAGCAATTATTTGCTGGGTTGGGGGGCGGAAAACAAGGAATGACCGCAAAGGCACAAAGAACTATTTAAGGTAGGGCGGGCATTGCCCGCCGTTTTCCCCTCACTACGTAGCGCGCAGGCTTCAGTTCATGACGTCTGAAATTTATGCGTCCAGGTTTCCTGTATTTGGTGTGAAGTAAGCGGCGGGCAATGCCCGCCCTACGGGTAGTAACAATTCGCTATCTCAGTGATCTCTGTGGCAACGCTTCTGATCTTTTAGATATCTAAAGCTTCCCGTACGCACCCTCATCAAACACCACCAGCAAGATTGAATATTATTCTATATCGAAAAATAAAAAGGCCCCGACATGTCGAGGCCTTCTGGAAATGCCTGCCTTTAGCTCAGCGTTTTTTGCGACGCGCGATCCCCAGCAGGCCAACAAGGCCAGAGCCAAACAGCCATACTGCAGCTGGCACCGGTATCACTGCACCAGGTGAGAAATCTGTCAGTACGCGTACGTAATCACCGGGCGTACTGGCAAACCAGTCCACTTCAATGGTGTTCAGCCCGGTGATAGAAACAATGTCGCCAGTCTCAAGTCCCCGAGCGGATGGATTCAGGTACGTAACACCAGTATTAATGAGGAAGTCACTTGCCAATAGATTACCAGTGCTGGTAATGATGCCGAAAATCTGTGAATCGAACGTTACCGTACCCGTTTGCGTGGTGTTCGCATTTGGGTCAAAGAAAATATAATGACTGGCAACGGTGCTGCCTGATGCCAGTATCCCTGAGCCGCTGCTGCCGCCGAGGCCATCGGCGAGAACATCTATATTCAGGTCTACCGTGATATCAATATTCTGGCCTTCATCGAAGCCGTACAGGTTAGGGTTCTGGAAGGTGTTATTACCAACGGTGTTGTCGGGGTTGGATTCGGTGAATGGAACACTCAGCTTTATGAAGGTGCCGCCCTGCGTTAAAGCGTCGCCGCCGGTGACGGCGCCGGATACGATCGTGGCTGATGCCGAAGTGGCCATGATGCATGTGATACCAGCCAGAGAAGTGCTAATCAATACATTTTTAATTTTCATTTCGAATCTCCATATAGATAAAGGCTTGAATGCTATCACTAGCAAAAACGGCCTCTATGACTTAAATCAGCACTGCGTCAAGATTTATAGCAAAATCTTATACTCCTCCGCGTTAAAGCCCACCAGTAAAGTTTTCCCCGATACCAGCACCGGGCGTTTGATCATGCTCGGTTGCGCCAGCATCAGCTTGATCGCGCTGGCCTGGTTGATGCCGTCTTTGGTTTTGTCATCCAGCTTGCGCCATGTGGTACCGCGGCGGTTGAGCAGGGTTTCCCAGCCGGCTTTTTTTACCCACTTCTTCAGTTCGGCTTCGGGCACATCGGCTTTTTTGTAATCGTGAAATTCGTAATCAAGCCCGTGCGCCTCAAGCCACTTGCGGGCTTTCTTCATGGTGTCGCAGTTGGGGATGCCGTAGAGTTTGATCATTTTAGAACCTTAATGAAAAGGGCGTAACCGCAGAGGCGCAGAGGACGCAGAGAAAGAAATATTAATGTAAATGCAAAGTATCGTCATACCCGCGAAGCGCGGGTATGACGAAAAGAACAGTTATGCATTTACAAATTAATATTTATTTTTCTCTGCGTCCTCTGCGCCTCTGCGGTTTCGCCTTTAGTTTTTAGCGTTTATTCAATATCACGCAGCAGTTCATTCAAACCCACTTTGCCGCGTGTCTTCTCATCGACCTGTTTTACGATCACGGCGCAGTACAGACTGTAGGTGCCGTCTTTCGAGGGCAGGTTGCCCGAGACCACGACCGAACCCGCGGGTATGCGGCCATAGCTAATTTCGCCGGTTTCGCGGTTGAATATCTTGGTGCTCTGGCCGATGTACACGCCCATCGAAATCACCGAGCCTTGTTCCACGATCACGCCTTCGACCACTTCCGAGCGCGCGCCGATGAAGCAGTTGTCTTCGATGATGGTAGGTGCGGCCTGCAAAGGTTCGAGTACGCCGCCGATGCCGACACCGCCGGAGAGGTGCACGTTCTTGCCGATCTGCGCGCACGAACCGACCGTCGCCCAGGTGTCGACCATGGTGCCGCTATCGACATAGGCGCCGATGTTGACGTACGAAGGCATCAGCACCACGCTGGGCGCCAGGTAAGAACCGAAACGCGCGGTCGCCGGTGGTACCACGCGCACGCCCGAGTCACGAAAGCTGCGCGTGTTGTGTTCGGCAAACTTGGAATTCACCTTGTCGTAGTAATTGGTAAAACCGCCCTTGATGAATTCGTTGTCATTAATACGAAACGAAAGCAGCACGGCTTTTTTCAGCCACTCGTTCACCACCCAGCTGCCGGCTTTTTTCTCGGCAACGCGTGCCGTGCCGGCGTCGAGCATGCCGACAGCCTCCATCACCGCATCGGAAACACGGGTTTCCACGTTGCGCGGCGTAATGTCCGCACGGCGTTCAAAGGCTTCTTCGATGATTTGTTGTATGTCGCTCATGTTTGACTCCGGTTATTTATATATTTAAAAGCGTAAAAATTTAATTAGTACTGCAATTAAGAAAAGACATTCCTGATACTGGAAGGTAGGGCGGGCATTGCCCGCCATAAATATTTCTACAGAGATACCAGGTTAATCCTCGCACAGAGTTTCAGGCGATATGTGCTGATAATTCTGCACTGGGTGACGGAATAGTGATGGCGGGCAATGCCCGCCCTACCTGGATATTTATTATTTTGCGTCTCTGCGGTCATCATTTCTTGTTCTTGAGGTTTTCAACAAACGCCCGCACACGCTGCGCCGCTTCCACGCATTCATCCAGCGGTGCCACCAGCGCCATGCGCACGTGGCCGCTGCCGGGGTTGGTGCCGTCTTCGGCATCACGTGAAAGATAACTGCCCGGCAATACCGTCACGTTCTGCTGCTGCGTATAACGCGCGCGCGAACTCGGTATCGTCTATCGGGGTGCGCATCCACAGATAAAACGCGGCGTGGGGTTTTTCTACATCGCATACCGGCGTTAATATTTTCAGCACGGCTTCGAATTTCTGCCGATAGAGTTCGCGGTTTTGTAAAACATGTTCTTCATCATTCCACGCCGCGATGCTGGCGTATTGATGTGCGGGCGGCAGCGCGCAGCCGTGATAGGTGCGGTACAGCAAAAACGATTTCATCACCGCGGCATCGCCGGCGACAAAACCCGAGCGCATCCCCGGCAGGTTCGAGCGCTTGGATAGGCTATGAAACACCACGCAGTTTTTGTAATCGTAGTGGCCCATGTTCGCCGCGGCCTGCAGCAGGCCCACCGGCGGACTGGCCTCGTCGAAATAAATTTCGGAATAACACTCGTCCGAGGCAATCACAAAATCATACTGCAGTGATTTTTTAATCAGCATCTTGCAGCGTGGCTTCATCAATCACCGCGCCGGTCGGGTTGCCCGGGGTGCAGATATAGAGCAACTGGCAGTGTTGCCACACGTCTGTCGGGGATGGCGTCAAAGTCGGGCAGGTAATCGGTCGCGCGCGTGGTGTTGTAAAAATACGGCGTGGCGCCGGCGAGCAGGGCCGCGCCTTCATAAATCTGGTAGAACGGGTTGGGCATCAGCACCCGCGCCCCGGGTTTGCTGCGGTCGACCACCGCCTGGGCAAACGCAAACAGCGCCTCGCGCGTGCCGCTGACCGGCAACACCTGGGATTCAGCATCCGGCGCGGTCGGTAATTTGAAACGCCGCTGCAACCAGTGGCTGATGGCTTCGCGCAGGGCGGGCATGCCGCGGGTGAGCGGATACTGGCTGTTCTGCGGCAGGTGGTCCTGCAGCGCGCGCATCACCAGCGCCGGCGAGGCGTGTTTGGGTTCACCAATCGACAGCGCAATATGGCCCAGGCCCCCCGGCGGCGTACACCCGGCTTTCAGCGCGGCCAGCTTTTCGAACGGGTAGGGCTGTAATGTCAGTAAATCCGGGTTCATGCAAGCGGGGTTCTGTATGGGTTATGTGGCCAGTGGAGCGGCGCACATTATACGGTATCTGGCGGGTGATATCCGCCCCGCTGGGTGGGGTTGAGCAGGTGTATATAATCTTCGAACAGACCACAAAGGTTTCGCCGTCACGGCGATGAGGAGATCAGTAAGGTAGGGCGGGCATTGCCCGCCGTTTTTCTTCGCAGCGAAGTGCGCAAACTTCAGTCAATCACACTTGAAATTCATCTGCTCTCAAGCGTTTAGCTGGTGTTGAAATGTTTATGGCGGGCAATGCCCGCCCTACGGGAAGCGCAATCCCTGCTTGCGATTTACCTTTGCGTTTATACGGTCGTAAACCTAAGCAGCAGATAGAATATCCCACCCAGGAAAAACCAGCACTGCAGGGTGGCATTTAAGCGCACGCGCCAGTATTTTTGCGCGTTCAACCCCTAAATTGACACGATTATGTTCTATTGCAGAAATCGTCGATTGAGGTATACCAGTTATATCAGAAAGCTGATTCTGACTTAATTCCTGCAGCTGGCGCATAATACGAACTGACTCACCAACACTAAGCTCGACAGTTATTCTGGCTTTACGAAAATACGCTTTACCGTTCTTCATCATTAAGCACGCTTCAGCTGATAATCGCGTATCAGAGACCTGGCCGGTATATTGAGCCCTTGCTCTAATTTCCTGATCATCGATAAGGTCAGTTTTCGCTTATACCCCAGCACTTCAGAAACGCGACCGGACTGACCAATGTATTCGATCAAATCTTTATCCTTCAATTCATATTGTTCCATATGAAAACGAATCGCTTCAATCGGATCAGGGAAGTCAATGGCATGATGTTTCTCTTCATAATCCTCAACTAAAACACTCAAAACATCTAACTCATCACCTTCCTCGGTATCCAGTTCAGCATCCATGAGCTGGCTAATCCGGGCGAGGGCAGCTTCGTAATCAGATTCGGTCTTTAGCGGTTTAATATCCATCACACTTGCTCCACATCGATAGCGTCATATTGTTTATGAGTGCCAATGAATCGTATGTAAACGATCTTGTATGCGTAGTTAATTTTTACTACCAGGCGATATTTGTTACCGTGAATGTTAAAAACCACGCGGCCATGCTGAAGAATGCTTGCATTTCCAAATTGCGCTTTTACATCCTGTGGTGTGTTCCAGCTGGCTTTCAAAACTCTCTGCATGCCACGCCTCTAAAGGCCCTTTAGCATCCACGATACGCCGGGCTGGATTCCCAAAATGCTCGCAACGTCCTTTTCGCGATGATTCTCATAATCGGCTCCTTTCCTCCCATTATGGGAGCTTTATTCGCATATGTCAAGCACAGTACCGTCTGTGATTGATTGCGCCATCCAGTACGAGATGCGATATACCAGCGCAGGCAGGCGGTATCATTATTCAAGAAACGCATTCCTTCCTTTGCGTCCTTTATGCCTTTGCGGTTAATCTAATTATTTACACCAGGAGCCACCATGTCCCAGCCCCTCATCACTGGCATCGACCACGCCAGCCTGATAGTGCAAAGCACCGCAAAAGCCCTGCAGTTCTACTGCGATCTTCTCGGCCTGGACATCGACCCCGCACGCCCCGACCTGGGCTACCCCGGCGCCTGGCTCAACCTCGGCATCGGCCAGATCCACCTGCTGGAACTGCCCAACCCAGATTCCATCGACAACCGCCCCAGCCACGGCGGCCGCGACCGCCACGTCGCGCTCCACGTGCTGGGCCTGGATGAACTCATCAAGCGACTTGAAGCTGCAGGCATCCCCGTCACCAAAAGCAAGTCCGGCAGAAAAGCCGCCTTCTGCCGCGACTACGACGGCAACGCGCTGGAGCTGGTGGAAAAGTGACGATGATGATGCCAGCGCAGCATTATCGATCCCCGCGCTTCAGAAGCCGTCATGCCAGCGCAGGGTGGCATCCAGTGTCCTGTGTAATCTCGACCAGACAGTCAACCCAAACCGGCAGACTCGCATTCTCGATTTTTCAATTTTCATTATTCATTGCTACAGACGCACCGTAGCCCGGATGAACGTTTCACCTCATCCGGGAACAATCGCGAGGCAAGACATAAAACCCCCGGATGAGATACAGCCTCATCCGGGCTACGAAGTGAATTTCTTGGCACCGTAGCCCGGATGAACGTTTCACCTCATCCGGGAACAATCGCGAGGCAAAGCATAAAAACCCCCGGATGAGATACGGCCTCATCCAGGCTACGAAGTAAATTTCTTGGCACCGTAGCCCGGATGAACGTTTCACTCATCCGGGAACAATCGCGAGGCGTGGAATAAAACCCCCGGATGAGATAAAGCCTCATCCGGGCTACGAAGTAAATTTCTTGGCACCGTAGCCCGGATGAACGTTTGCACTCATCCGGGAACAATCGCGAGGCGTGGAATAAAACCCCCGGATGAGATAAAGCCTCATCCGGGCTACGAACTAAATCACGCCGGCGCCGTCACACAGACTAACGTTTCACCTCATCCGGGAATTTAAAACCCACAGGTACACAACCATGAAAAAAATTATTCCCACCACCGGGCTTGTCATCATCATCGCCATCACTGGTGGTGTGTACTACGTGTTTACCAATCTCGATGGCCTGGTCGAAGCGGCGATTGAGCAATACGGTAGCGAAGCCACGCAGACCGCGGTGCGTGTTGACAAGGTGAAGCTGGAGCTTACCGCAGGCAATGCGAGCATCAGCGGCCTGACAATTGCCAATCCCGCCGGCTATGCAATGCCACTCGCGTTTTCACTGGGCGAGATACGCGCAGGTATTGATCTGCAATCCTTGCAGCAGCCGCCGTATGTCATCAATGAAATCAGCGTGCTCGCGCCGCAGGTGTTTGTAGAAATCAACCAGGACAACAAAACCAATCTTAACCAGATCAAAAAGAATCTTGGTGCAGCGGCGCCCGCGACCAGTGCAGACAAGAAAACCGCGGACGAAACCGGCACGGCTGAACCCCGCCTGATCATTCGCCATATCAAGTTTGCAGACGGTGACATCAAGGCACGGGTGGCCGCGCTCGACAATAAAGAATACGAACTCAAGTTACCCCGTCTTGAAATGACCAACCTCGGCGGAAAGCAGGGCGCGACCGCCACGCAACTTGCAAACGAAATCATGCATCGCCTGATCGACCACGCCAGCGCACACGTCAGGCAAAAAATAATCGACGGCAAACTTGGTGAACTCAAAGCCAGCGCCCAGCAAAAAATTGATGCCGAAAAAGCCCAGCTCAAGGACAAGGCCGACAGCAAGTTGAGCGAGGAAAAAGACCAGGTAAAAGACAAGCTAAAAGGATTGTTCGCGAAGTAGCCCCGTAGCCCGGATGAACGCTTCACCTCATCCGGGTAACAACGCCAGGCAAAATAAAAACCCCCGGATGAGATACGGCCTCATCCAGGCTACGTACTGCCACCCAGGTGCGCACGACGCACCCAAAACTGTATTCGCGGCCGGCGCGCCCGATGGGGTTATCAATGTGCAGGATTTGATTATCATTATGAACATGGTGTCGCCATAGGTGCACAAGATCGTGCTTTACTCCGTAGGGTGCGCCGTGCGCACCAGATCATAGAACCACGGCGCGTATGGCACACCCTACAAACCGTATTCCCGGTCGGAGCACCTGATGGGGTTATAAATGCCCAGGATTTGATCCTGATTATGAAGATGATGGTTCCATAAGACTTAGAATAAAGCGATTAAGGTCAGTATGTGCTGGCGGCGAATCATTCACACCATGGAGGTAAGCAATTATGAATGATCAGGAAAAGAAAATTGTGGCGTATAGCAATTTTGCGGATCAAAAACGCAAGGAAGGTGATACGAAAACCGCGGGTGAGTACTTCAGTGCTGCGCTGGTGCTTCTCACCAAATTCGGCGCGGCGCCCGCTATTGAAGCTGCGTTGTTGTCAAATTTCGGCATATACCTGCAATCACAGGGAGAAACCGATGAGGCGATAAAATTGCAACAACGCGCCCTGAAACTGGATGAGCTGGAGGGCGACCCTGCTAACCTGGGTTATTCGCATCATAATCTCGGCACGGCGTTAGCAAATGCCAAGCGTTACGATGAAGCGATAAAGCATCTGGAAGAAGCTCGCGGTATTCGTGAAAGTATCAATGACATCCATGAGCTCACCTACACATACGAAGCGCTATGCAGTGCTTATTTCGATTCTGGGCAATACGATAAAGTCCGTTTATGTGAAAAACAGGCGCGCAAAATTGCGCCGTTACTAAAAAATCAGTATAGCTTTCGCGGTATCGCAATGACCATGGCCAGGCTTGAGTCTAAACAGGGTAACCTGGACAAAGCCAGCCACTATGCAACCGAAGCCATTTCCTATATTGAGGAACGCCGCACGGGTCATAGCGATCTTGAGCTCGATTTATATGACTCGCGCTATAACAAACACTATCTGACTGCGATCGAATTGTTTCTGGAGGTGAAAGACTACAGATCTGCGCTCACACTTGTTGATCGCACCCGATTTAGAAGTGCTTGCGACATGCTGGACCAGCTGCGCAGCTATGGAGGGCGCGATGATCTTGGTGAGCTTGTGTTACCGGTGATTGGCGACAATGAACTTGTGCTGGTCGAATGGTTATATCCAAAGTATGACTGGTCATTTCCGCTTCGTGCTAATCAAACCAGGATTGATGCCCACAAAATTACCACCTCGACACACGAAGGTGGCCAGGTTCGTTATAACCTGGAAACAGAGTGGTTCAAACACGCTCAAAATTCATTAAGACAGACGCAGTGTGTCATCGATTATTATGCAGACGAGCTGGACAAAACCAAAAGAATTACCTTTGTGCCGCACGGTACTCAGTGGCAAACGCCAATGGCGGCATTAATCAACCCGATAACAAATAAGCCATTATGCGACACGCATCAATTGTTATTATCGCCTTCTTTGCGTTATTGCAATATCACTGACAAACGCCCACGGATTCAACAAAAGAACTGCCTGGTGATTGGCGACCCGAACGATAATCTGAGTCACGCAAGGCATGAAGCTAAAGAAGTTGCATCAAAGCTAAATTGCACGCCACTGCTAGGTGCTGATGCGAAAAAAGACACGGTATTAAAAAATCTGGCAGAAAATGAGTATGACGTTGTACATTTAGCCTGCCATGGTTCGTATGCATCCGATGGTCTGCATGGAATCGTACTGGCGGATGGCTATATCACCGACAAAGAAATTATTTCGAATGGAATAACCGCGAACACTGTCAACCTTACCGCGTGCTGGGGCGGTTTTGCTGATTTTAGTATCTGGAATGAACTGGACGGATTCGTACGCGCCCTGCTTATTTCGGGCGTACGAAATGTTGTCGCCTCTGCTTATCCGTTGGGTGATCAGGCGGGCATGGCATTTAGTGAAAAGTTTTATAGTAGCTACATTGATGGCGTTCATCCGGTTGAAGCCACAAGACTGGCCATTTCCAATGTTGCCAGTCAGTACCCGGCGAGGAGCTGGTGTGGTCTGTATATTACTGGCCAGAGATGATGGTATTTATTGAGTAAATACAAAGGGGCATTTTAATATGACAGGCGACATCAAACTTAGCTTACTTGCCAACACTATTTTACTCGAAGGCATTGCCACCGAGGTGCAATTAATTATTGCCGAATTCAACAATGCGTTGAATAACAAGGGCCTGCTTTATAACATTGTTCTGCTTGAGTATGTCAACGAGTCCGAGCTATTAGAAAAGCTGTCTGAATCTCTGAAGCTTCCAGTATATGATCTTAATAATTTTAAATTGTCCGATAAACTCCGTTCCATCGTAAATACATCCTATTTGCTTGATCACCGTGTATTACCGATAAGTAAGCATGGCCAGGAACTCACCGTCGCCATGGAAGACCCGACTGATTTCATTACGCTTGAAAATTTGAAATCTGAAACAGGATTAACCATTAAACCGGTACTCACCTCGCCGAAGCTGCTCGATTTTCAACTGGGTGTAATAAAATTAGATCTGCAAATGGATCATGCGGGTGGTTTTGATAGTGGCGAGTGGTTAAGCAAGATAGATACTGTCAAGAACTATAAGCCATCGCGTACCCCGACAGGTAAAACCCGATTTAAATTTGATCTGGAACAGTCGGATGATAATGAGAGGAGTGTTTCACTAAGCGGGCTGGAAGATGATGCCAGCAGTGGCGCTTACAGTGATGATGAAAGCGAGCCAGGAGCAGGGCATGATAGTGAAGATACGTCTTCAGACATCGACTTTGATTCAACCATGATGGGTTTGCCTGCTGCTGTCGATGCCGACTCTGAGCCGGAACCTGAAATACTGGCGCCGGTTAGCAGCAGGGGTTCTGCGAGCGAAGAAAAACCCAGGTACATACGGTTTCCCGTGCATTATGCAACGGACCGCGCACCGGACCATGCTATAACAGATTCAAAAATCTATTACACCGGTAAGCGCAATGCGTTAAATGCATTATCTTACGGCAGGTGCCTGGTCAGCATCCCGCTGGGAGATCGCCATAGCATTGGCC
>CAWKAL010000119.1:0-6935 GCA_963847575.1 uncultured Gammaproteobacteria bacterium
TACTGCGCGCGTCATGCTGATATTCTCGGCGAGTGTGTGTGATGATCAATCGTCATCGTTCCGTTGCAGCCAGTTAATACCCGCTGCGCGGATCCCATGCTCTCGCCATGGTGCAGGTGGATAGCCACCAGGCACCGTCGCACGCCTGGCGGCGGCTTCCACCGCGGGCATCACCAGTTCGAAATCAGGGTACTCGAAACGTGATTCCGCCAGGCTCAGTATCACCGGTGCCTGGCAGCGCTCGGCCGCAGCCATGATACCTTCCAGAAATTCCAGGCTGACCAGGTCGAAGGCACCCACCGCGTAGCCGTGCTGGTAAGCGTGTTGAAGCATGTCGCGCATATTGACCAGTGCCATGATGTATTCATCCTTTGGTATTGCGCCATGTGTGGGTTAAGCACTGCGCGTTAATGGTGATGAAACCCTGCCTGATGGAAAAGCCGGTTTCAGCCTGATACTTTATCCTGTTTTTCCTGCCCAGGTTGGGTGACCATGATTTCTTCCAGCGTGAACCCGGTCATGCCATGGATAGTGCGCCACAGGTAATGAAAAATTGCCAGCATCATGAGCATCGAGGGGATCGCAATCACCGGGTAACTGAGCAATGTTAATTGCCCGAGTTCTTCGTTGAAAGCAGCGCTTCCCGCCGGGCTGGTTACTACCGCGCTGGCCAGAATGTAGTTCATCACGGCGGAAAACGCGAAGCTACCGCTGAGCAGGTAATTGGCATTTTGCAGACGTGATTCCAGCGCTGCGTTATTGCCGAGCGCATAAAGTCTTTGCCTGATTATTTCCACATTGATCACGCCGGGGTTATAGAGCAGGGTTCTGATCAATGGATAAGGTGTACGGGTGGAGATCAATACCGCAATAGCGATCAGTCCGGGGATGGCCGCTTCTTTCACCGCCAGCCACTGTGGATCAAGCTGCAACAGCCCGATACCGCCAGTGAGCACCACGCTGATCAGGCCAAGCAGTGCAATGAAATTGAATTTTTTATATTTTACGAATTCGTATAGACCCTGGCCAAGCGGAAAAACCAGCGCGACGATCAGCGCCGTGCTGGCGCCGAGGTATTCGTCGCCGCTAAACCTCATCAGGATCACGGCGGGAATGACAATGCTGATCAGCAGGTCGAGCAGCGGACGTGGCCGGTGCGCAGTGGATGCCCGTTGTTTTGTGCTTGCCAAATTGCTCATATTAACTCTGGTTAGTGATTGTTAAGAAAGCTCTGAAATTTTCCAGCGTGATGTTTTCAGGCCACAGTAACCCCCACTGGGCTTTTCGATTATCTTGATCGATTGTATTCATCGATTATATTCATTAGCAATGGCCTGCCGCGATTGAAAATAGCGCTTCGGTCCCGTGCTGTAAAAACGCTAACACAGCATGCGTTGCCTGAGCCAGTGCTTTTTGTTAAAGACCCGTTAAGGACGTACGACTGCGTGCCCCTCGCGTATCCACTGGCTGATGCCGTTGCGTACATTGTAGACCTGGGTGTAGCCCATTTGTTCTGTCAGGTGACGCGCCAGTGCACGAGTGCGGCTGCCGGTGAGACAGATCAGGATCACCGGATCATGCTTGCCGACAGCAGTGGCGAAGCGCTGCAAAAAATCCGGCCGCACGCGCCCATTTGCATCGACAAAAGTGAGCAGCTCACTCGATTCGATTACGCCTGTCTGGCGCCATTCTTCCGCGCGCCGTATGTCGTAAATCGGTACTTGCTGTTGCAGCAGGGTTTGCAGCTGTGCATTATCCAGATTGTTATAAGGCAGCTCGCCACAGGCGCTGATAAAAATCAGCAGCACACTCACCAGTGCGCACCGCGGCAAGCACTGCTTGCCGCGGTGCGCCAGGCTCCCGCCGCGGTACTTATTCGTCACCGTTCATAAAGCCAAGCAGATGCAGCAGGCTGGTGAACAAATTGAAGATGGAGACGTACAGGGTCACTGTCGCCATAATGTAGTTTGTCTCGCCACCGTGGATGATACTGCTGGTTTCATACAGAATCAGGCCAGTCATCAACAGTACAAACATTGCAGAGACTGCCAGCGACAACGCGGGCATTTCAAAAAATATCGCACCGAGTCCGGCGAGGAAAGCCAGCAGGATGCCGGCCATTAAAAAACCACCCATGAAGCTGAAGTCTTTGCGACTGCTGAGGGCATAACCGGACAGGCCGATAAAGATCGCGCCTGTCGCACCCATGGCCGTCATCACGATCTGACCACCGTTAGCCATCGCCAGGTAGGCATTCAGGATTGGCCCCAGTGTGTAACCCATGAAACCGGTGAGGGCGAACACGAATATGAGCCCCAGGCTGCTGTTACGAAACTTTGCAGTTGCGAACAGCAGACCAAAATACCCCGCGAGCGTGAGCAATAAGCCCGGATGCGGAAGATTCAGGCTCATCGAAACGCCTGCCGTCAGTGCGCTGAACAACAGCGTCATGGACAACAGTGTATAGGTGTTACGAATCACCTTGTTACTAGCAAGCACAGCTGTTTGTGTGCGTGATGTTGCGGTTGTGATTGATGTATTCATGATGGTCTCCATTCAGGCCAGTAAATCTGTTTCAGATAATTCTGTTTCTGGTGATGTCGTTAGTGGCGTCAGCGCATGCTGGCCTGTTGAGCGGTCAATGTCGCGTTGACGGGCCAGCCTGCGTCCGACTGTGCGACCTGCACGATCTGCAGCTCGATCAATGGCGGTATACATATCCACCTCGGTGTCTTCGATGACGACGTCAGATAACTGTGGCAGCACTACCTGGATATGGCAGCATTTGTCCTCGCCACCGCGAGGGCCATTAATATCTGACAAGCGCACCATGACGCGCTGGATTTGATCATTTCTGCTGCTCAGAGCAAATCCCAGGCGCCGCTCTACATGGCCGCGCAATGCATTTGTCAGTGAAAAATTGCGTGCTTGAATATCGATTTGCATCATAATTCTCCCTTGTATCAAAATTGGTTAAATTCAGGGTAAGGTTAGGCCTATATGAATATAAGGAAAAGTCGATTATTATTTGCTAATTGTTCGTATTTAACGAAGTAAATACAAAGCCAATGATTAACTATAAACATCTCCACTATTTCTGGGTGGTCGCAAAACAGGGGGGCATCGCGCGCGCCAGCGAACATCTGCACCTGACGCCCCAGACAATCAGCGGACAACTCAGTCTGCTGGAAGAAAATCTGGGCGAAGCGCTGTTCAAGCGCGTTGGGCGCAACCTTGAACTCACAGACACCGGACGGCTGGCGTTGAGCTATGCCGACGAAATTTTTTCACTGGGTGGTGAACTGGAAGAAGTGGTACGTAATTTACCGGATGGCAGGCCGCTGGTATTCAAGGTGGGTGTGGCGGATGTAGTACCAAAATCCATAGCCTGTCGATTACTGGCACCGTCACTGCAGCTACCGGAGCCGGTACGCATCGTATGCCGGGAGGACGGTATCGACGCGCTACTGGCAGAGCTGGCTTTACACCGCATTGACCTGGTGATCGCCGATGGGCCTATTTCAGCGAGTGTACACGTGCGCGGCTACAACCACCTGCTGGGTGAATGTGGTATCAGTTTTTTTGCAGTTCCCAAGATTGCAGCCAGGTTAAGAAAAAACTTTCCACACAGCCTCAAAGACGCGCCCTTGCTTCTGCCTGGTGAAGTGACCGTGGTTCGAAGTCGTCTCGTGCAGTGGCTAGACGGCTTGCACATCCATCCGCGTATCGTGGGTGAGTTTGATGACAGTGCCCTGATGAAAGCCTTTGGCCAGGCAGGCGCTGGCGTTTTTATTGCACCCACGCCGATTGCGACGGAAGTAGAAAAAATGTACGGTGTCGTTGCCATCGGACAGACAGATGAGGTGCGCGAGCAGTTTTATGCGATCTCGGTGGAGCGTAAAATCTCCCACCCCGCTGTCGTAGCAATTACAGAAACAGCCCGTGAATGGCTGTTTCGAGATGATCCACAGATACCTGAACTTAAAAGCAGCCGGAAGAAAGCATGAACGAAGAAGATAAACTATCCGCAGACTCTACGGAAAAAGGTATTTTTCTCGCCCCCTGGGAAAAGTCATTCGACCGGATTATTACCCCGTTTGAAGAATTTATACATCGCCAGACCACCAGTGGCCTGTTGCTGATGACGACCGCGGTGATCGCGCTGGTGCTGGCCAACGGGCCGCTGGCCTCGCTCTATCAACACCTGCTGCATACCCCCATAAGCCTCAATGCAGGTCACTGGAAACTGGAGATGAGCCTGCACCACTGGATCAATGACGGCCTGATGGCGTTGTTTTTCTTCGTCGTTGGGCTGGAATTGAAACGCGAAATCCTGGTGGGTGAACTGGCAAAAATTCGCAACGCGGCACTGCCCATCGGTGCCGCCATCGGTGGCATGGTGGTGCCGGCGTTAATTTATTATGCAATTAACCCCGAAGGCGCTGCAGCGCGTGGCTGGGGAATACCGATGGCGACGGATATTGCGTTCGCTGTCGGCGCGCTCGCGCTGCTTTCCAGCCGGGTGCCCAAAGCCCTGATCACCTTCCTGGTGGCGCTGGCGATTGTCGATGACCTCGGCGCGGTGCTGGTCATCGCGATGTTCTACACCCATACCATCGTGGTCGGCGCACTCGTGGCCGCCGGTGTGCTGTTTGCAGTGTTGATAATGTTCAACATGAGTGGCATACGTAAAACCATGCCGTACTTTATCGTCGCGGTGTTGCTCTGGTACGCATTGATGCAATCGGGTGTACACGCCACCCTGGCCGGCATCCTCGGTGCAATGACCGTGCCGGCTGCTCCAAAATACAATCCCGAACGGTTCAGCGAACACATCAAGGGGCTGATGCAACGCTTTGACACCAGCCATGAACCCGGCAAAAGCATTTTGACCAATGACAAGTTACGCGCCGTGGTGCAAACCCTGGAAAATGGCGTGCACAGTGTCGAAGCCCCGTTACAACGCCTCGAGCATATATGGCATATGCCGGTGGCATACTTGGTGATACCGATTTTCGCACTTGTGAACGCAGGTATTGCACTGGATTTTTCTGCACTCGGCAGCATCTTCGGACACCCGGTGATGCTGGGGGTTACCCTGGGGCTGGTGCTGGGTAAGTTTATCGGTATTACCGGGGTCAGCTGGTTACTGTTGAAGCTTGGGATTGCGGTGTTGCCGAAAGACACGCGGTTCAGCCAGATCGCGGGGGTTTCATTGCTCGCCGGGATCGGTTTTACCATGTCAATTTTTGTCGCCCAGCTCGGCTTTGAGGAAAACCCGCATTTATTACTCATGGCCAAGACCGGCATTCTTGCGGCATCACTGTTTGCCGGGGTGGTGGGTTTTATCTGGCTCTATCTGGTCAGCCTGTCTGCAAGAACGCCGCAATGATTACCCTGATGTTAAGGCACTGGCATCATCTGCCGAATAACGAGGTCGCTGAGTTACTCGAATCAGACGTTGTTAAAGGCCTCGATACTTTCGAGGTAACACACCGCCAGGCGCAGTTTGGCGTAAACCGACTTACGCTCAAAAAAGGCACCAGCCCGCTGGTTTTATTTTTAATACAATTTCATCAGCCGCTGGTTTACATTTTGCTGGCTGCGGTGGTGGTTACCTTTGCATTGCAGGAATGGGTCGACAGCAGTGTCATCTTCGGTGTCGTGCTGGTCAACGCGGTGATCGGTTTTATCCAGGAATCAAAGGCACTAAAAGCCATCGAAGCACTCGCACGCAGCATGGAAGGCAGTGCGATGGTGATCCGCGCCGGCAAAAAACTAAAAATTTCCGCAGCCGAACTGGTGCTCGGTGATCTTGTGCTGCTGCAATCGGGCGACAAGGTGCCGGCGGATTTACGCATGATACGCAGTCGCGAGTTGCAGATCGATGAATCGGCGCTCACCGGCGAATCGGTACCCGTGCAAAAACAGATCGAACCCCTGCGCCAGGAAACCGTGCTGGCGGATCGCACTAACATGGCGTATTCATCAAGCCTGGTGACTTACGGTACCGGTGCCGGGATCGTGGTTGCCAGCGGTGACGGCACCGAGATCGGGCAGATCAATGCATTGATTTCAAGTGCGACTTCACTGGCAACGCCGCTGACCCGAAAGATTACCCATTTCAGTGGCATCCTGCTGTGGATTATCCTCGGCCTCGCAGGCCTGACCCTGCTTGCCGGCTGGATGCACGGCGAGCCCTTGCTGGATACCTTCATGGCGGCAGTCGCGCTGGCTGTCGGCGCCATCCCCGAGGGCCTGCCCGCGGCGATGACCATCATGCTGGCGATTGGCGTGAACAAAATGGCGCGACGTCATGCCATCATCCGCAAAATGACGGCAGTCGAAACCCTCGGCAGTACCACGGTCATCTGTTCGGATAAAACCGGCACTCTGACGCAAAACCAGATGACTGTGCAGCAGTGTTATGCCGCGGGCCGCCGTTATGAATTTACCGGTGTGGGCTACGCGCCGCAGGGTGAGGTTCAATTTGAACAAGCCACGCTCGACCCGCAGTCGCATCCCGCGTTGATGGAATGTCTGCAGGCAGGGCTGTTGTGCAACGATTCACGATTAATCAATAAAGACGGCCTTCACAGTATCGAGGGCGATCCCACTGAAGTCGCCCTGATTACCGCTGCCGCCAAGGCGGGACTGGACCACGAAGAACGCGAACAGCGACTGCCGCGGATTGATACCCAGCCGTTTGAATCGCAGCACCAGTACATGGCGAGCCTGCACAGTGCAGCGGCTGACTCAGTGTCAGTGATTTATATGAAAGGCTCGGTCGAAAGCATTTTATCGCGTTGCGTAGACGCCCTCGGTGTTGATGACCAGTCAATGCCGTTAGACTCCGGCGCGGTGAACAAAGAAGTGCTAACAATGGCGGCAGGCGGTCTGCGAGTGCTGGCGCTGGCGCGCAAATATGTTGCCAG
>CAWKAL010000120.1:0-16129 GCA_963847575.1 uncultured Gammaproteobacteria bacterium
TTGTTCAAATTGTGCATTCGAGGCAGTGTTAATCGGCATGGGCTGCAATACTGCGCCTGCAGACCCTTGCTGAACTTCAACCACCGCGCGCAATTCATCTGTTTGTGCCATGAGATTGAACACGGTATATCCCAGCAATGCGGTCACTGTTATCAGCACAATCAACACAAAGTGCAAACCTGTGCTCGAGCGTGTCTGCTGCGCTGATTGCGCCATTTTCAATTCGAGTTCGAGCAAATCATTACTCTCGACCGCGGAATTTTTGGGCATTGAACTGATATCGACTACATCATCATCCAGCATGTCGACGTTATTGACATTTTCCTGGCTGCCTGGATTTGCAGCATGTCGAGTAGATGATTTTGGCCTTGTATTCGATGCATCCGCAGGTCCGTCATCGCGGATCTGTGAAATCAGGCTACTGATATTTCGATTTGCCGGGCTGTCGTAAGCACTGGCGGCCCTGTTGTGCCTGGCCGCTGCTGACGAAGTACTATCGTCAGGTTGCCTGCCTGTACGGTTTGCACGCATTAAAGCAGCGGAAAAATCGGCCAGACCAGGCGAGGTACGCGTATTGTGTTGTGCCTGCATCATGACTGCTCTACACTGACTGAATCTGTTACGGGTTCAGTATGGACGCGGTTCTTGCCGAGAATTTTTGCATGGAACAGCGCCTTTTCACCGCGGTCGATTAATTTGAAAACTGTGTCGTCGGGAAGCACTGTGACCACGCCAATACTGAGCGTAATATTGATCATCCTGTCTTCATACACACAGGCATCATAGTTAATCTTCGCCCTGATTCGCTCAGCAACGTTCATAGCTTCTTCGCGAGCTGTATTCGGCAGGAAAACCAGGTATTCATCACCCCCGGTGCGAAATACGATATCGCTGCCACGCGCCTCTTTTTCAAGTCTTTTTGCAAGCTCGATGAGAATAGAATCACCTGCCCGGTAACTGTACAAATTATTGACATCATTAAAATCATCAAGGTCGATCATCAACATGGAAAACGGCGTCTTGTAGCGCTGCGCACGCAGTATTTCCAGCTCAACATTATCGTAGTAATAACTGCAATTACGCAGGCCGGTAAGCTCATCGCGCTGCGCAAAACGAATCGCGCGTTGATAGCACAAGGCGTTGCGTAATGGCAGGACCAGGCCTGCCAGCATATTTTCCAGAATGTCTATTTCATCCTGTCGAAATGCTTTTTCGCGGGTAAAACTGATATTGCCAAGATTTTCCTTAGCGGTGTCGATGTCGTAGTAACAACGATGCTCGCTGAGTACGCCGTCGATGATTTCCAGTTGTACACTGCTCTCCCGATATTCGATGCCGTCACAGGGCAATGCTTTTCTGATTTCATTGATAAAGCTGTCGAGCAAATGATGGATGTCCAGCGTCGTATGTAATCGGTTGGCGAGATCCAGTTCTGCAAAGTTCTCGGGCTGTCGAGCCTGACCTGCTGCAGACGAATACTTATATGCCTTCAATGAATCATTGGTATTGGTTGATATGGGTGATCCAGCCATGCTCACACTCCCCGGTGTGTTTGTCTTAGCAGGATATAGAGCAAGTACTGTGCCAGATAATTTTTACTTTAATAAACAATAACTTGCTCACTTCAATTTAAAGATCGACAATAAATTGTCAGGCTGATGCCAAAAGTTTCAGCGATCAGCGCAGCACGAACAGATTATTGACGCGGGCCCGGGGTTGTTCGATTAAAGCTGTGCGCAGGCGCTGTCGATATTACTGGTATAGCCACGAATACTAACCTGACCTGCTTATGCTTATTATTCAACCCACCGCCGCGACTGTCCCAGGCAAGCACGAAAACCTGCTGCTTGGCACGCGTGTTGCGAGTGAATTCAGGACCGGTCAATTGCTCGAAGCCACAATCCTGAGTAACAGTCGAAATGGCGTGGTTCAGTTACGCATTGGCACCACAGAATTAACAGCGCACACCAATGTATCACTGCCGAAGAATGCACACATAGAACTTAAGGTGATGCAGTTACAGCCGCAACTGCTACTCAAAATTTTGCCCACAACAGAAACCGGTGCTCAACTTGCCCAGGCGGCAACGCGCCAGCCATTACGCCAGGCGATGCTTACCCTGCTGCCTAAACAAGGTAGCCCGCTCCCGGTATTTACTGCTGTCAGTTCACCGAACATCACAAAAGCACTGACTGCGGAATTGCCCACCTTGCAACCACTGCTACGACAGGTGATGAACGCACTGCCAACACGCAATGACATGATACAGCTCAGCGGACTGAAACAGGCAATACAGCAGTCAGGCGTTTTCTATGAGGCCCGGCTTGCTTCTCTGGCGATGAACAATCAGGCCATCCTGGCGCCGGATATCAAGGCGCTGTTGACACGCCTGCGGGCAGGCTATGAACGCGCGACCCCTCGCCTGCCTCCTGCCAAGTCATCAGTCACAACATCAACGCCAACACCGTCGGCAACTCCAACTTCAACAGTGACAGGCGGTGCAAATGAACTCGTGCCGCCCCCCCTGCGTGGCAGTGTTCCGGCCATCCATAAATATGCACATACCGGACGCGAGTTGACAAATGCAGAGATGCAAAGCGAGATTACACTGTTGCCGCGAAAGCTCGAAGCCGCGTTGTCACGCATTAGTTTGTTTCAGGTAGCGACTGCAGAGAACTTCAACGATGGACAAATGCTCTGGCAGCTTGAAATTCCTGTCAGGCACGGTGAAAACATTGATATGGTAGCACTCACGATTGAACGCGAGCAGCATGGTCAAGGCGAAGCCGATGAATCCTGGGCGGTCGACCTGGCACTGGATTTACCGCAATTGGGCGAGCTACACATTCATACCAGTTTAAATGACGAGGGCATACATTCGAGTTTCAGGACCCGATCACCCGAGGCACAGGCGCTGATCGAGAGTCGACTGTCGTCACTACGAGAAGCGCTCGAACAGCAGGGCCTGGCGGTACAATCACTCAATTGCCGCACGGAAACGGTTACATGCGATGCCGAACAGCCAAAGATGTCACCACTGATAGACGAACAGGTATGAAACCCGAAGCCGATCAAGTCGCTGGAAAAACTGCAGTCGCATTGCAGTTTGACGGCGTCAATGCGCCACTGGTCGTCGCCAAAGGTCAGGGTCTGACGGGTGAACAGATACTGAAACTGGCCAGTGAAAACGGTGTACCCTTATATGAAAACGCAGCACTGGCTGCGGCGCTGGCAAATATTCCACTTGGTGATGCGATACCGCGAGAGCTGTATCTCGCTGTCGCCGAAATTCTTGCCTTTGTTTACTACCTCGATGAAATTGGTGAAAGCGGCGTGGGCCTGCATTCAGATCTGCACGCCTGACTTGTGTATCAGCTTGATAGAGCAAGCGGCCCATTACGGGGAATAGTAAAGGTAAACATCGCGCCGCCGCCCTGGCTGTTATTTGCGCTTATTTGACCACCGTGATGCGTGATGATTTCCTTACAGATTGAAAGCCCCAGGCCCGTGCCTCCGGCGCCAGTCCGGGTTTTGCTCGACTGGACAAATTTATCGAACACAGACTCATGTTCATCATCAGGAATACCCGGTCCCTGATCGACTATTGAAATCGAAATCGCCGCCTGCGTGGCAGCCGCGTCAGCTGAATCCCGTATCGGCAAATCCGTGTCCTCAAAATATATCATGATGGTCATGCCATCGGGCGTATATCGAATTGCATTGGATAATAAATTGCGCACAACTTGCGAAATTTTTTTCTGGTCATAAACTACTAGCGTGTCCAGACCTGATGGCTCAACATCGACGGTTAACGCATGCTCTCTAAAAGACAGGTCGAACTCCTCTATGACTGCGTTAATGGTCGACTGTAAATCCTGCTGAGTATATTCAAAACTCATGCGGCCTGATTCGAGTTTGGAAAGATCGAGCAGGCTATCGAGTAATCGTAACAGGCGCTGACCACTATCATGTATGCGGCTAAAATAGCTCGCGGTCTTTTCTGCTGTCGCTGAACCCGCCTTGCTCGCACCCAGGTCAGAAAATCCCAGGATGGCGTGCATCGGGGTACGTAATTCGTGTGACATATTTGCCAGAAACGAGGATTTGGCCTGGTTGGCCTGCCCTACTTTTCTGCGTTCAAGCAATAATTCTTCTTCACGCTCCCGTGACTCTGTTTTCAGACGCAACATTTCTACAGTGTTGTTATAGAAAACTCTCGTGTTCTTCATTAAAAATAATACATAAATACCAAGCATAAAGACAAACGGCAGCAAATCAGCAGCACCGTGAGTGTAAATGCCAACCATCATCGGCAGCAGTACCAGCAATATAAACATGACCGCCAGCTTGTAGCGGTAAGACAATGTAGTTGTCGAGCCGGCAGTAATTCCGGTTAATGCACCCACGATCACCATCATTGATACACTATCGACATTGGGCAAAACAAGTAAGCCAAGGCTGCCCCAAACTATTCCTGAAATTGCGGTGGCAACATACAACAGGACTTCCGCAGTAGCGTAATCAACGGCGTGTAGCTTGCGCGCACGCATAAAATACCAGGTAAAGGCCAGGCGGATGATATCGGCAACCACGATTGCCGACAGCCAGTAATTCAAAATAGGTAAATCATTTCTGCCAGCAAGGAAAACATACAACAGCAATGCTACTGCAGCCATAGATAACACGGCATAGAGTCGACTGTCATAGACGAAATCAATCTGGGTCCGCCTCACCTCGCCAAGCGTCATTGCGATATTATTCTGCTGTGTCGCAGGAATTGTCATTGAGTGATCCAGATTATCTCGCACTTGCATTAGCACGCCCAATATCGCGGGCAGCGAATGACGAACTATGTATATTGGATTGAGATATTACAAGATATTTCCTCGATAAGTTAATGAAATATACATATTCACCCATAAGCCCGGCAGCGAGGTTCTCACCCGGTGCCGAAATTGCTTGCGCGGCAAGTATGAAATATCTGCTGGCAATATGTGTCGCCTGGCTCAGCTGGTTAGCGCTGACTGGAACAAGGTACACCGATTGCGCCCGTTATTTTTGCTCTCGTAGAGCGCCGCGTCAGCCTGTTTCATCACTGACTCTGCAGTATCGCCCACATCAAACGAAGCGATTCCGACCGAGGCAGTAATAGGACAGGCACTACCCTTATAGTGAAAACCACTGTTTTCAAGGTTGAGCCGCAACCTGTTATTCAGGTCAAGCGCAGCTTCGAGCGAGGTATCCGGCATGAGTAATACAAACTCCTCGCCCCCAATGCGGGCAAACAAATCAACTTTCCGTATGCGTGAGCTTATTATCTGGGCGAACAGCTTGAGAACCCGGTCGCCAGCATCATGACCGTAAGTATCATTAATTTTTTTGAACTTGTCGATGTCCCAGACAGCAAGGCTCAACGGCGACTGCGTCCGGTTCCAACGGTACGTTTCTGCAGCAATTCGTTCATTGTAGGCCAGGCGATTGGGAAGCCCGGTGAGTGGATCACGTAGTAATTTACACTGGTTCTCATGCAATTGTTCCTGCAGTTTTTGAACTTCACACTGTGACTCAGTGAGTTCATTGATAACTTTGTCATAACCAACATGTGATGCATTGTCTTTTCTCTGCTCGGACTTAACGTGCTCCTCAACATTTTTTCGAATACCTGACAAATGTTTGTTGACGCCTTCCTTGAGCTGATTAATGTCATCAGATTCGTCTACCTCTTTTTTCATCTCATCGACTCTGGCTTCGACCGTATTTTGCAGCAGTACGGTTTGTGCGACTGACTCGGTCCTGTCCTTGTTGGTTTCATGTACATATTCTTCTATTTCAGCCAGCTGTACAGTTATCTTCTCAATGAAATCTTCGAGTTCATGTTTCTCTGCTTCGAGAGTTTCGATACTTTTATTTACCAGCGAGACAACACCTTCGACAACACCTTTCCATTCACGCGGACTATTTCTTGATGTATCAAGTTGCTTGACCAGCGCCTGTTGTTCATCACGGACATCATTCGACAGTGTCAGGTGAGAGACAAGATCAATGAGTACGCTACTGAATTTATCCAAATTCTCATGTGTATCCGAGGAATCACTATTGTCAGCTGTCATCTTGAGAACATTGACACGCTGCAAAATCTCTTCGGTTAGATCTGCCAGGATATCAGGTGTGTTCCTTGATGCATGATTATCTGCCTGCAAATCCAGCGCCTGTTTGAGGCGATCTGCAAACAACCGCACATCAGCCTCAAGATCATCGTTTTCATCAGCAGGATGAACAATATCAGCTGACACATCATCGCGGTTCATCAACACGAATAAATCATCGAGTTGAGCATCGAGTATTGGAATACTAATTTCATCACTCACGGACGCCTGGATCTCGTCGAGCACTGTATTCATCTGGCCATCAGTACTGCGCGCTGCCAATGATAACCGGACGACTGCTTTGCGCAGTGCCTGGCGAATTTCCTTCAATTGACTCTGGGAATTATCGAGTAACTTGATGGATTTTTCGAATATTTTCTTTTTCTCATCATCTCTTGAATTCATCATTACATTCACTCTTTGACAAATACTGTTGCACGCACTTCGTTACCAATACCCTGGTATTCGATATGATCAAAACTAATTGAATTCGCCATGGCAATGCCACGGCCATGAGTATCGAAAGCTCGATCAGGACTAATTTGTAGATATTTACTCCAGTCGAATCCAGCACCCTGGTCAACGATATTAAATACAACCTCATCAGCTCTGCGCTCGAATTTCACTTTTACCGCTTGTCCCTGAATTCAGTTTGTTCGAGTCTTTGCGTAACCTCCTGCTCCCACTGTCCCGCTATATTCAACCTGGTCTTTTCTTCATAATCTATGCCCAGGTTACCGTGCTCGACTGCGTTGACCATTAGCTCGGTCAGACCAAGGACGACGCGATTTGCGTCATCACATGCATTTGCCAGCAGTGCAGCAAGACTTCGACCATCTTCCAGAGTTTGATAGGTAAACACACCTTTATTCATCATTTTTAATGTGTGCGCAGTCTGCTGTACATTTTCACGTAATGATGAGTAGCGTTGATAGTCACTGATCGCGGTATTCACGATCGCAATCAGCGTATGCCTGTCGTATGGTTTTGTCAGGTAGTAATAAGCACCCGCCTGCAAACCTTCCAGCATGTTCTGCTTGCCCGTTGCAGCGGTTTGCATAATGACCGGCAACATTGATAATG
Organism: uncultured Gammaproteobacteria bacterium; assembly: GCA_963847575.1. Classification (GTDB taxonomy): domain Bacteria; phylum Pseudomonadota; class Gammaproteobacteria; order SZUA-229; family SZUA-229; genus JASBSR01. The sequence continues at coordinate 7,230 of CAWKAL010000120.1, forward strand.
CTGGCTCTGCCTTGATGCGAGTCAATAACTCGATACCATCCATACCAGGCATCATGCGATCAACCAGTACAGCACTGAACTTATCGGGACTCGCTTGCAGTAATTCCCAGGCTTTTATGCCACGATCAGAGCTGACTGCATTAATGCCATCATCTCTGAGATATTCAGCGATTAACTCCAGATTAAATTCTTCATCGTCAACGACCAGCACTGATGTTTCGGAGCTATTCATGAATAGCATCCTGCAAACTGCGCGGAGGCAGCATGGCTGATGAATTGCACGGGATATTAACCAGGGTCACGTCGTCAGCTGGATTTTCATCATCACAAAAAAGTTCGAATGCATCAACAATTGCAGTAAATACACGCTGGTTTGACGTACTATCTTCTATCAGTAAATCCAGTCTGCTTGTGCCAAACATTGCACCATCCGGATTTGTTGCATCCGTTAAGCCGTCTGAATACATGATGAACTGGTCACCGGCGTTAATTTCGATTTTTTCCATTACAAAACTCCTGTCAGCAGAACAGGAGATCCCTAAAGGCAAATGACTTGAAGGTATTCGGTACTTGATCTTACCAAGACGATTGTCGAGTAATAATACTTCTGGCATACCGCCATTCCAGATACTGGCATGTTTAAGGTCCTTATTAATTTTCACCAGGCATGCAGCCATGAACATGCCGGTTGGCAATAAGGTAAGCAGTTTATGGTGAATATTATTCAGGATCTGTTGTGGATTGAAACCTTTATCTGCCATAGCACTAAATACATCAGCTACTGGCAAGACACCGATCGCAGCGGTTAATCCATGGCCTGTAAAATCAGCCAGCAGTACCAGCAGATCACCATCAGGATTGCGTGCAGTTAATACCAGGTCTCCACTGAATATATCTGCCGATTTACTCATCACCTGCATATCATGTACTACAGCACCACGGGTCGAAAGTGCTGCGGTTAGTATGCGACTCGCAACAGTTTGCTCATGCAGCATATCATCGTACAGGTTTCTTAGATCACGTACTTGTTCTAAATTTGCCAGCCGAATGTTCAATATCGCAGGTGTAAATGGTTTTAATATAAAATCATCGCCACCAGCAGCCATACACTCTTGCAGTATGTCCTCATGCGCATGTGCGACCATAAACAGAACTGGCACGTACTGATCATCTTTATCAGCCTTTATATGCTCTATCATGTTTCTGGCTGAGGTACCCGGCGCTACATAATCCATAATAACCATATCGACCGGGTTTTGATCATATAAAGTGACAGCCTCTCCACCAGAACCGGCCAGGAGCGTATTAAAACCAAGCGCGCCAAGCTGGCTATCAAGCTTGTTGCGTGAGACCGCATCAGTCTCGACAACTAGCACGCATCCTCGTTGCGAAGCTGAATTCAATTCAATTGAATCATGCCCTGCTGGAATGCTCATAACCTCCCCCGACAGTGACTAATGGCGTAATCACTATCTCGAACAGCTGTTCAAAATTAGCTACTCGCAAAATTTTATCGACCTCCTGACTTGGGCATGCAATTATTACCTTCCCGCTCCTGCATTTTGCGTGCTCGCGTAAAAGCAACAGCATGCCGAGCGCAGAGCTGTCCATAAAATCTGTTTCACTCAGATTGACATGGTAAGTAACAGAATCTTGTGCTGAGATATTACGATAGGCATCGCGAAACTCCTGTGATACCTTGTAATCAAATCTGCCTTTGATATTAATCAGCACGTGCTTGCCGTCACTTGAAATTTCCTGAATTACAGGCATTGCTCATCCCCGTTTATATGGCCAGACCTTAAAGTGTTTACCGCCCTTATATTAGACATCGTTACTTTTCCATGGCCTGGCAAACACAAGCCTGACTCGTTGTGTTTATTTTAAATATCAACATGTTATCCAATATACCAGGCGTGATACGTGGTTGCGTTTAAATCACACCAATGAATCAGTGCGACATAAAATCACGCCTGTCCTGCTGCTTACTGTCGGCAATCACCTGTATTTCCTTAGTATTATGTCTTCTTCATAATTCAGCAGGATTCATCATTAACTGTGGACTCAATAATTGCATCCGGTAATCAATTATCTGCATCTGTCCAGCAGTAATTATCGGCAATGAAATTCTATGGCAGCTTAATATTCTGGCCTCGTCGCCCGGCCATTTTCAACAATCTTGTGATGAAACTTTGTCGAATGGCTTCATCGTTCGGATGCTTTACACCTGTGGCACGGGACACCATTGCAGCAGGCAAACGTCCTTCATAGATAGCATCATGCTTTGGCATTCAGATAACCGTCCTGGTGCTGACCAGCTCAAGCGCACGCGCTGACGATGAGTGATTCTTCATCTTCACCAGCAGTTGTGTGAAATCTTTAGCTGGAACAGGCTTACTGAAATAATACCCCTGCGCATACTTACATTTAGCATCGAGCAAAAAATCCAGTTGCCCCCTGGTTTCCACACCTTCAGAAACGACCGACATACCAAGACTATTGGCCATTGCAATAACAGCTTTTACCAGCTTTGCATCTTGCTCCTTAACCAGAACGTTGCTGATATAACTGCGGTCAATCTTGATTGAATCAAACCGATAGCGCTGTAGATAGGATAGCGAGGCATATCCCGTGCCGAAATCATCGATTAATAACTTGACGCCCATATTTACCAGCGCTTCCATCACTTCAATACTGCTTTTCGACTCTCGCATTAATACGCCTTCAGTCAACTCAAGCTGCAATACCGAGGCAGGCAAATCGTTAACCTTGAGCGCTTCACTGACTATTTCAAGCAAACCGCACTCAGACTGAAATTGTCTTGCAGACACATTGACTGTTACACACAAATTGTCCCAACCGGCATCACGCCATTGCCTGATCTGCGCACAGGCTGTATGTATCACCCATTCGCCTATCGGTACGATCAACCCGGTATCTTCCGCCACCGGGATAAAATAGTCAGGCGTAATCATTCCAAGCTCAGCACTGTTCCAGCGCAACAGGGCTTCTGATTTAATGATCTCCCCCGTCGCAGCCTCTACAATGGGTTGATAACATAAGGAAAGCTCACCGCGCGTCATTGAATGTCGCAATTGTGATTCAACATTCATCCGCATTTTCGCCTTAACCGTCATATCAGGTGAATAAAAGCAGAATGTGTTTTTCCCATCGTGTTTCGAACGGTACATGGCAGCGTCGGCATGCCGCATTAACTTGTTTTCATCATCTCCATCCTTGGGGTATATCGCAAAACCAAGGCTTGGAGTGATATTCACTTCATGTCCATCCAGTACGAATGATTTTGAAAAACTGTCGATAATGCGCTCACCTACGTGGCGCAGGCCTAGCTCACGGGATTTATCGGAGTCAACTTCATCCCCCAGGATCAGCAAAAATTCATCGCCACCCAGGCGCGCCACGGTATCGCTTGCACGAGCGCATTGCAGTAGCCTGCGCGAAGCTTCACGCAATAATTCATCACCTGCGGCATGGCCCAGCGTGTCATTTACATACTTGAAGTTATCGAGATCCAGAAACGCTACAGCGGGTTGCAGGCTATGACGTTTAGCCTTCACCAGGGTCTGTTCGAGGCGATCTATTGCGAGACTTCGATTTGGCAGGCCGGTTAATTCATCGTAGTTTGCCTGTCGTTGTAATCGGTCTTCAGCGAGCAAACGCTCCCTGATTTCCTGTTTGAGTTTATGGTTACTTGAATTCAGTTCTGCCGTACGTTGCCTGAATTGTTCTTCCAGGCTGGCCTGGGCAGTACGCATATACTCCGCGGCCAGTTTCTGCATCAGCTGATTGCTGAGGCGGGCCCAGAGCACATCAAAATCGACCGGTTTGGTGACATAGTCATTGGCGCCATAATCAAGCGCCTGCACAAGCTCTTCGGTCGAGTCCCTGGAATTGACCAGGATAATGGGCAACTGCAGTTTGGAATACGATTTACGCAGGGTCTTTAACACCGTGATGCCATCCATGCCTGCCATGACAATGTCAAGCAAGACCAGGTCGGGCAGCTTATTCTCAATAATATCGAGCGCCTGCTGTCCGCTGGATGCTTCCAGTACATGCAGGCCGCCGAGCTCGAGTCGCTCACGCATAGCCGCTCGAATTAAGTTGCTGTCGTCGACAACCAGCACATGCAATGCACGCCCGGCAGCAATATATTCCTGGATTTCCGGCTCGTAATTCATCGTGACTACCCGGCAAGCACTGGCTGCTGCCGGCAGCAGACCGGCAAAGCATTGCCGCTTACCCGCAGGTAAAACTTCATTGCCCGTGGACTTAGAATGTTGCGGTGCATTTTGAATGCCGCTGCAGGTGTGAGAATCGCCATTGTGTTTTCATGTCTCAGTGCAATACCTGGCCACTCATGACCCGGGTAACAGCACCATTGCAACTGGCGCTATCAAAAGAAACCAACAGGCCGGTCTCATAACGGCTATTTTCCAGGTCATGTTTCAAACGACGCTGGTACAGTTGCCTGTTTTCAGTTTCAGCGTGACATTCAATCAGCAATCGGTCACTTACAGCTATCACGGAACGCGCCCGGCCTGCCTCGATATCAATAGTGCACAGTGTCGGCTCAGCATTGACAGGCAGCCCCATATTAATAAGCCTGTTCACCAGCACGAGCTGATGAACACTGCTGGGCACGCCATTGCCAAGCTGTTCTCGCGTATATTCTGCCTGCGTTACAACCAGGTTGATAATCCGCTCGATATCATTCGCACGTCGAAGTATGTGCGGAATCACCTGCTCTGCGCTCACGCAGTAGTCTGCTGTTTCAATCATGCTTGTCTCTCTTATTTTTTATTGTTAATTACTGTCAGTTTTATTCGTTACAGCCTTATTCGATCAGGCTGCGTTTTTTTCAACACATCAAACCAGGCATACGTCCTGTCCTGATAGCCCGGTCGCAAACGACGTAAATCCGTCACTACGATAATGCTGCTGCGGTTTAGCTTGTTAAGTGCAATATGCGTGCCAAGGCAATATGCGCCACCGCCGATAACCTGGCAGCTGCCATCTGCACTCACGGGCGCGCTAGTAAGCCATTGTATTAACTGGTATTTATCTTATCGACAGGTGTGCAATATGAAACAGCGTCTACCCGGCTAAGGTATTTTTAAAAATTGCCGACACAATGGACAGTGTCATTTTTTTAACAATGATCAATCTTTATCGGGAGATGGTTATGTCTGTAAGCCAGGTGGTATCTGATGACGGCAAGCGAGTCATGATTAATATCAAGGGGCGTTTTGACTACAAAATGTCACAGGATTTTCGCAATATTTACCGCCATCACCCGGAACAGGATGGCGTCGCCTATCACGTCGACCTGAGCCATGCTGATTACATGGACAGCTCAGCCTTAGGCATGCTCCTGCTGTTGCGTGAACACGCCAAGTCTCGCGGCGGTGCCGTGGTGATTGAGAAGCCGAGCGACCAGGTAGATAAAATTCTGAAAGTGGCTAATTTCGAACAATTATTTACAATCAATTAGCCTTACATGCTCGCACTGTGCTGAACGGATAACAGGTCAGCCTGGTGAGATGCCTGGCCCAGGCATTCATTTTTCCTGAGCGAGTACGTTTTGCTAACGCAAGCATAACATTGCTGTAGATGCGGTTGACTTCGAGAATTTTATCTTCAAGGGCAGTCCCCTGTTCTCCCAGGGCTTCAATTTTACGACAAGCATCAGCCATTGGAATCGCGCCAATCGTCATGCTCGATGACTTGAGCGTATGTGCAATGTGCAGGACCGTTTCAATATTGCCCTTCTCGCCTGCATCCCTCATTTGTTTTAACAATTGTGGCGTTTGCTCAAGATAAACACCGATAACACGCCTGATTAAACTACGACCGGTTTTCTGCTGCCTGGCACGTAGCTGGCTGAGCGCATCCGGATTCAGGATAGCATCGATCGCCGCCTCATTATCATGCCTGGCATCGAGGATTGTATTCGTCTGAGATGATGTCACAGGCGGGCTGATCCTTTTTTTGAATACCCATTTCTCGACCATGGCTTCAAGGCCTGCATAACTAAATGGCTTGGTTAAAAAGTCATCCATACCGCTACCAATGCACTTATCCCTGGCGCCTTCCACTGCGTGCGCAGTGAGTGCGACTACCGGCGTTCTTACCAGCTCTTCGGTTGTTTCTTTCTCGCGTAGCAGGCGTGTTACTGCGTAACCATCGAGTATCGGCATCTCGCAATCCATCAGTACCAATGCATAATCTCGTCGATTTAAATACTGCAGCGCTTCTTCACCATTGTTGGCAACATCAACCTCGTATCCACCCTGTTCGAGCATATCGATAGCCACTTCCTGGTTGACAAGATTGTCTTCGGCAAGCAGCAGCCTGCCAGCAGCGAGGGCCGATTTATCCGCTGCGGTTCTCGACTGGTCAGCCTGCACAGCAACATTTTCAATTGAAGCAGCCGAATCAGGTTCAGTCGCACAAGGCAGCTCTACCCAGAAACAACTGCCTTCGCCCAGGCGACTCTCAACGCCGATCTCACCTGCCATGAGCTCGACCAGTTGTTTACTGAAACTCAAACCTATACCCGTACCGTCGATGCCGAGCTGCTCTGCACCAAGGCGCGAAAAAGGTGTAAACAGCTTGTGAAGCGATTCGTTAGCAATTCCATAGCCAGTGTCGATAACTGAAATTCTGCACATAGCCCGCTCATTCGGACGCATGCTGACAGTGACTGTGCCTCCCTGGCGATTGTACTTGACCGCATTATCCAGCAGATTCACCAGTACCTGTTTGAGTCGTATCTTGTCCGCACGCACCCAGATACAGGCCGGGGTCTGGTCGATAAACACCTTGATGCCGCGCTGACTCACCTTGCCTTCGATCAGCCTCAGTGAATCGCGAAGCACCGCCTGAGAATCTATTGATTCCAGCGTGATATCTATATCACCTGATTCAATTCGGGCAAAATCCAGCACATCATTCACCAGCAATAACAGGTGCCCGCCGGCTTCATTTATTTTTTGTGCGCGCCTTAGCTGATTTTCTGAAAGCGGGTCATTTCTGTCGAGCATCTGCAACTCATTCATGCCAAGCACCGCATTTAACGGCGTACGCAATTCATGGCTCATGCGTGACAAAAACTCGGATTTTGCAAAATTAGCCAGCTGGGCTTCTTCTCTCTGCATCAGCAGCTTTTGTTCGCGATCAATCGCTATCTCCTGCAGACGCAGCATGTTTTCCGTGCTGTTGTAAAATTTGCGCGCCGTTCTCAGCAGGAATGCCACGTAAAACAACATGGCGATGGTAATCGCGAGTGCATTGGGGAAATCAGACAGGTTTACACCCAGAGTGAGTGGCAATATCAATAGCATTACAAAACTATAGACTGGTAGTTCACGATAGCCGATGCTTGGATTTGAAGCCGCAGCGATGCCCATAATGACAATAAAAAGCAGGATCTTTCCCTGTAAATCCAGCTCTGGCAGCAGTAGCAGACCCATAGCGCCCCACAAAAGCCCGGTGAGAATAATGCCTACAGTGTATATATGCTCGGCATGTTTATAGTTGACCTGAAATCGGGCTTTTCGTTTTGCATACATCCAGCCTGATACCAGCCGCCCTGCCAGGATTAAACAAAACAAGATAAACCACGGGCCCAACGTAGCCATATCCGTTGAGTAACTCAAAAATCCAAATGTGAGCACAACGACAATTACTGTGGATACTATGGCATAAGGCAAGCCTTCATAAAGCAGGTCTATTTGCCTGTTAAAAACGCGGCCTTCAATGGCAGCATCTGTTTGTTTTTGGGATGATGGCTGCATTTAGAAATGATTTAATTGTGTTTTCATTTGCCGGTTCTCGAGGGGATGCAGACAATAACCCGCCCCCTGCGTCTGTTATAGGCATTCCAGACAGATAATGCCCGCGTCGAATCACTTCTGTCCACTAAAGATTCAATCTACCCTGCCGACATTGCCTGGTATGGATTCCAGCAAGGACCACGTATATCCGCGACCACTGGTAAGCCATGATGACAGGCTCATTACCGGGCAGCGACCAGGCGCATCCCGGTTTAATCCGTTATCACATCAGTTACCTGCCCAAAAGCAGGCGAGGTAAGCTTTATGGACAATATTCTGGTGACTGACAAAGAGGCAACCAATGCATTGTTGAATGCAATTGGTTCACTCGTGGTTGTGTTTGACATCGATGACAGAATTGTCAGCTTCAACCGTGCCTGCGAGGATACCACAGGCTATCGTTTCGCCGAGGTCCAGGGACATTCTATACAGGACTTATTCATCTCTGCAGATGATACCCACTTCAGTGGCAGGTATTACCATGACCATCCTGATGACGAAAACCCTGTTTGCTACACCAACTACTGGCAAACGCTTGAGGGCAGCAAACGCCTTATTGCCTGGTCAAATCTGCCGCTGAAAGATAACCTGGGAAATATCACGCATATACTTGCCACCGGCACTGACATTACCGAGCAGCGTCTTGGTGAAGATCAGATCATGCGCAGCTCCGAACACCAGGAAATCCTCAACCAGCTCCTGCGTATTGGCATTGACGATATTCCTCTGGATGAAAAACTGAAACTGGCATTGAAAAATATAATGACAGTGTCATGGGATTCCGCGGTGGTAGAAGGTTACGTTTACATGATCGACGCGGAGAGCGGATCGTTTGTGCTCAAGCATGATGAAAAGTCAGATCCGTCACGGGTCGACAGCACTATGTTGACTTGCCAGCATCAGGCCATGTGTAAAAAAGCAATGGATAACGGCCAGATTGAATATATTGAAGCAGCAGGTTTGAATAATGACCAGGACGACGAACAGCCAGCTGACAATCGTGCCTGCTACTGCATCCCGGTAAAATCAAGAAATACAATC